>CAYOCI010000037.1:0-35805 GCA_964402415.1 uncultured Clostridia bacterium
CTCGTAGCCGATGGTCTCCTTCAGCAGGAAAGAGAGCGCCACCAATACCCCCGACAGCAGGATGCGCTGCCCCTTTGTCAACGTCCACATGTCGATATCCCCTCTCTTCGTGACCTGTCTACGTTACTTTTCGCCGAGGACTCTGTAACCGAGCTTGTTGATGCTGCCCTTGATCGTCTCGGAGTTAATCACAGTCTCGTCAAAGGCGACCTTCACCCGAGAACTGTTGAACAGCACCTCAGCCTCGTGGACACCCTGGGTCTTCTTGAGCATCCCCTGGATCTTGGCAATGCAACTGGGGCAGGAGACGGTCTCTAGTTGATAAGTCTTGTTGGTCATTTTTGAGCTCCTCCTTGTTGTTGGTGACTTCATTATCGCCGACTTCAGCCGTTGCCGCTTTGACGTAGGTCAAAATTGGCAAAGTTTTTCTGGAGAATGTGAAAAAGCGAGATCATCATCCGACGGGGGATGATCTCGCTTTTCGTTCACGATCTGGCATGTTTAACACATTGAAGCTTGTAGCTAAGCGCTACTCGAAGTCTTCCACTGGCGACCAGCTCATCTGCAGCTTGCCGGCACTGTTTTCGGCAACACCGATCACGACTCGTCCTTTTCTATCCGGTGTGTGGAGATCATGATGAAGCATCGCGGCGAAAGTCTGCGTGAACTCCCTATCCAGCAGCTCGCTTTGGTGGATCCAGTGGAGCGTTCCCTCATCAGTGTCCGTAAACTCCTCTATATCGGTTTCACCAAAGTAGACGTAGTTCTGCCTGATGATATCCTTTGAGCGACGGATGATGATATAGCGCAGCTCCAGGTTGAAGACATGGTCTGCGGGTATCCCTGTCTCCTCATTGATCTCACGCAGGCAAGCAGAGCGGGGATCGTTAAGCTCATAGGGCTCAATATGCCCGCCTACACAACTCCATACATTGGGGGCCACTGTACGCTCTGGCGACCGTTTCATGAGCAGGTAATGCCCGTCCCGTTTCAGAAAGGCCGCTGCGCCATTTTGGAGCATGATCATAGCGCCCCTCCTGTATACCACTTCGGCACAACGTTTTTCATGCCGTAGTAGAACTCGAGAACATCCGCCGCCTGCTTCATCATCGTATCGACCTCGATCTGCCCAAAGGGGATCGCCCAATAGATCGAGGACAAGGTGTTACTGGCGATATACAGAGCCAACAGGCGAAAGAACGCTTCTGGAACCTGAGACGCGAAATACCCGTCAATCCGTCCCGATGCAAACTGAGGGCTGATGTTGGCACACCAGACGATACGGTTGAACTCCTCCCACGGGTCGCCATGGTCAAAGCGGTTGAAGTCGATTATCCCGAGCTCCCCATCCGGCGTGACGATCATATTGCCGACATGATAGTCGCCGTGCTGAAAGCATTGCGGTCGACCATCCAGCAAGTACTCGTTCTCCCTGATATAGCGGACCATCAGATCATCACCGGAGAATCTCAATGGACACTCCGAGTACCGCTTGATCTTAGTGGCCGCCTTGCGCCGAAAGCGTGTGCCCCAGTCCTGGCTGGTGGATGCGGGCAGGGAGTGCATCTTTCTCAAGATCTCACCGGCTTTGATACCAAGCGCATATTGCCCTGCATCGTCGAGCTTCGGCAGCGCCTTCTCAGCATCCTCTCCCTCGATCCAGGCATGTAGCGAGTAGACGCTCTTACCGCCCTCGCAAACGCCAAAATCCAAGGGAGAAGACATGATAATGCCAAGGTGTGAGACCGCCGTGGTCGCCGCAAACTCGGCTCGCTTCTGCTCATATTCGGAGATATCTGCCACACGCACGAGTAGCTTCACACCCGATGGTGCCTCTGCGATATACTTTCTATCCGTCGACCAGCCCGTGTTCAGCGACTCAAGGCTGAGAAAGCGATGCCCAGGTATGTCGAGCATGTCGTTTCATCCTTTCGATCTCCCGTCACACTTCGGTGTACTGATGGTCACTATTCTCTCTGACCAAGGACAAGACCTTCACCATCGGGCCTTGCTGGTTTCAGTCAATTGGTATGTTTGCCCATCATAGAGCAGCCGCAGATGTTATAATGGATCAAACTCACTGGTCGGAGAGTGATGCTATGAAGATCCTAATCGCCGAGGACGAGCAGGATATGCGCAACCTGCTGCAACTCCATCTTGAGCAGGAGGGGTACTCCGTTCTGGCGGCAAGAGACGGTCTCCATGCTCTGGATATCCTCCAGACCCAGGCGGTCGACCTAGCCGTCCTGGATGTGATGATGCCGAGGCTGGATGGCTTCAACCTGCTGCGCAAGATTCGCCAGACCAGTAAGATCCCAGTCGTCTTCCTTACCGCCAGAGGCGATGACATGGACAAAGTGCTGGGGCTCGGAATTGGCGCCGACGACTACCTGGTCAAGCCGTTCAGCATGGCAGAACTGCTCGCCAGGATCGGCGCTCACCTAAGGCGACAGATCGAGTATTCAGCTGATCGTCAGGGTCAGTGCTCTAAGATCCAGTGCGGCAGCCTGATACTGGACAAGGATGCCTGCTGCGTCTGGCGAGATGGAGAGCAGATCGAGCTTAACGCCAAAGAGTACCTGCTGCTCAAATATCTGATGGAGAACCCTGCCCGGGTCTTTACCAAGAGGCAGTTGTATACGGCGGTCTGGGACGAGACGGCCTATTTCGACGACAACACGATCATGGTCCATATCAGTCATATCAGAACCAAGATCGAGGTCGACCCCAAGGAGCCGAGATACATTAAGACCATCCGCGGCATCGGCTATAAGTTCGACAAGCAGGATGAGGTCCATCGATGAACAGGAAGATACAGAACTGGTTTCTCGCCAACTACGTCCTGATGTTTATTCTCTCGATCATGGTCATCGGCTCTACCCTGCTGTTGCTGAGTTTTGCCAATTACATGGTGGGCGAGACCCTCGTCAAGAACCACTATACAGCCGCCAGCCTGATGCGAGATGATTACCGCCAGATCGAGACCGCCGAGGTCATTGCCAACGGTGGTGGCGTTCAGGTGATCAATCGCGACTACGAGGTCGTCCTCTCGGCAGGTCTGGATGCCATCGGCAAAGAGCGGCTCAGCGTTCAGGAGTTCACCGACTTCCTGACCGCCAACCGGGCGGTCGGCACCCCCTTCAGCCATAGCATCGAGTACGATCCTGACGGCGGGTTCTGGTTGGTCGTCACCTTCCCGACCTCGATACGGATTGACTTCGCGGTGGTCCGCAATAGGGAGTTCGGTTCCGTCGATACCGAGAGTGTGATGACCGTCATCGTCTCTGTCGTCCTGTTCTCTCTTCTGTTGCTCGCCATCAGCACCGTGATCTACTCACGATTATCATCGTTTGGGGTTATCAGGCCACTGCAGGAACTGAGCAGGAGTGCGCAGCGCCTGCGGGACGGGGACTATTCAGCCAGAGTTGATCTTAAACTGCAAAACGAGTTTGCCCAACTGCAGGAGACCTTCAACGACATGGCGGAGCGGATCGAGCAGGAGATCGCGCTGCGCAAGCAGTCCGAGGAGAACCGCAAGCGGCTGGTGCTGGATATCTCCCATGACCTGAAGAACCCCCTAGCCGTAGTCATGGGCTACGCGGAATACTGCCGACAAAATCCGGATCTGAACCAGGCAGACCGCGATTCCTATCTTGCGACCATCTATGAGAATAGTGTGCGGGCCAATCGCCTGATCACTGGTCTGTTTGAGCTGTCCAAAGTAGAGAGCGCAGGGTTTGTGCTCGACCAAGCAAGAGTCGATATCTGTGAATACCTGCGTGAAGAGATGGGTGCCGCCATCCCGATCTTCGAGCGAGCGGGTTTTGCTTACGATTTCGATATACCGGACCGTGAGATCTATGTCTTGATCGATAGGATCCAGATGAGCAGGGTCTTCCAGAACCTAGTCGACAATGCCCTGCGCTATAACCCCAAGGGTACGATGGTGACGCTGAAGCTGATCGAACTGGACAGCCAAGTCACGATCTCGCTAAAGGACGATGGCGCTGGCATCCATCCTGAACTGGCCAAGGATATCTTCCAGCCGTTTGTGCGTGCAGACGAAGCCAGGAACTCACAGACGGGCGGTACGGGCCTAGGACTCGCCATCGCCGAGAGGATCATCGCGGCCCATGGCGGAAAGATCGATCTGATCACCGATCTGGGCAGCGGATGCGAGTTCGTCATCAGTCTACCAACGATTTAAGGCCGATTTAAGAATAGCAGCAACCCCACTTAAGTAATCCTCTCCATACTAGAGAACGAAGGGTGCGCCATGGGTGAGCCACTCGCGAGCGCACCAGATAATGGGGAGGTAACAACAATGCCAGAAACTCTACAGGGTCATTTTCACAATTGGTTCGGAGTGCTCTTCTTCATCGCGCTGTATAGCGTAGTGCTGCTGTTCTTGCCCTTCTATAGGAAGATGGATAAGAAGCCCACCGGAACGTACCTAGCCTTCATCATCGCCTTTGCCATCGAGATGCACGGGATCCCTTTCAGCATGTATCTAATCTCGTGGATCATCGGCAGAAACCTGCCGGAGGGCATCCTCTGGGGGCACACCCTGTTCTCTTCCATCGGCTACTGGGGGATGTACATCACCTATGGATCAGCACTGGTGGCGTTACTGATGATCCTTAATGGCTGGTATCACATCCACAGGAACTACTGGTCGAAGGACAAAGGGCAGGGCTCACTGGTCACAACCGGGATCTACCGCTACATCCGCCATCCACAGTACACGGGTCTACTGCTGCTCTCGTTCGGCATGATCGCCGACTGGGCAACGCTGCCGACGTTGTTGCTCTTTCCGGTGATGGTGGCGATGTACGTCCGCCTGGCCAAGCGCGAGGAGCGCGATATGCTGACCGAGTTTGGCGACGAGTACCGCCGGTACATGCAGAGGACCAAGAGGTTTGTCCCCTTTGTGGTCTAGTAAGCCCATACGTAGGTAGCTAATAAGCATCGAAGTGAGGATTGATCATGATCAAGATCAGGCAAACGACCCTAGTGGTCATCCTAGCCGCACTGCTGCTCGCAGGCTGTAGGTATACGGGTTACAGCGTCAAGTCATTCGTAGGAACCACGGAGCCCAACAACCCCCAGCATCGATTGGTGACCTTTGACGACCTGCGCGGCCGGCGGGAGTCCACGTATGAGTTTAAAGCAGGCAAGGCGATCACCATCGAGCTTCACGCCGCGAAAGGTCACCTGGATTTTGAGCTTCGCTCGCCCAGCGGTCAATCCATGGCGACCCTCGGCTCCGGTGGCGAGCTGATCATCAAGACTCTGGGCGGGGAGTTTGCGGCCGGAAGATACGTCCTGGTTCTCAAATCCACCACCGCCAGTAGTGGTAGTGTCAAGGTCTTCTTTGACTGAGCTCGCGAGTTCATGCGTGAGAGCTGGAAACAGATGAGAGGGTCCCGGAAGCGCAGCTTCTGGGACCCTCTCATCATAGATCACAGAGCTTCGCCCAGGCGAATACAGTGCATTAGAGATTATTCTCGTTTGGAGGGATTCGCTTGGGATACTACGTGAGAGTGGAGCCGGACGTGAGGATCTACATTGAGGATATTGGCCCGGGGAACGGGACGCCGATCCTCTTTATACACGGTTGGCCGGCCAACCACAGGTTGTTTGAGTACCAGTTTGATCAACTTCCCAGGATGGGATTTCGTTGCATTGGCATCGATATCCGAGGTTTCGGCAAGTCCGATAAGCCCTGGAGCGGCTACGACTACGACCGCCTGGCCGACGATATTCGAGCCGTGGTCGATGCCATTGGACTACGTGATTTCGCTCTAGCAGGCCATTCGGTCGGTGGAGCCATCGCAATCCGCTACATTGCTCGTCACAAGGGCTATGGGGTCTCCAAACTCGTGCTGATTGCTGCAGCAGCGCCTAGTTTCACTCAGCGTCCTGGCTTTCCTCATGGTCTCCCGAGAGAGGCCGTCGATCAGATTATCCTCGATACCTGCAACGACCGCCCGAAGATGCTGCGGGGATTTGGCGATATGTTCTTCTTCCAGGACGTCAGCGAGCCTTTCTCGAGGTGGTTCTTTGAGATGGGTCTACAGGCAGCGGGCTGGTCAACCGCAGCCCTAGCAACCTCGCTCCGAGACGAGAGCCTGTTCTCCGATGTAGGTCAGATACGTGTCCCCACCCTGATCCTGCATGGCGTTCATGATCAGGTCTGCCCCTTCCCATTGGCCATGGCCCAGAGAGACTCCATCCCAGGCTCAAAGCTTGTTGCTTTTGAGAACAGCGGTCATGGACTCGTCTGGGAGGAGCGTGATAGGTTCAACCAGGAGTTGATGCAGTTCATCAGACGCTAGGTCGCCCACCCCACGGAATATTGGGGACGGTTCTAGTTATTCACTTTGGGCACGGTGGCGCGTATTCTGCGCCAATGGGAACAGCTGCCTCAGCACAACATCGCGGTAGGGTCGGCTCCCCGGATCATGCAATAAGGAAGGCGCATCGGCAATGCCGGTGCGCCTTCCTGTGTAATCATGCAAGTATGGGGAAGCTCAGGAACGAATAATTGGAACCGTCCCCATTATTATTCGCTACGCCTCCCAAAGAGCACCTTGGACAGAGCCTGTCGATCACCGCTTGGTGCAATAGAGCAACCGATATCGAGAAGCTGTTCGCGGGCTTCGGCGGGATCGATCTCATCGCTGCCGTCGAGCCAGCCATCAGGCGTCCAATCCGTTACACGGCAGTAGGTGTTCGCGGGCCAACCGTACTCCCTACCGTCGAGGCTGACCTTGCGTCTGTTCCCGCAGACCGTGATGACGAACCCTTTCTGTAGCTCTTTGAGTGTAGCGTCGACCTGGCTAGCGCCCTCTTTCTTGGTCACGCCCAATGCTTGGCGTATCTCAGCGGTGCTCAACACCGCGCCGCCTGCGAACAGCCTATGGAGCTGCCAAGCAGTCTGCGAGAGTTCGCCGCGCCCATAGCGTTCCTCCATACTGATGGTTGAGTGGCAGGCCGCATAGAACAAAGGGTACAGCTGTTTGGCGATAAAGCCCTTGTGGCCGCCGAGGATGCAGCCAAAGGCAAGCTGTCTCTCCTCCGCCGCACGGTCCTTCCATTGCCATGGGTCAGTCTCTCGATCACCGGTATGCCATTGGTCTTCCGTCGTCTCGGTCTGCAGCATGGGGAAGCCCGGTAGGAATCTCCCGTAGAAGGGGAAAAAGCCCAGCTCATTGACCAGCGCCAGGAACTCAGCGTAGGTTCTCAGCATTGCGATCACTCCTCAACGCCTAGCCCTGCCGTTCGGGCTGTAGGCTGCACATCTGTTCGGCGATGATACCCCGGATCACCTCAACGGCGCTGTCCAAGGGGATCATCTGCGCATCCTTGGTGCTTCTGAGCTTGACTTCTAAGCTCTGCTGGGCGAGGGACCGAGTGCTGGCGACGACCCGAATCGGCATCCCCAGCAGATCGGCGTCGTTGAACTTCACCCCTGGGCGCAAGTCACGATCGTCATACAGCACCGAGATCCCTGCTGCCTGAAGGTCTCGATAGAGCCCGTCGGCAGTCTCAGCCACGGCCGGATCCACCCCCACGGCGCAGAGCTCGACCTCAAAGGGAGCGACGGAGATCGGCCAGATCATCCCATGTTCGTCGTGGTTCTGCTCAATCACACAGGAGAGCAGGCGCCCGACCCCGATCCCATAGCAGCCCATGGTGATCGGCACAGCTGTACCGCTCTCATCGAGGAAGTTGGCTCCCATGGACCGGGAGTACTTCAAGCCCAGCTTAAAGGTGTTGCCCATCTCCACACCGCGCGCTTCACGGACGGGATGACCGCAGATGGCGCAGCTCGCGCCGCCCTGGACGGCCACCAGATCGGCGACATGCTCGGCGGCGAAATCACGGCCAAGATTGACATTGCGGATATGGAAGCCTGTCTTGTTGGCGCCAGCGACGAGATTGCGGGATGCGGCGACTGACTGGTCCGCCACGACTGTGACGCCACTCACCCCCACCGGCGAGACGTAGCCCGGGACCAATCCCCCAGCCCGAGCCTCTTCCTCAGTAGCCATGCGGAGCGTCTCATCGCCCAGCAACCGCTTCAGCTTGCGTTCGTTGATCTCCAGGTCGCCACGGATGCAGGCCAGCACCAGCCCTTTGTTGCCGGTTAAGATCAGGGTCTTGAGCGTCTGATCAGCAGCAACGCCGAGGAAGCCGGCTACCGCGCCAATCTCCTTAGCCCCCGGGGTAAAGACCTCCTCTATCGGCAGAGCATCCTCATCGGAGCGCGCCACCGAAGCTTGTTCAGCCACCTCGAAGTTGGCGGCGTAGCCGCACTTGTCACAGAGGAGCAGGGTATCTTCACCGGCCGGCGTGACGTACATGAACTCATGGGCCTCTCCCCCACCCATCATCCCAGTGTCGGAGAGGACAGAGATCACCTTGAGCCCGCAACGCGCGAAGATATTGAAGTAGGCGTGGACCACGTCTTCATAGTAGCGGTCCAAGTCCCCGGCGTCGCGGTGGAAGCTATAGGCATCCTTCATGGTGAACTCGCGCACGCGGATCAGCCCGCCACGGGAGCGCGGCTCATCGCGGAACTTCGTCTGGATCTGATAGAGCATGAACGGCAGCTGGCGGTAGCTGTTGATCTCGTTGCGCACTAGATCCGTTACAGCCTCTTCATGGGTCATACCCAGGACCATATCCCGCCCGCCACGGTCCTTGAAGCGCGCCAGCTCGGGTCCGATCCCATACCACCGCCCGGATTCCTGCCACAGCTCAGCGGGCTGGACCACCGGCATGTTAATCTCTTGGCCCTCAATGGCGTCCATCTCACTGCGGATAATCGCCATGATCTTCTGCAGCGAGCGCACCGCCAAAGGACTATAGCTATAGATCCCCGAGGCCAGCTTCTTGATCATCCCGGCACGCAGCAACAGTTTGTGACTATCCAGTTCGGCCTCACCAGGCGTCTCCCTGAGCGTCCGACCGAACAACTTCGACATGCGCATTTACTCAACAACTCCTCACGAGAACCAATACTAAGACCATTTTAATCATCTGCTCTCACACCTCATCCACTTGGTTAGCACCTGACGTTCTTGCGCTTGAAGCCCAAGCTTCCTTTGTCAGCTGCCTTCTGGATGTAATCCGCCGCCAGCGGGGTCTTTCCCTTGCGCACATCCACCTTGCCGATGGTCTCTGCCGCCTGGACCGCGTCTTTATGCAAGGGTAGGTAGGAGATACCAACGGCCATGACAAAGTCATTCATGGCGTATTTGGTCCGGTCGGGCTGATCGTGGATTGTCTCCGCCACTCGCTCCAGCATGGCTTTGAGCTTGTCCTGATCGAACTCGCTGTCTGGGCGTGAGCCCAGCAACCAAGTGTAGCAACTCCAGCCCGCCGACATATGGAGTTCCTTACCGCTTTCGATCCACCGATCAGCGACGCTCTGAGCAAAGCCAGTCTCTGCCAGGGTAACCGCCACGATATAGTCCGAGATCATATGGAAATACGCGGTCTCCATCCAGCGGTCGAAATCCGACTCGCCCATGGCCTTGGGATCGGCGATTACGCCAGCGAAGTACATGGCGTCGTAGTTGCCGGTCGCATAGAGTTGCTCAGCAAGGACTTGATCCTTCTTGATCTTCTTCGCCAAGGGTTTCATGGCGCCGGTCGCCACACCAAACAGTGGCTCGTGCGCACCGCGACTGATGTATGACTTCTTGTTGTGCTCCGTTCCTAGAGCCTCAAGTTCCCGCATAACCGTCTCAAAATCCACACTGTCGCCACCCTTCTTGTGGTTAGCCTATGGGTACTCGCCGTCCTACTTGGCCCTACCGACTAGCTTTCTGGCATCAGTCTCGCATAGATCCTCGGCGCAGTCAACTGGACCTCGTCAGGCACTGTCTCTTTGCAACAGGCACCAGGTCAGGGAACTGTCCCATGAGGGTTACTTGGCTACTGCCAGTGGGCAGTGGACGCTGGGGCGTGACCATTTGTCGACTTAACCTCCGGCCCTTCCCAACTCTTCAACTCACCTCGCCCGTTTCACCTGTATAGGTATATAATGGTGTTAGCACTTGGACGCAGAACGCGATATGGGGTGTGAAGTATGAAATCAGTCGTGGTTTACCGATCCAAGAGCGGATTTGCCCGCCAGTATGCCGAATGGATCGCTGAGGAACTCGCTGCCGATCTCTTTGAGGGATCAACGGTGACAGTCGACAAGCTGATGGCCTATGACGTCATCATCTATGGCGGTGGCTTGTACGCATCCGGGATCAATGGGGTGAAGTTGATCACCGGTCATATGGACAGATTGCGAGAAAAGAAGCTCGTGGTCTTTGCCACTGGCGCAGCCCCAGGACGAGCTGAGGAACTGGACCAAGTGAGGAACAGCAATTTCACTCCCGAGCAGCAGAAGCAGATCCGATTTTTCTACCTGCGTGGTGGCTTTGACTATAGCAGGCTGACGATGATCGATAAGCTGTTGATGACCCTACTGCGCCTGAAGATCCAATGGCGCGGGCAGCGTAATGCAAAGCTGCATCCCGATGAAAGAGGAATGCTTCACGCTTACGCTCAGCCGGTGGACTTCCGACGCAAGGGCAATATCAGCGAACTGATCTCGTATGTTAACGAAGGGCGGCAGTAATTCTGCCGCCCTTCGTCATGCTGGCACTGTACCTTACTAAGCCCTGACGAAAGAGGCGAGACTTGCCGCAAGGCAGGTCGCATCTCCCACTTCCAGCAGACAAAGCCTGACAGCTGAGGCATCGCCTCAGCTGTTTCTACTCAGCCCTACCCCTGCTTGGATGGGATCTTGTTCTCAAAGACCCAGTAGAAGGGGAAGGAGAGATGCGCCACTTCTATCTCCCATGAGCCACGGGCACGGCTGAAGGCTAGCTCCAGGCGGAAGGGCCAGTGATACTCACTGCCGCTGGCCATATCCCGTACGGCAGTAGCAATCCCGATCTGGGTCTTAAGCAACTTCTCGCCTGCTGGCAGATCAGACTGGGTCAGATCCCGGATCTGGGTGGCCAGTTCACTGAGAACCATCTGATCATCCATGGACTTGTGCGCTACCCCCAGGCAGACCACGCAGGCCAGCTCACCCTGGGAGAACGTCATGACGCTCCCGTAGTCGGGGGATAGGTCTCCCCATTTGCGGTGCAGAGCGGCGAGCTTTTCACGCACATGGCCCGTCTCGATGGCTCCGTCCTGCGGATCGATCACTAGGTTCAGCCCGCTGTTGCTAAACTGGCTAGCAGCAGCGTCGATATCGCCGGCAACCAGGCGAGCGGTGAACTGCTGTAGACCGTCGACCAACTCTTCATGGTAGATCGACTGCTGGAATCCCGCTGTGCTGATGGCCCGCCCCATATGGAGATGATCGAGCGCTGGAGTGCCAAGGCGCTGGTCAGGGGAGGCAGCGGACGGCAGACAGAACTGCATGTACTGAAACTTCCATTGGCCGTTCTCCTGCCGGAGCACCCCGGTCAGCCTGACCGGCCAAAGATAGGCGCGCTTGCTGCTCCCCACCGGGAACAGATAATGTACTAAACCCCAGCTCAGCGTTGTGAGTGCTTCACGGGTGCCCTTATCGGCCATCTCTAGCTGTTTCTTGACGAAGCCGACTAGGCGCTCGTTCGCCGCATCGTTGGTTTCAAACTCATACTTGATGCTCGCGACTACCGCAAACCAGTAAGCATCGCCTACTTGGTGAAAGAGGACTTCATCCGGGTTGACGCGCAGGTCGCTCCAATACTGCCAGTCGCCCTTGATTAGCTGCTTGGCCTGCTCTCTGCCCAGGCACAGTTCGCCGTTACTGGTCCCGAGTATGACAGTGGTGGGGCCATCGACGAACAGGTCGTCCATGAAGGCGTCCAACGCATCCACGTTGCGGCTCACATACCCATCGTTGAACCGCTGCAAGACATGCTTAAGCTCTTCGTACATCCTCATCCCCCTCTGGTCATGTGATTGGTCTCTGCACTTATCTCTGCGGAGCAGCCGGGTAGGAGGCTCGTCGGACTGAGACGACGATGCGCACACGGAGCGGCGGCAGACAATTTCTACACCATTGCTCGCGTTACCTTCTTCTGGCAATGGCATCTTTCCTGTCTAGTCCTATCGGTTGCCTATCCGGCGAGAGGGACAAGCTGGCCGGATGCCGAAGTAATTGCTCCAAGCACTGCACTTACACCGGTTACCGTCACCGATGAAAGGAGATCACGATGCACGAACGTTTCAACCGCAGTCAATGGTTCCGCCATGACCGCTTCGGTATGTTCATCCACTGGGGGCTCTATTCCATCCCCGCCCGCGGCGAGTGGGTGCGCAGCACCGAACGCATGACGGTCGAGGACTACCAGCCCTTCTTTGACAGCTTCAACCCCGTGGACTATGACCCGAAAGCTTGGGCTAAGGCGGCCAAGGAAGCAGGTATGCGCTACGCTGTCATGACTGCCAAGCATCACGATGGCTTCTGCCTCTTTGACAGCGCCCTGACCGACTACAAGGCGACCAACACCCCCGCTGGCCGTGATCTGGTCCGCGAATACGTGGACGCCTTCCGAGCCGAAGGTTTGAAGGTCGGCCTCTACTTCTCGATCATCGACTGGCTCCATCCAGACTTCCCCCACTACGGCGATCGGCAGCATCCCATGCGTGACAACAAGGCCTATGAAGGTGTCGAACATGACTTCGACCGTTATCTGCAGTTCATGCACGGTCAAGTCAGGGAGCTGTGCGCGAACTATGGCAAAATCGATATCATGTGGTTCGACTTCGCCTACGAACAGATGAAGGGCGAGAAGTGGAGGGCGAAGGAACTGATCGAGGTGGTCCGTTCCTACCAACCCGAGATATTGATTGACAACCGACTTGAAGCCAGCGGCGATGAGTTCGGTAGTATCATCGAAGACGAACCCAACCCCTGGAGCGGCGACTTCGCGTCACCGGAGCAGATCATCCCCGCCGAAGGTGTCACCAACCGTAGGGGCGATCCCATCCCCTGGGAGGCCTGCATCACCATGAACAAGCATTGGGGATACCATTCCGGCGACCGCTACTTCAAAGGTGCCCCGATGATCGTGCGTAAGCTGGTCGAGTGCGTCAGCAAGGGCGGCAATCTGCTACTCAACGTCGGCCCTGATGCCCGTGGCAATATCCCCAGAGAATCCCTGCGAATTCTATCCGAGGTCGGCGCCTGGATGAAGCTCAATGGCGAGAGCATCTACGGCTGCGGCCACGCCACTATCCCCAAGCCCGAGTGGGGACGCTATACCCGTATGGGCAACCGCCTCTATGCCCACGTCTTCGAACCGCCCATCGGCCCCTTAGCCCTGCTCGGTGTGGATGGCAAGGAGATCGCCTCCATGCGCCTGCTGGCCGACGGCAGCGAGATCAAGCGCTCGACCTCTTGGATCACCAACGCCTACACCGGGGTAACCTTCGCCGAGGTCGACCACCTAACTCACGACTGCATGCTGCCCGATCCCATCGATACGGTGATTGAGATAGAGCTACAGACTGAAAGTGACCAAACCAGCCAACAATGACGGGAGTTAGTAGAATACCGGTGCCGTATCGCCCGTTTCGGCCTCCCTCTTGTTTCCAATGAGGCCATGGGGCTAGCATTCGACCCAAAACAGATGAAAGGATGAGCGCCATGGATTTCATGCAACTAGCGGCCAAGCGGTGCTCGGTCCGCAAGTTCCAGAGCAAGGCTGTTGAAGAAGACAAGGTTAAGACGATCCTCGAGGCCGGCAGAATTGCGCCCACCGCTGCCAATCGCCAGCCACAAAGAGTCCTGGTGGTCAAAACGGAAGAAGGCCTGGAGAAGCTGAAGCGGGGGGCAAATGTCTACGGCGCTCCATTGGCTCTCGTGATCTGCGCTGATCATTCGGTCTCTTGGAAAAGGCCGCTGGACAACAAGGACACAGCGGATATCGACGCAACCATCGTCACGACCCACATGATGCTCGAGGCTACGGCCTTAGGCCTGCACTCCATCTGGGTCTGCTACTTCAAGCCAGATCTCATCAGGTCCGAGTTCGCCATTCCCGACCACTTTGAACCGCTTAATATCTTGGGTGTCGGCTACCCAGATGGTGAGGTGAAATCGCCGGATCGGCACGCCACCGATCGCAAGCCACTAAACGAGATGGTCACCTACGAGAGATTCTAGATCGCACACATGACTGCCACACCCAGCGATGCTCAGCACGACCCGTTATCTAGTATCAATGGAGGGACCCATGTTCAAGGACAAGATCGTGGTCGTGACCGGCGGCGCGGCAGGCATCGGCAAGACCATCTGCGACGAGTTTAGGAGAGAAGGCGCCAGGGTCTGTATCATCGATAAGGACGCGAACGACTACTTCGTCGGGGACGTTGCGGACGAAAGTACGCTCAGAGCCTTTGCCGCCAAGGTAATCGCTGATCACGGCCGCGTGGACTGCCTGATCAACAACGCCATGCTCACCAAGGGCGGCATACAGGACTGCTCCTACGACGACTTCAACTACGTGCTGCGCGTCGGCGTCAGCGCGCCGTATATGCTGACCAAACTCTTCCTAGGTCATTTCAGCGAGGGTGCTAGCATCGTCAATATCTCATCGTCCCGGGACCGAATGAGTCAGCCGAACACCGAAAGCTACACCGCGGCCAAGGGTGGCATCGCCGCGCCCACCCACGCGCTGGCGATCAGCCTGGCTGGTCGCGTCCGGGTCAACTCCATCTCGCCAGGCTGGATCGATACCGGCTCTAGGGTCTATGAAGGGCCGGATGGCATCCAGCATCCGGTGGGTCGAGTCGGCAATCCACTTGACATCGCCCACATGGTGCTCTTCCTCTGCGGTGACAAGTCTGGGTTCATCACGGGTGAGAATATCTGCATCGACGGCGGCATGACCAAGCTGATGATCTACCACAATGACTACGGCTGGAGCTATAAGCCGAAGGCAGACTGACTAGACGACAAAAGGGGACCATAGCCAGACTCACGTCTCGCTATGGTCCCTTTTCTGTCTCTTGCTCACTCAGCAGCGAGCTTGAACTCCACCTTGCCCAGCTTCATGATGCTGGCGTTGCCCTCCATGGAGACAATGTACTCCACTGATTCAATGACGATAACATTGCCGGCGGCCCAGAGATCCTTGTTTAGTGTGGTACCGACCATCTTGAACTCCGCCCCATCGGGGGTCTTAGCCGGGTCAAGATAGGTCAGGGTCAGTGCTAGCTTCCCGTCTTTCTCCACTACTGGGGAGTCCCCACCTGCTTATAAGCGATCTCCGTAGGTTGTTTGTTGATCAGAAACGCGACTGTGAGAACCCCTTCGTTGTATTTGCCCTTGATGGCGGTACTACCCGCACCGTCGCTCAGAAACGAGATCACCTTGTCATCCTGGATCTCGAACTTCCCTTCGTCAAGGAGGCCCGCGATGGACAGACAGACCTGGTAGCGTTGCTCGGTCGTCATGGCGAATGAGGCGAGGGGCTTCATATTGGGCGACATGGCCCACTCACCCTCATAGGGCCAGCGAGGGCCTTAAGCGGTACGCTGTTCTCTGGTCCCTATTGCGCTGGCGGCGTAACTACGGCAGGCGGGGTAACTTGTGGGGGTACAGGTTGCCTCTTTGGTTAGGATACCTTCCCATCCCGACATTGACTCCGATCATGTCTTCTAGTATGCTTAGTGCGACTGGTTATACAATTCATACCTCAGGAGGCGACCATGGCTGGACCGAAGGGGAAGCATGTTTTTGGAACGGTAAAAGTTGGCGAAAAGGGTCAGATCGTCATCCCTAAGGAGGCTCGGGAGATGTTCGGCATCAAGCCCGGCGACAGCTTACTGTTGCTGGGAGACGAGGAGCAAGGCATCGCCATCGTGAAGAACGAGGTTCTGCTTCAGTTCGCCCAAGATATCTTCAGCGCTCAGAGGCCCCGCAAGGATGAGTAACCTGATCGCGGGCAATGGAGGGAGCACGAGCATGGGTAAGAAGAGGATCGTCATCGTTGGTGGCGGCGTCTCCGGGCTCACGGCAGGCGTCTACGCTTTAAAGGCCGGCTACGACGCTGAGATCTATGAGAAGCACAGCATCGCGGGTGGAGAGTGCACCGGTTGGGATCGAAGCGGATACCATATCGACAACTGCATCCATTGGCTGGTTGGCACGGCGGTAGGGACACCGCTGCATGAGATCTGGGAAACGGTCGGTGCTATCGGTGAAGGCGTGAAGATTATCCGCTCAGACAGGATGTATACCTCAGAGCTAGCAGGCGACCAGATCACGCTCTGGCACGACCCCGAGCGCACCGAACGGGAACTAATCGACCTGTCTCCGGAAGACGAGACAGAGATCAAGCGACTCATGGGCTACATACGCTTGGCCGAGCACGTCGCCATCCCAGCGAACAAGCCTCCTGAGCTGATGGGTGTCCTCGACTACCTCAAGATGGGCCGCTCGATGAAAGATGCCATGAAGCTGTTCAAGGAACTGGGTGGGCAGGATACCCTCGACTTGATGAAACGCTTCAAGCATCCATTGATCAGAGCCATGATCTCCGACTTCTGCACCAAGGAGTCACTGGCTCACTCCTTCCCCTTAGCCTATGGCAACTTCGTCTCGGGTGATGGCGGTGTTCCTCAGGGCGGATCGCGCGCCATGGCTCAGCGCATGACCAAGAGGTTTGAAGACTTAGGCGGGAAGTTATTCACCAACGCCAACGTCACCCGCGTCGAGGTCAGAGATGGCCGAGCCACCGGCATCGACTTGGCGGATGGGGAGTCTGTCCCCGCCGATTACGTCATCTGTGCTTGTGATACGAGCTACACCTTCGGGCATTTGCTTGATGAGTCTTACATGGACCCCGTTCTGCGGGAGATGTACGAAAGGCGCGATGCCTACCCTGTCTATGGCATGTTTCAGGTGGCTTATGCGGTCGACAGCCCTGTCGACGCCCTCGGCGGTGACGTTATGCTGGATTGCAGCACCGTGCGTTTCGCCGACTGGATGAGCAGTAGGATGAGCGTCAAGTCGTATGCCTACGAACCGAGCTTCGCTCCCGAGGGCAAGCAGATCGTCCAGGTGCTCTTGGGAATGCAGGAGGCCGGCTACTACTACTGGCGCGACCTTTATCAGCATAAGGGTGAGTACCTGGCCAAGAAGCGAGAGATCGCCGAGCAACTGCTACGCATAGTCGAAGAGCGCTTCCCCGCGTATCAAGGCAAGATGGGGATCCTCGACATCTGGACGCCGATGACGTATCAGCGGTACTGCAATGCCTACAAGGGGTACAATCAGAGTTTCATGACCACCAAGCACAGCAGAAAGAACGCCCAGCCCTCAGCCTACATCAAGGGCATCGCCAACGTAATCCTTGCCGGCCAATGGATCATGCCCCCTGGGGGTCTCCCAGGCGCAGCCATTAGCGGCAAGTACGCAGTCCAGCGGATTCTCAAGCTTGAGAAGCGCAGCATCGAAGTGTAATTGGACGTGGAGACGGTTCTCTCGTCCAACGGGATCAACAGGGATGATGCCCGCCACGCGCGGCGCATCCTCCCTTTCTTGTGACCGCTCTGCCGTCCCCCACTCGCCATCCAGTTGGACAAGGATTCCATCACGCTGCCGCGAACTGATAGAGCATGAAGAAACTGTGCGGACAGAAGCTGAGCAAAGGAGTGTGTCATATGACCGACCAAAAGCCCTATCTGTTTGAGACCAACCGGCTGGTCATCCGCCATTTCACGCCCGACGATGCCGAGGCTCTCTGCCTGTTGGCCAATGACCGCATGCGCTCGGCGATCGCCCACTGCGACCACCAATGGCCGACCGACCTCGCAGGATGCAGGTCTGCAGCCAACTGGTTCGCCGAAGGCGATACTTACTGGGCCGTCTGCCTTAAGCCTGAGATGACGCTGATTGGCATGATCGCCAACAACAGCATCAATGAGCAGAACGTCCTCGACTTAGGCCATGTGTGGCACACCGCGTATTGGGGCGGCGACCTGGACGCCGAGGCGCTTGGTCTGATGGTGCAATATGCCTTTGAGACGCTACAGGTCGCCAGCGTCATCGCCCACAACCCACTCGATGAGCAGCAGATCGCTCCGCTGCGCGCAATCGGCATGACCATGCGCAGCACCGGCAAGGGTTCGTTTGCCAACGACGCGCATGGCAATCCCATCGAGTTCGAATCCTGTGAGATGTTCATCTCGCGCAAGGGTTGGTTCGAGGGCAGGTAAAGACCGGGGGTGCATGCCGCTGCGGTCTGAAAAGGAGTGTTGGCATTGCGAGTATATCAGGCGACGATGGCCAATCTGATCAGTATAACCGAGTTAGCTCTACTGCTCTGGCCGGATCACACTCAGGCTGAGCTGGCTGATGAGTTCAGGAAGATACTCGCGGCTGGGAAGACAGCTGTCTTTTTGGCCAGCGAAAGCGACTGCGAGATCGGTTTCGCGCAGTGTTCGATCCGGTATGACTATGTAGAGGGCACCGATCACAGCCCCGTTGGCTACCTGGAGGGTCTGTTTGTTCGAGAAGCGTACCGACGTCAAGGAATCGCCCGTGAATTGATCCGTGCCTGTGAGAAGTGGGCTTGTACTCAGGGATGCACTCAACTGGCGAGTGATTGCGAACTAGGCAACACGGACAGCCTGGCCTTCCACTTGCAGGCAGGCTTCACGGAGGCCAATCGCGTCATCTGTTTTGTCAAGGATATAGTTCCGTCAGCTTAGCGCCGATAGAGGCACCATCAACAGGGAGGACGCACCGCCTGGCGGCGCGTCCTCCCTGCTTGTTTTCATTATACGTCTGTTACTTCGGTGGCGGAGTAATCGACGACTAGCTTCTTACATTGCTTGCAGATGTAAGCTTCCGGCGATACGCCAGACCAGTAATTCTTATCGATCAGGACATCACCATCACGGGGAAGAAGCGAGATCTTGTGCTTCTTTCTAGCCCACAGTAGGATCTGTCCCGCCTGCAGGTATCCCTTCTCCATCTCATCTCCACAACAGGGGCATTTCATGTCTTGCACCTCCTTCGGGCTCTAGTTCACTGCCAGCATTCACAACCAAGCATCTCGCTGATCCCCTAGCTAGTAAACTGCGCCAGTATGACGGGTTTTCCCGAGGTTCGGAGCCAGCCCCGCGATAGTATAGTACAGTAGAGCGGCTGGTACAGGACCAAAGGGGCAGGGCTGACTAACTTGCGCTGATGCTATCGATCAAGCTCTGCATGGCTGGCGATATAAACTTATCTTTGTGATAGACAAGATCAAATGAGCGATCAAGATTCGCGCCATCGATATCGATGGTGTGAATCTTCTTGCTTTCTACCATCTCCAGCACCAGTAATTTCGAGATAACCGCCAATCCCTGTCCGCCTGCGACGGCGGTTAAGATGGCGTCGGAGCTGTGGCAGGTCCATTTGGGGTAGATCTCGATATGGCGGCTATGGAGCGCTTCATCGAATCTCTCGCGTGTGCCGCTCCCCTTCTCCCGTACGACAAAAGCCTGTCCGGCTAGCTCATCCATGGAGATTGCCTTCTTAGAAGCAAAGGGGTGCTGCATACCACAGATAAGCACTAACTCATCATGGATCATAGGTTGGACCAAGAGATCCTTACTGGTGACTGCCCCCTCTACCAATGCCAGATCCAGTCTGCTGGTCAGGATCATCTCCTCAATGACATGGGTGTTGTCCACATAGACCTGTGCCTGCACATTGGGATGCTTCTCCTCCAGCCGATTAATGATGTTGGTGAGGACACAGCTTCCCACTGTGATGGTTGCACCAACCTTTAGGAGTACCTGGTTGGATGAGTTTTTCAGGCCTCGCTCCATCTCGTCAAACAAGGCGACGATGTGGCGAGCATAGCTGAGCAACTGCTCCCCCTCTGGGGTGATATAAAGCCTCTTGGCCAGACGTTCAAACAGCTTGACACCGTAGGTGGCTTCGATCTCCGAGATGACTTTGCTCACGGTGGGTTGGGCGATATAGAGTTTCTTCGCGGCCAGTCCCATCTTCCCAGTTTCCACGACAGCAATGAATATCCTTAGTTCACGAATGGTCACGAGCATTGCTCCTTTTGCCATTGATACTATTTTAGCTATGAGTATGATCATATTATACTATTTTACACTATCAACTGTAAGGGTTATAGTTGGGTTGGAGATAGACCATGTAGCAATTGGAGGAAGTACAATGAACATCACCCCACAAGATGTCAAACGTGTCAAAGGCCTAGGCTTTCTGCAAAATCGCGGTACCGAGAACTTCTCCGGAAGAATCATTACAGGGAACGGGGTCCTCACCGCCCAGCAAATGCGTAACCTCAGCGAGGCAGCTGAGAGGTTTGGCAATGGCAGGATCACTTTTACCACCCGCTTGACGGTTGAACTACCGGGGATCTCCTATGAGAACATTGAGCCATTTCGTGAATATGTGGCGCGCGAGGGGATGGAGACCGGAGGGACAGGCTCCAAAGTGCGTCCCATCGTTTCCTGCAAGGGTACGACCTGCGTGTTTGGCTTATCTGATACCCAGGCGTTAGCGGAAGAGATCCATGATCGCTTCTATGTAGGTTACCGCCAGGTCACACTACCCCACAAATTCAAGATCGCGGTTGGCGGCTGCCCCAATAATTGTGTGAAGCCTGATCTCAACGACCTCGGCATCGTCGGGCAGTGCGTCCCAGCGATTGATCCTGACCGCTGCCGTGGCTGTGGTAAGTGCGCGGTGGCTGAGGCCTGCCCCATGCAAGCCGCTTCATTGGTCGACGGTAAGATAACCATTGACCCGGAGATCTGCAATAACTGTGGGCGTTGTGCGGGCAAGTGCCACTTTGGCGCTCTGAACAAGGGCCAAACCATGTACAGAGTTTATGTCGGTGGACGCTGGGGCAAGCAGGTTCGTGCGGGCAGCCCACTGAGCCAGTTGTTATCGCAGGATGAGGTACTGGACATGGTCGAGAAGGCCATTCTCCTGTTCAAGAGCAAAGGGCTCACCGGTGAGCGTTTTGGCGCCACTGTGGATCGGATCGGGCTTCAGGATGTGGAGAAGCTGCTTACCTCTGATGATCTGCTCCAGCGCAAAGAGGAGATTCTGGCGCTGGAAACCATAGGAGGCGCACGCTGCTAATGAAAAGGCTCATCTCTTATTGTCTGTTGCTGCTCTTCGCCGCTACCGCTCTGGCGGGATGTGGTACAGGCAACGGTCAAACCATGCCTCAGCAGCCTGGAAGCTCCACCTTGGCAGTAGATAAGCCTTATTACACCTTCCGTGACTCACTCAACCGTGAGGTTGTCCTGAAGGAGAAGCCGCAGCGAGTGGTCTCTCTCTTTGGCTCCTATGCTGAAACGTGGCTCCTGGCTGGAGGGGAGCTGTGCGGTGTGACCGATGATGTCATCTCGGAGCGCAAGATGCAGGTCGGTAGTGATACCAAGATCATCGGCACAGTGAAAGACCCCAACATGGAGGAGGTTCTGAATCTATCCCCTGATCTGGTACTGCTCTCCGCTGACTTGGATGCCCATGTGAAGCTCTCGGCTACCCTGCAGGCAGCGAATATCCCCTATGCCTTCTTCAAAGTGGAACATTTCGAGGATTACCGCCAGATGCTGAAAGTCTGCACCGACATCACAGGGCGTGGCGATCTCAATGAAAACAACAGTTCTAGGGTTGAGGCACAGATCAAAGAGATCTTGGCCAAGGCGGATACCTCGGGGAAGAGACCCACTGTTCTGTTTGTCCGCGCCATGAGTGCGAAGGCCAAAGCCATGGCTGGGGATAACATGACCAGCAAGATGTTAGCTGATCTGCATACGGACAATATCGCCGCTCGCCACGGATCCCTTCTAGAGGATCTAAGTATGGAGACCATCCTTGCCGAAGATCCCGATTTCGTCTTTGTGGTCACCATGGGCAGTTCCGAAAAGGCGCTGCAATCTCTGCGCGAGGGTATTCAGTCAAATCCTGCGTGGGGGAGCCTCTCTGCTGTGAAGAACCACCGTTATGTGGTTCTGCCAGTGGACCTCTTCCATTACAAGCCAAATTCCCGATGGGGAGAAAGCTATGCCTATCTTGCGAAAATCCTCTACCCTAATCAGTTCCCATCAGCAGAGAGCGGGCTATAAGGCGGCTCTCCTCGCTGCGATCACAGTCTCTCTGGTGCTGCTGGTGGCGGTCAGCATCTGTGTGGGAGCTGTCCGCATCCCTCCAGGGCAACTTCTCGCAATACTGACCGGGATGGATGCTTCCTCGAGATACCAGCAGATCATCTCCTTAGTTCGTTGGCCACGGACCCTGGCCGCTATCCTGGCTGGCTGTACCCTTTCCGTGGCCGGTGCTATCTTGCAGACCGTGCTGGACAATTCGCTTGCTAGCCCAAGCGTCATCGGGGTCAATGCAGGTTCTGGGCTCTTTACCATTGCCCTGGCAGCTTATTTCCCATCCATGCTACGATACCTACCATTAGCTGCCTTTCTGGGAGCCGTCTTCGCAGTGCTGATAGTTTATTCCCTGGCCCGATGGACAGGGGCTTCACGCATGACCATTGTGCTGGCGGGCATCGCAGTCTCCAGCTTCCTGAGCGCCTTCACTGACGTGGTTCTGACATTAGTCCCCAATGCTCGTATGGCTCGAATAGACTTCCTGATCGGCAGCTTCTCAGGCGTTACCATGGACAATATCCGTTTTGCAGCGGGATATATTCTCTTGGGCGTGACGATCACACTGTTCTTGAGTCACGATATGAATGTCTTGGCCTTGGGGGAGGAGACAGCCTCCTCTCTTGGCCTCCGCACAGGGCTGTACCGCATGGTCTTCTTGATCACTGCTGCACTGCTGGCTGGTAGTGCGGTGAGTTTCTCAGGACTGATCGGTTTCGTCGGACTGATCGTCCCACACACGTCACGTATGTTGGTAGGGCAGGACCATCGCTTCGTGCTGCCCATGTCTGCCCTACTTGGTGCTGCGTTTACGCTGGGCTGTGATATCTTAGCGCGTACACTCTTTGCCCCTTTCGAGATTCCGGTGGGCATCGTGATGTCCTTCTTGGGTGGTCCGTTCTTTCTTTATCTTCTGCTAGGCAAGAAACGGAGGACGTTGCTTGATTGAACTACGAGATATCACAGCAGGCTACGGAGGACAACCTGTGATCCGTCAGATCAACCTGACCTTTGCCAAGGGCAAGGTGACCTCTGTGATCGGGCCCAACGGTTGCGGCAAGTCCACCCTACTGAAGACCGCCTCACGCCTGCTGCGTCCCCTAGAGGGCCATGTTCTGGTCCAGGGGAAGGATAGTTCCGAGTGGCGGCCCAAGGAGTTTGCGAGGCTAGTTGCCGTTGTACCACAGTCCAGAGCGGTTCCGGCCATCACGGCAGAGACCATGGTACTTCACGGTCGCTTCCCTTACCTGGGGTTCCCCCGCAAACCATCTCCAGCCGATCTCGACATGGTCAGCCAGGCCATGAGATTGGTCGGAGTTTATCCGTATCGGAAGAAGATGCTTACTGCTCTGTCGGGGGGAGAGCGGCAGAAGGTCTACCTTGCCATGGCCCTAGCGCAAGACACCCCTGTAATCCTGCTGGACGAGCCCACCACCTATCTGGACATCAAGCACCAGCTTGAGATCCTACGGCTGATCGATCAGCTACGAGCCATGGGCAAGACGGTGGTGATGGTGATGCATGATCTTGCGCAAGCCCTTACTACCTCGGATCAGATCTGCCTCATGCAAGCCGGAGAGATTGTTCTCTGCGACACCGCTGAGGCCGTACTAGCCTCTCGAGAGATTGACCGAGTATTTGGCGTGCGCTCCCACTCACTGGGCGCTCCAGATGGACAGAACTATTACCTATTCACCGAACAAGCCCGAGCGCTATGCCCTGACCGTCTCTGACGCCATCGCCCTCTTCACAATGTCGCGGTGTAGTCGCGCAGCCTCGCAATTTACCCAAATTGCGAGGCTGCGTCTGTTAGTTTCACTGCAAATCGTTGCCGGTGATCTCACATATCACTCTGGCAAGGAGACTGCGCGCCAGAATGACGGGTTTTCCTGAGGCTCCGCGAACGACCTGCTTGGCCTTCTGAGTATACCCAAGGCAATCCATGACCAGCAGATCAGCCCCCATGGCTGCCAGGCTCCTACCAGCAGTCTCCCATTCCCCACCATCACCATAGGGATTGGCCGGGGCCATGACGGGGCTCATGCCAAGTTCGGCCCATTGGCGCCGCATCTGCTCGACCTGATCCGCTAAGGGGATCACCACGCCAATCTTGGCTCCGGCCGCGGCCAGTCCCGCGACGGTATGGTAGAGCAGCGGTTGCGGGAGCACCAGGGGAACAGGAGACACCAAGCTCGGCAGGTCGCCGGTGCAGAGCAGAGCAACCAGGTCCACTCCACGGGCGACCAGTTGGTCGACGCAGCCCTGCAACCGCGCTAGGATCGCGCCCCTCTTCACAGTCACCGATCGGCCGTCGGCCAGGCGTGTAATCAAGAGGTATTCCCCCTCCTGTGGGGCCAGCTGCTCGATCTCGCGGTCAGATAGACCATCTAGAGCTCCAATCTCGACAATCTCGCAGCCAGGCGGCAGCAGTGGGACCATCTCCGGCACTACGTCCACTCGCGGCGACTGGCCGATGGTAATGAAGCCAATGCGCATCGAGAGATCCCTCCTCTTAGAGAGTGGTTCCGATCGTCTTCTCTAGGTCCCTCATCAGCTCGGGGTCACGCATGCCAGCTCCCAGGATGAGTTGGGAACGAGGTACCACCAAGACAGCGATCTCCAGTCCTTCACGCAGTTGGGCCGAGAGCAGCGGGACGCCAGTAGCGGCGTCAAAGGTCATGATCAGGTCGGGGAAGGAACCGAGACGCTCGCCACCCCGATTCAGGGTCATGTACTCATTGAGGAAAGTGAGCGCCAACCCAGCTCCCGAGCTTTCCCGTAGGTGGACGTGCCCTAGGTCGAGGCCCCCCGCACTGGTCAATGAGAGCTGCTCGATACGGGCGCGGGTGAGGATCTCGCCGCGTAACGCATTCGCTGCAGCCTGGTAAGTAGCAGGTCCAGCCTTGCCTAGCATGGCCAACCCCAGGTCGATGGCCATGGCGATGGCACCCGGCGCCCCATGATCTTTGGCATATGCGGCGGAGACAGGATTGCGTGCCACCGCCACGAAACCACCGGCACTGACCGCGGTGGCCAGGACGAGGGGGGCCACCTGCTGCAGTGATCCGGTGAAGACCGCTTCGACATAGCGGCCCCGGTCAGGGTTGCCCCCGACCGCTACCTGTACCGAGGTATATGACGGGTCTCGATGCAGCCCCATGGAACCCATCACTCCGGTGGGGTGCGCCCGTCCATTAGCGGGCGCGTCGACCACGGGTAGGCCAAGGCAAGCGGACTGCAGCCAGCCATTGAGTGTGGCGGTGGAACCGTTCTCGTTGGTGATCAGGCCGGCCACGGGGCGGCCGAGCGACTTCTGCAGTAGTTCGACGGCACGGACATAGTGGATCGGTTTGACATAGCGCTCTTCCGAGGCGGGTGATCCGACCAGCCCGACGGTGACCAGGATCGCGTCGGGGGCCAGGCTATCTACGGGGATCAGACGCGGGTTACCCATGGCCATGGCCAGATGGCCAAGTCGGCGGCCGTCTTCCGGCCACCCGCCGCCCCCGCCGCCCAACACCATACCGCCCAAGACCGCAGCCTCGATGGTCTGCTCGGTGATAGAGATGGCTTCCTTCATGGTTGTTCACCTCACAACTACTAGTGTAAGAACAGTCCTTGAGTATTACGGTGAGCTGGATTGGTTTTCCTGCTCATTCCCATCGATCTAGGTTGGCTGACCTTCACCCCAAGTTTGTGACGTCCCATTTCCGCTCTCAGGACGTACGCAACGTGCTCCCTTCCCATAGGATGAATTGGTAGGAGTTCTTGGGCTCCGTCAACGCAGGGGGGAGAGATCATGAGCGAGCTCATCCGTGAGTGGCAGCATCCGATTATAGGTATCGCTATGCCACAGGAGTGGAACCACCACCTGCACGAAAAACCACCGACCAATTCAGCCAATATGCACATGGATGCTGCGGAACTGCTCGGGGTCCACGTCTATTGCTTTGTCCTGAAGGATGTTCAGCTGGAGCAAAGGACGATTGCTGGCTGGGTACGGGTCGACGGAGAATGGATCCGCACACCTGTCCCATGGCCCGACGTGTACTATGAGCTGCCTGAGATGGAGGCTCTGGACGCTGAGATGCCTATTGTGGAGGCGCTGTGGAACTCAACCATCACGACCAACACCACACGCCGGTTGGGCAAGTGGCAGTGCTGCGATATTCTCAGGCGCTACTCCGATACCGAGTGGTATGTTCCAGATACAGTTCTCTATGTAGCGCCGGAGAATCTGGCGTCCATGGTGCGCAAGCACAGAGTAGTACTGATCAAACCGGAGTACGGCAAGACCGGCAGGGGAATCTCCCGGGTATCGGCCTCAGCCCATGGTCGCTACAGCTGGGAAGACTCTGTGACTAGCCGGCGAGCGAGCAGCCTGTCGCTGGGCCAGGTGGTTGCCAGAGCGCGCCAAACGGCCGGGGCGAGCAGACTCGCTATCCAGCAATCCATCTCCCTACTGAGAGTGGACGGGCGTCTATCCGATATCCGAGTCAACATGAACAAAGACGGCTCAGGTCAGTGGCAGTTCATGTTTGCCGGGATCAAGATCGGCAGGGCGGGCAAGTTTGTGACTAATATGGCGCGGGGCGGTGCATGGGTGGCCTTTCCTGCCGCGCTGAAGATACTTGATGCCGATCAGGCCAAAGCCGAGCGGCTGTTAGCCGAGGTGCATCAGGCAGCCGCTGTCATCACCAACCGTTTGGAGCAGCAGGTGGGCCCCATGGGCGAGGTTGGTTACGATCTAGCCTTTGACACCAACCATCGTATGTGGTTCCTTGAGGCCAACCCCAATCCCGGCAAGACAAACAAGTACACTCGAATCAAAGGGAAAATCCCTCCGTGGTATTCCCATCTATTGGAGTATGCCTGCTATCTCTGGCAGCAGGCAAAGAAGTAGGGAGCTGCAACAGTCAAACGGGAGAGAGCAGGGGTTCGATCCCCTGCTCTCTCCCATTTCACTCACTGTGCACGCTACGGCACCAGACTATCGATAGCGCGTCTGCCATAGATAGCGGCCATACTCGAGAATACGCCGATGGGAAGCGGGAGCTTGCTTATTCTCCCGAGCGGTGAACTTGCCAGGCTTCGCATTGGCCTCCAGCAGCCAGAGCCTAAACTCTTGATCAAAGGCCAAGTCGAGTGCTACCTCACCCATTCGTCCAAAGCTATCTTCGACTCGCGTTAACAGTAGCAGTGAGACGTCATGGACAGTCTTGACCAACTCGTCGACCCGTTTGGGGTCATCCACATAGAAGCGCAGCCCTTCGGCTAGCGGGTAGAGCTCTCCGCCGTTGGCCCCGTGGGTCACCGATAAGTTCTCCTTACCCAAGCGCAGTGATGATATCGAGGCTTGCCAGATCCCATCTCCATCCTTCTCCATCGACATGCGGATATCACTCAGTCTATTGCCCATCCGCAGTAGGGGCAACTGCTCTTGGACGACGAATGAGGAGTCATTGGCATTTGCCTTGACCTGGGCGACCGCCTCAATAAAGGTGAGTTCCTCCAGCGTATCCCCCGTTCGAGCATTCTGCCAGCCAAATCGACCCCTATCCATGCTCCAGACCTTCGAGATCCCTTTTCCCCCGCTTCCGTAGTCCGGCTTGGTGAGAACGGCCGCATGTCTAGCGAGCATGTTGTAGAGATCAATGGGATGGTGATACAGGACGGTGTCGGGGAGATAGGCCCTGGCATCGGGGTACTGCACCAACATGCGATGGCAGGCCCACTTGCCCAAAGAACGAGCTTCATTGATCGGTGTGGAGATCGAATATAGCTGGTCGAGGATCGCTGCCTCTTGGGGGTCAAGATGCTCCAGGATGCGATCGTAGAAGATATCAGGCCACGGGAACAAGCCGTAAAACCACTTGCCCCCTTGCCGTGACCAGCCCCGGATGACGCGGTACTTCGCATCGGCATCGGCGAGGTGGAAGAGGAACACCGTCATGCCCAACTCCTCAGCAGCATCCATATATAGGTTGCCATGCGCGTCTGGTGGGTCTTGCGCCAACCGCTCGACCTCATCACGTGGAAACACGATGCCGATCAGTGGTTCAGTCTCGCTTCTTCCAACGATGACCTCCACCCCGTTTGCGGGTGACCACTCCCTCACTCGTGAAGCTTCACGGATCGTCTGGCGCCTCCTGGTACGATGGCGGCGCTGCACTCCCTTCACCTCCTTTGAATGTGGTCGGTACATCATACTTGAGCGCAGCCAAAAGGGTGATAGTGGTCAGCTCCCATGACCTGAACGTCGGGGCCTGAGCACCCGCGGTCATATGACGTGAGGATCTACCCTTAGAGCGATAGCTCTTGGGGCAGATCCTCTGTCCTTGGTCTGCCACCAGCGCCATGGTGAGGGCGGAAGCCCGGCCATTTTCGCTGCGCAAGGATCAGCCAGCCAAAGCCGACCAGCCACCATCGCGTGCTGCCCTCTCCTGCCGAGCCAAAGCAGGGCTTGCACCGGGGGCTCCGGAAGGTGTTTGCCCGGTTTGTGGCGTATAGGGACCATAGGCTGCTTCGCAGGGGCTCCATGGCCGGGGATAGCTCCCCGTCCCATGGCAGTCTGATGGCAGTATGACGGAAAGGTGGTTGCCTATTTTGACAGAAGCGCGGATAAAGATCGTCAAAGATGGCCCGTATCTCGTATCAGGGAACGTGCCCTTGTCGGAGAAAGTCATCGTACTCAAAGATCATGCGCATGAATATGCGGAAGGCCGCGAACTCCCGCAGGGTGAAAGCTATGCGCTATGCCGTTGTGGCAAGACGAAAACTCCTCCATTCTGTGATGGGTCGCATGGGAGGATCGGTTTTGACGGAACGGAGACTGCATCAAAGGACGACTATGACCAGAGAATCGAGGATAAGGTGATCGGACCCGACCTGGATCTACTTGATGATGGCCGCTGTGCCTACGCACGTTTCTGCCATAGAAAACATGGCGATGTCTGGAATCTGACCAGATACTCTGATGACCCAGAATACCGCCAGGAAGCGATCAAAGCAGCCAGTGATTGCCCTGCGGGCAGACTGGTGGCTGTGGAGAAAGATGGGACGGCTATCGAGCCTGCCTATGAGCCTGCCATCGAGATCCTTCAGGATCCCGAGAAGAAGTGCAGCGGTCCGATCTTCGTCAAGGGCTATATCCCCATCGAATCATCCGATGGCTCAACCTATGAAACAAGAAACAGGGTCACTCTCTGTCGCTGCGGTGAATCGCAGAACATGCCCTTCTGTGACGCCAGGCATGTCACCGCAAGATTTTGCGACCACAAGTAGCGCTCCGGTACGGTGCTCGCGTAGGGACTGAAGCCAAGACACCAGTGGGTTGGTGATCTCGGCTTCAATAACCGCTACACAAAACCGCCCGGGCCGTTTGACACGGCCCGGGCGTACGTTCGGGTATACTGTAAACAACCACACCGCAACGAAGCATGGGGGAGATCGATATGAGAGGCTTGCTGTTGGGCAGCCGAGTCCGGCTTACTGCGCTCCAAGATAGCGACCAAGGGGCCGTTGAAAGTTGGTTCAATGACGCCCGCTTTCTGAGGTATTATGACATGCTGCCTGCCATTCCGCAGTCGGGCAAGCAGGTCGAGACCTTGTTCAAGGAATTTGAAGACTCGTCAGACAAGCTGATGTTGGCCATTCGAACGAACGACAATGACCAGATCATCGGCGTCACGGGCTTCTATGACATGCTCTGGACCAATGGGGTGGCAACCACCTTCATCGGTATCGGAGCACAGGATGCTGCTGGTAAGGGGTATGGTAAAGAGACCATGGAGTTGCTGCTGGACTTCGGCTTCAATGAACTCAACCTGCACCGCATCGAACTAACCACCATTGCCTATAACCACCCTGCCATCAGACTCTACGAGGGCTTGGGCTTTTCTCGGGAAGGCGCCCATCGGGAGTTCATCCTTCGCGATGGCCAGAGACATGACCTATACCTCTATGGTCTTCTGGCTGCCGAATGGCGAAGCAAGCACACGCTGCAGCAGAAATAGGGTGTCACCTGGTCACTCCTGACGACGATCCGCCTATCGCCGAATGTCGACAAAGTACTTCTTCTCCAGCTTCGTGGGGTTATATGCCATTTTGGCGCGCCTGAGGCCCTCTATGCCCATATCCTCCTGCCTGTTGATGAACCTGACGTCACTGAAATGGGTCTCCACCAGCGCTCGATTGAGAAAGGCATATACTCCAGAGTAACTGGTGTCACCCTTTTCGCAATGGACGACCGCCATCTGGTCGTTTACTCTCTCACCAAATGCAAAGCCTACGATCTGGCCATTTACGTAGACCGCCAAGCCGAGGACTCTGAGCTTGTCCAGATGATTGAGGACGTCGCTCACCCCGCTGAGCTCGTATTTCAGCGCCGTGTCTTCGTGGGGGTTGTTCTCATACCAACGAAAGGCAAAGTCGATGCAATCGCGGCGAACTTGCGCGTCTTGGAGATCCCTGATCTCGTATTCGTAGTTGTTGATGAACTGGTTGTACTGGTTCTTCTTGCGATGGTATCTGTTCCCCGATAGGGCGATCAGATCACTGGAGTTGTAGACGTAATCAAAGTTGTCGGCATCCTCAACATACGTGAGAGCAATGCCGCATTGTTGGCGTAGCTGCTCTAGAAAGTCGGCCTCAACATCCCCAAATAAGAACCTAAACTCAGGGCTGTCCTTTCTGTGCTCAAACAGCTTCTCCATGACCGCCTCGATCCTGCTGCTATCCATGTTGATCGGCCGCATGAAGAACGTACCCATCTCTCGTTCGGTCTTCATGACAACGAGCGCGTCATCGATCAAACAATACTGGGTATTGCAGAGCTTTCTCCACTGGTAAAGAGCCGCGAATGAATACTCATATGTGCTAAAGGGGTAATTGCCCAAGTATCGGTGAAACAGGTCCGCGTCCTCAAGGCCCAGAGCTTTGAAATCCACCTATGTCATCCCTTCTTGTGCATCGGGCACCAATCTTCCACTAGTATCACAGTCGCCAAAGGTTCACGTAGCTAATCATAACCCCGTGGTGTCCGCATTACAACCTTGATCAATCCCGTCGCGCAAGCGGCGGAGAAGGATGCCTTTGTTCAGAGAGTCAGCCCACCCTGAATTCTGTTCAAGGTGGGCTGCATAATTCCTTCCTAAACGCTCGTCTTTTTGCCCACTGGACAAAGCGACGATTCTCGCGTCCAAGTCCTCGTACCTGTTCCTCATCTCAGTGGTATGTCCTGGTGCAGCTTATCTGCACCACAAGTCAGGCGGAGCCCAGTATGGCAGCGTATCACCTCGCCACAACTACACCCACTTTGCATATTATGGACAACCCCACGCTGAAAACGTACGCACCGCTAACGTCCCCGCCCAAACAAGCCAACCTTCAGACGATGCAGACCCTCAGTTCCTAACGGGTCTGTGTCCTCTACTATGTTGCTAGGCATGAGAACTGCCCCAGTTACAACATGGGTACCCCGCTGCACTCCTTCTTCAATCACACGAGCAGGCTGTCCCAAGTTTAGACGCTAGGGCCGCCTCAAGATATGCTAGGATCAGCGGGTGGGTACCATTTTCAGAGAGATTCATCTGGGGAACAAACAGCGTCGCGACGAAGAAGGGATGATCGGGGATCTCCAGAATTCGTGCATCTTCATTGGCGTCAACCCCAACGATATGAAGCCCCCTTGCGTCAATGAGAGACTGGTTGTCTCTACTCATTCCCATTGTGCATCGGTACTGCTCTTGAACATGATCTGTCCCATAGTATCGATGAACCTTCGAACTGGGGCTAATCCTGACTGCCATTGCCTGCCCGGCTACGGAGCAGCTCAGATAAGTGATGAATGGGTTCTGTGCAGTAGGATGGTACTCGATGTGCTGCGCATCGCTCATTCCCAGGACGTCGCGAGCGTACTCGATCGCCGCCACCTGAAAGCCACCACAAGTTCCGAGGAACGGCCGCAGTCGTTCTCGAGCATACCTTACGCCGTTGATGGCTCCGTCAATGCTGGTATACACCCCTGGTGCACACCAGAGCGCATCGTACTTCTCCAGGGTTAGTTCAGGATCGGTCTCTAGTATGGGCGTCGGCACCCATTCCGCTTTGGTCTCAACATTACTGAATCGGCCAGCCCTAAGAATAGCATCAATGGTCGCAACCTGGGATGCGCGGGCTGGATCGTAATCGCCAATTACCCCAATGAGAACGGACTTGCCCATGAACCAATCATCCCTTCATAGCGCTATGAGTATGCTCAGTTGCCGCATCCTCGAGTCAAGCGCGCCTCTAGCGCGTTGAGCCTCAGCGCGGACTCCGGGCTACACCGACCTAACCACTCACCTAGGTTACTACGATCCGGCTCCGCTCGCAATACGTGCATATGGTAGGTCCTGCCTAACCGGTGGAAGCTGGATTCTCTCGTATCCTGGGGCAGACAAGTAGGACGCACCATTGGTGCGTCCTACTTGTCTGGTGTCCAGGTCTCTTCTAGAGTTCGATGCTCTGACGAACCACCCCGGCCTTTTCGCTCCAGATAGTCACCGTGACCTGACCGTGGCCAGCGATGACCCACTCCGCTTTCTTTTTGCCGAAGCCGCGGATATGGCCAAACTCCGTCTTCTGCTTCCCTTCGACTAGGGTCAGGCCCTCCCCAAGCTCAAGTCGGGCATCCACCGGCTTGGCGATCTTCTGCCTGACGGCCAACTCAGTGATGTTGGTGGCCAGATATCCGCTGTTGACAGCCACTAGGCGCAGGCGCGTCAGGCCATCCGCCAACGGCTCGGCGGTCAGCTGCTCGACCTGCATCAGGGGGGATGATGCAGCATGCCGGATGGTGTAGCGGACGCTGCCACGGATCTCCGCCTCCAGCATGTGTCCTGGTGGGTTCTGCTGGACGTATTTGCGATTCCAGCCGCCCAGCTCGACCCGCCCGAGCTGCGGGTGAATAAAGGTGTGCCAGTTGATGAAGCCAGCGCCGCCCAGTTCGCGATCATTCCACTGCAAGAGTAGCAGTTCTTCGTCTTCTCTCTGCGCGGGGGTCAAGTTCTTCATCGCTTTCAGATTGCGCCGTTCGATCCCGGCCTGCTTGGGCAGATCCCAAAGCTCAATCTCGAGACCTAAGATCCCTAGGTGTCCGTAGGCCCAGTCGGGGAAGCTGCCGACGGTTGGCTGGCTAAGGTCCCAGGTCAGGTCGTGGAAGATGGAGTAGAGAGGGAAGCCTGTCTCTTCTTTGCCCATGTGGCCGAAGGTCTTATACAGTTCTAGGTCCGACTCGATCATCTTGTCGTCGGCCAGATGCTCAAACGGCCGCAGGAAGACGCCAACAGCGGTATGGTAGCCAAGTGCTCCGCCGATATTCTTGTGCGACAGCATGAAGTCGGCCACCGCGCGGGTCTCCGGTTCGCTGAAGGGATAGGATCCGGCACCGTGCTGGCGATGCTCAGGCGCCCAGTTGGCGGCGAAGTTGCGGTTGAAGTCCAGACCAAACTGCGGCTTGGCGACCTTGATCTCCACGCCATCGTAGTTCTTGATCATCCCCTCGGGGAAGAGCCGATAGTACTCGCCACCAACATCGTCTGGCCCGCGCTTGATCATCAAGCGGGGATCACGGTCCGATACCTTCCATTCGCCGTGGGGGTCGCGCAGGCGCATCTGCAAGATCAGCCCATCGCCATCGATATCTTCTGGGTACAAGCCATCAGCCTGCTCTTCTTCGGGATATGGCCGAGCAGCAGAACGAACCGAGTTCGGCGTGGTCAGGTAGTATTCGGATCCATCCATGGTGATGCGCGGCATCACATAGACCGTTCTGGTATCCAGGACGCGGGTGCAAAGCTCATCATGGCCATGGCCAAAGAGCAGCTCCTGGATCGTGCTTAGGCAGGCAGCTGACCCGGAGACCTCCCCGGCATGAGTATTGCCGTTGATGAAGTAGGCTGGCTTATCGTCCGCGGCACCGGCCGCTTGGTTGGTCAGCTCCATCACCCATTGCTGGCGCCCCTCGGGACTGGTTCCCGCAGAAGACAGGCGGCAGAGCGAGGGGAACTGCTGCGCCCACCCCTGAAGCATCGACGTGATCTCATCGTAGTTATGGAAGCGGTTGAAGACCACTTTTTCCATCAAGCATACTTCCTTTCCGCGCTGATCGGTGTAGGTGTCTAGTGAACGGCACGCGATGATCTGCACGTATTCTTCCGCGCGGACGTGCCAGACTCCTCCCCCTTGGATAAGGTGGGACCTCTCATCTCCTCAGATGCATTCCCTATTGGATAAGAGAACCGTTCCCATGTCCAATACTCGAGGCCTCCTCTATAATGTAGGTGAGATCATCGGAGAGGAGCTTTCTAGTGTTCGATGCAGAAGTAGCAGGATTGCGCAGACTCATCATGAACTGCGGGATATTCTGTAGCAGACACGGCTACGACGACGAAGCGGCGCGTTCCTTTGTCGAAGGCCGATGTAGAAGCTACGCTGAGATACTGGTGCCTGTCATCGCTGCCAGGCGAGAGCTATACGATCTTCTGGTCAAAGAGCAGCCATCTCTGGCGCCTTTCCTGTCCGAGAAGGTAGCCCAGCACTTCGCCACCATACCTTCGGAGAAGGTCATCGAGCGCGAACTGGCCACAGTCCTAGCAGACATGAACGCCAAAGGCTTCGGTACTGGTTCGTTCAATATCGCTGACGTGTCTACAGTTCAGATCATGCTCAACAAGTACGGCTTTGCACAAGAGTTGATGCTTGCCATGCGCAGGGTCAAGCCCGAACTGTTCGCCACCCTGCTGCAGCTCTATGACATGCGTCTAACCGCTGCCCAGACCGTTGCGGATCCCGATCAGCCCGAGGACCGCTAATGCCGGCAGGCGAAAGCCCCCACCCGGCTCATGCGCGACGGTTAGGGGCTCTAATCACGAGGCGGTGCGCCTTGGCAGACAAACCTTTCCTGCTCGCTGACCTCGCCCTGGTTCGCGATCCGCCAATCAGCAAAGACTATGGGCAGTAGCTAACGCGACAGAAAGCTGGTGGAGATGATGTCAGCAGCACAAGCAGGTTGGAACTTTGACAATAGCTACGCCCAGCTACCGAGGTCACTGTTCAGCAGCGTCAAGCCCACACCTACCCCTGCCCCTAAGCTGGTTGTTCTGAATGACCTACTGGCGACACGCCTAGGACTAAACGCCGAAGCGCTTAAGAGCAGCGATGGGGTGGCTGTACTTGCCGGCAATCGCATTCCCGCAGGAGCTCTCCCTCTCGCCCAGGCTTACGCCGGGCATCAGTTTGGCTATTTTACGATGCTGGGTGACGGGCGGGCGATCCTGCTGGGCGAACAGATCACTCCCGCGGGCGAGCGGTCTGATATCCAACTCAAAGGGTCCGGCATAACACCATACTCCCGCGGGGGCGATGGACGAGCTGCTCTCGGACCGATGCTACGCGAGCATATCATCAGCGAAGCAATGCACGCCCTGGGGATAGCCACGACTCGCAGCCTTGCCGTGGTCACAACTGGCGAATCAGTCATGCGGGACACGCAGCTGCCCGGCGCGATCCTGACCCGGGTGGCAGCAAGCCACCTCAGGGTTGGCACCTTTCAGTACGCTTCCCAGTGGGGCAGTGCGGGAGACCTGCGAGCCT
>CAYOCI010000038.1:0-33876 GCA_964402415.1 uncultured Clostridia bacterium
CATGGGCCTGACCCCCACCCTGACCCCGACCGGCGGCGGCAGCGATGGCAATATCCTCAACGGCAAGGGTCTGCCATCCATCGTCCTTGGCATCGGCATGGAGAACGTCCATGGCAAGAGCGAATCGATCAAGATCGAGCAGCTGGTCAACGGCGCTAAGCTGGTCGTGGCGATTGTGGAAGAGGCAGCCAGCCGCGCGTAAGCGCGGCCTGACGGCGAGCCCACAGTCCCCGGTCCACAGCCCAGAGTGAGCAACGAGACCACTGGGTGGTAACCAACCATGCTGGTTCACAGCACTATGTCGCCCAAAGCCGAAGTGGTTGTAGGGGCGGGTGTTAACTAAGGGGTCAGACCACTTAGTTAACACCCCCACAGAAACCCATACGAAGATGGGAACCCTGTTGAGATGGGGTTCCCTTTTTCATATCTTCTTGGCATACTTACTACGTATGCGTCTAGTGCTATGATCCTCGTTCCTACCTCTTGCCCCGGAACGTTGGCATACTTATTGCGTATGTACTTAACAGCCCTTACTTTGGGCTTTGGCCGCGGGCGGGTTTGAAACCCGCCCCTACAGGACTCGATCTACTGCCCCGCAGTAGATCGCTAGGAGGTGATCCCCATGCGCGCCGCTGAACACCCAGACTTCCACCACGAAGAACAGCACCTGCGGGCTATCATAGAGCGCATTCGCACCCTGCATGGCACACTCGGGAGCCGCGAGCTGGAAGCCGCATCAGGCTTAGCCGAGATCCTTGAAGGTGCAGCCAAGCCTGAGGACCTGGATATGCTGCAGCAGCAACAGCTGCAGAGCATCAACAGGCGCGCTCTGCTGCGCCTGGCTGAGAAGGACCCGTACTTCGGGCGGGTCGACCTAACCACCCTGGACTACCTCTTCAACCACAACCTATCCTTCGAGAAGATCGCCACCGATCGCTCTCCGGGAGCGGAGAAGATAACGGAGAACAAGCGCGACTCCATCTACATTGGCAAGATAGGGGTGGAGAGCGAGGAGACGGGAGATCAGGTCATCATTGACTGGCGCGCGCCCGTCGCTGATCTCTATTACGCTGGCTCCACCGGGAGGACCTTCTTCCATGGGCCGTACGGACCGGTCAACTGCGACGTTCATCTGCTGCGCCGCTTCATGGTCCACGATGGCCACCTGACCGAGATCTCCGATGTCGAAGATGATGGCGGTGGGGTTGACGACTACCTGCTGGCCCGCCTGCAGCAGAACGCCGACACCGGGATGAAAGATATCGTCTCCACCATTCGCAGAGATCAGAACGAGATCATCCGCATGACCCTGGGGCAGCCTGTCATCGTGCAAGGGGTGGCGGGCAGCGGCAAGACCAGCGTCGCACTCCACCGTCTATCCTACCTGCTCTACGCCAATAAGGGGCGGATCTTCCCCGAGGATACACTGATCCTCACCCCCAGCCAGCTCTTCTTTGGCTATATCGCCTCGGTCATGCCAGGCCTGGATATCAAACGCTGTCGCCAATCCACCTTCACCGACCTGGCTCTGCGTGAGCTGGGGCTGAAACTGCAGATCACGAGTCCGAATCAGACCATGGCCCAGCTCTGCCGCGCCAACCGCACCACCCAGCAAGAAGCCGAGTGGGCTAGGCTGTTGCCCGCCCGCCGGGCCAAGGGTTCACTGGAGCTACTCGCTGGATTGGAGCGTTACCTCGACTTCCTCGCCGCCCATGCTCTGCCAGCAGGCGATATCCGTGTCGGCAAGACGGTGCTAGTCGACCGCCAGACCATCGAAGATCGCTACCACGACCTGCGTCATCTGACACTCCAGCGGCGGGTCGACGAGATGAAGAAGTGGCTGACGCGGACGATCAAGCCTGCTTTGACCAAACGCAGCGCCGAGATCAGGGAAAGATTTGAGAGATCGCTGGAGCGGGTCAGACGACGCCGCTCACTACGCGACGAGCATCTGCCCAACCCCGAAGCCATCCGTATGATCAACGAGCGCGACCTGACCGTCGCTCGGCTTGAAGAAGGCGCCAAGCAGGCGGTCAACGAGTTCCGCAAACAAATGCCCTCGCGATTGGACGTTCTCGGGATCTACCGCCAGTTCATCTCCACCCCCGAGCTTCTCAGCGAATTTGCTCCTGAGCTGGACCAAGAGACGATCAGCGGTCTGGTGATCCTGGCTGCTACCTCCACCAAGAACAAGCTGGAGCAAGAAGACCTGGCCCCACTTCTGAAAGTCCACGAGCGGGTCAACGGCCTCACCCACGCCTTCGTCCATGTGGTCATCGACGAGGCCCAAGACCTTAATCCGGCCGAGTTAGCCATGATCCGGCGCTGGTTGGGCGGGGGCAGTTCTATGACCGTGGTCGGCGACCTGGCACAGGGGATCTACCCCCACCGCGGGTTGGACGATTGGCGCCTGCTCAGCGACCAGATCCTCGAGGGCAAAGATATCTACTTCCGCGAGATGCGGCGCAGCTACCGCAGCTCAGCGGAGATCATCAACCTCGCGAACGTTGTGTTGAAGTTGGACCCCGCCGCCCCCGCCCCATCGCAGGCGGTCCGCCTGACCGGGCACAAGCCGCAGGTGATCGAGATCGGGGGGGCCAACCACAAAGAAACCGCCAAGCGACGTGCCGAACTGGTGCGCGAGGCGCTGCAACGTTACAGTGCCGAAGAGTTCAAGTCCGTGGCGGTAATCGTCAAGACCCATGAGTTAGGCCGCGAGCTGCATAAGCAACTGGCCGACGAATTCGCCGGCCGGCTGACTCTAGTTCTGGAGGAGAACGACCACTACGACTCACCGCTGGTGATCATCCCCACCTACCTGGCCAAAGGCCTGGAATTCGACGTGGTCATCATCCCCGATGCCGACGCCCAGACCTACGACGACAACCCCTTCGACCAACGTCTGCTCTACGTCGCCATGACCCGCCCTCTGCACCGCCTGACCATCCTCTACAACGGCGAGCTGACCAAACCGCTGGGCGAGGCGGATGAGGAGTTGTTTGCACCCCACGTATAAAACAAACCCGCAGCATCGCGCTGCGGGCTTGTTGATTCCACCCCTACTACTTCATCCCATTAAAGAAAAGCAGGTCCTCCAAGCGACGTTTGGGGACATGCAGTCTCCCCTGTTCATCCTTGTAGTATTTGATCGACTCGCCCACATCCTCGGTAGTCGGGTCCTCACCGGGGTAACCCAGGGCCACCAGGGTATGGATGACGTAGCGCTCAGGGATCGTCAGCAGCGCACGGATCTGGTCTCGGTCAATGGCGCCCAGCCAACACGAACCAAGCCCCTCTTCGACTGCCGCCAGCAGCATGTTCTCCACCGCTGCCCCAGCATCGATATCGTAGCCAGCCTTCTTGATCTCCGTATCGATCAGGATCACCACGTAAGCGGTTGGGTGCTCGCCTTCGGCAGGAGTGCCATTGGGAGAGATATAGGCCGCCCATTTGGTGGTGGCGAAGATCGGTTCCAGGAGCTTCGGATCGTTGACCACCAGATACTTGACCGGCTGTAGGTTGGCCCCCTGGGGAGCTAGACGGGCCGCCTCGACCAGCTTCTTTAGGGTCTCGGCGCTGATGGGCTGCTGGGTGAACTTACGGATCGTTCGGCGTTTACGAATGGCATCGTAGACGTTCATGGGATCGCCTCCTGTTGATGGTCTACGACAAGTGTATCACAGTTGAGTGGCAAGGGAAAAGTTGGCGTAAAGAAGCCCGCAGCACGAGCTGCGGGCCTTGTTGTGCGGTCTACGCGCATCGGATCGCCGTATTAGCGGCCAGCGGGCCGGCCTCAGACCGGCCCCTACAACGCCTTGATCCCCCGCGTGGCGATCAGACTCACACTGGTACCAAGGAGATTCTTCATCAGCACCGCCCCAGCGCTGACGGGAGCTTGGGCCTGCAGCGATCGGATCGCTTGCACGGCTTCCCTCAGTCGACTTTTCGGGATCGGGCCGTCGGTGCGCACGCTGACCAGAGGAAGCTCGCCACCGACCACGCGCACGGTGGTGGTGAGCGTACGAACCGGGTTGGTCAGTTCCTCACGGGCGTAGTCGCGCCCTTTCGGGCAGAGGGCGTTCTCGACCTTTGTCACTCGCCCCTTCTCGTGGGTGACCTTCAGGTCACAGCCGTTGGGGCAGATGATGCAGGTTAGTTCCATGGTGTTCATGGGTGTATCCTAATCTCCTTTCGCGTCACGCAAAGGATGAGGCTTGTTGGGGATAACCCCCAGCCCCCAGAAGCTACCGCGGGCTGCGGGCTGCGGGCACCTAGATCAGTTCGATCCGCACCCGACTGGTCCCCTGTAGCTGGGCGGGGCTCAGCTTCACGCGGATCATCTCCGCCGGGTTGACCCGGGCGAAGCGCTGCCGTCTGATCTCGCCGCTGTCGCCGCTCACCAAGAGACGGCGATCGCGGCTGGGTTCGGTCACACGCAGGGAGATCTCCACCTCTTGATCCCCCGCCACTTTAGTAGGCAGGACGTAGCGGACGCCGGGACCAGCTTCAACCGTGATCTGAGCGGGGCTCAGATCGCCCGCCTTGATCCATTGGGCAGCGGCGCGTCCGGCGATCTCGGCCTCGTGGGAGACATGGTCGACCAGGTCATGCACCTGCAGGACATTACCGCAGGCAAATATCCCAGGAACGCTGGTCTGGCAGTGATCATCGACGATCGGCCCGCTGGTGACCGGATTGATGCTGAGTCCCGCCATGCGCGAGAGCTCGTTCTCAGGGATCAGGCCGACGGAGAGGATCAGGGTGTCGCACTCCACCCGGCGTGACCCACCACGGACAGGCTCACCCTGATCGTTCAGCTTGCTGATGGTGACCGCCTCGAGGCGCTCCTTGCCCTCAATCTTGGTCACGGTGTGCTGCAGCAGCAGCGGGATGCCATAGTCGTCGAGACATTGGCGCAGGTTGCGCGGCAGGCCGCTGGAGTAGGGCTGCTTCTCGACGCACGCGATCACCTCGGCTCCCTCCAGAGTCAGGCGGCGCGCCATGATCAGGCCGATATCACCAGAGCCAAGAATAACGACCTTGCGCCCAACCATGACGTTCTCCAGATTGACCAAGCTCTGCGCCACGCCAGCAGTGTAGATCCCGGCGGGACGGGAGCCCGGAATGCCCAAGGCACCACGGGTGCGCTCGCGGCAGCCCATGCTGAGGATGATGGCTCTGGCCTGATACTTGAGATAACCCTCTGGGCTGTTGACCGTGACCACCTTGTCGCCGGTCAGTCCGACCACGGTGCTGTTGAGCAGCACCGGGATCTCCAGTTTGGCTGCCTCGTCGCAATAGCGGCTGGCATATTCCGGTCCGGTCAGGGTGGTGCCAAACTTCATCAGGCCGAAGCCATCGTGGATACACTGGTTGAGGATCCCACCCAGGTGCTTCTCGCGTTCAATGATCAGGATATCGTCGATCCCGCTCTTCTTGAGCTCGACGGCAGCGGCCAAGCCTGCCGGCCCACCGCCGATGACGATGACGTCTATCTTCTTAACCTCACTCATCTACTTCACCCTCCCCACAAACAGGTTCGAGCCCTTGCCGGAGTAGGTCAGCTGCTCGGGTTCGAGCTGGTGATGCTCCTGCAGGAGTCGGGTGATGCGAGTAAGGCAGTAACCACCTTGGCAGCGCCCCATCATGGCGCGGGCGCGATACTTGACCCCGGTGACGGTCTTCACCCCCAGGGGGTTCTTGATGGCGTCCTTGATCTCCTTGAGCGTGATCCCTTCGCAGCGGCAGACGATCTCGCCGTAGTCGGGATCTTCGGCGATCAGCCGCGCCTTCTCATCCTCGCTGAGCTCGCTGAAGTGCGCCGGCGCATGATGGCGGGGGTTGAAGTCAGCCTTCTTCGGCATCTTCTCCTTGCCGTTGATGATCCCAGCCACCATCTCGGCGATCATCGGCGCTGCGGTTAGGCCAGGCGACTCGATCCCGATCAGGTTGATAAAGCCAGGCACGGTCTTCGCCTCTTCGATGACAAAGTCGCCAAAGCCACCGACGGTCTTCCCGACCAACTTAGGCCGGACCCCCGCGTAATCCCGGATGAAGTCGCGGCGGTCAATGGGGGGCAGAAGCTCCTTCGCTTCTTTGTAGAGCTGGTCCATGACCGTGCGCGTGGTGGCGTAGTCCTCACGCCGCTGTATATACTCGGCGCTGGGGCCGATCAAGATATTGCCATCAACACTGGTAGTGAGGTGAACTCCTAGCCCCCCATCCCCTGCCCGTGGGGCTGGGTAGATGGGCATATTCAGCATCCCGATAACGCGCTTGTCCATGATGAAGTATTCGCCACGGCAGGGATAGATGCGATAGTCCTTGATCCCGACCATGCGGGCGACCTTATCAGCGAACAGACCGGCGCTGTTGATCACGTAGCGGGTCCTAAAGTTCCCCTGATTGGTGCGGACGTTGAAGCCCGACTTCAGCCTCCGTATGCCCAACACCTGAGTCTCGAGATGGACCTCGACACCGTTGGCTACCGCGTTCTCGGCCAGGGCAATGGTCAACTGATAAGGGCTGGTGACAGCGGTCCAGGGCGAGTGCATGGCGGCGATCCCGCCGACATGGGGCTGAAGTGCTTCCATCTCCCCGCGGCCGATGATGCGCAGGTCAAGCACACCATTGCGGTCGCCGGTTTCCTTCAGCTTCTTGATCACTCGCACGTCCTCGTCATTGAAGGCCACGACCAGCTTGCCGGTACGTTTGTAGGGCACACCCAGTTCGGCGCAATAATCGCCGAAACGCTTACAGCCCTCGACGCACAGCCCGGTCTTCAGTGCCCCGGTGGCACAGTTGAAGCCGGCATGGACCACGCCGCTATTACGGCCGCTGGTCCCCATGGCGACATCGCTCTCTTTGTCGAGCAGCGCCACGGCTACGTCATAGCGCGCCAGTTCGCGGGCGATTGCGCAGCCCACGACCCCTGCGCCGATGATGACGATATCATATTGCTTGTCCAAGACAACACCCCCGTTTGGTAGACGAAACTGTGATCGCCGACAGCAAAGGCAAATAGCAAATAAGGCATACAGTCGATTGTGATAGACAGAACTATCTTTGCAGTCGAGATTCTTTTCAACTCACTTAGGTCATTACCTGCCTGGCTCAGGTCTTTCTACAATTTTCTACTCGGCAGGGCAGCGTGGGCGCGGCGATTACCCAGGCTTTGCCAACATGCGGGCAAAAGGAAGACCGATGGCATGCCATCGGTCGTACTCGACGGGATTGGGCGCAGCATGGCTACGCGACTACAAATTATCCATACTTCGCAGCCTCGCTTGGGCCTTTGGGCTTGGGACGCGACCCGCCGAAGCGGGCCCCTAGCCCGCCACCGTCGCGCTGCGGCGGCCGCCGGGCAGTTTGTGCAGGTTTTCTTTCCATTTGCCACGGCGGTAACGCACGAAGCTCAGGGCGAAGCGGATGAAGAGGTCCAGTGTCATGGCCGCCCAGACACCGATGATCCCCATACCCATATTGCGGGCCAGGAAGAACGACAGTGGCAGACGCACCCCCCAAAGACCGATGGCGCCATTCACCATGGGGGCCTTGGAGTCACCAGACCCGCGCAGAGCGCCATTGAGAACACCGGTGAGCTGCTGGGGTATCTGGGCCATTCCCATCAGGATCAGGTAGTAGGCACCGAGATTGACAACTTCTGCTTCGTTGCTGAGTAGTCCGAAGACCATCTTCGGGGTGAAGACCAGGAAAGAGGCGGTAAAGGCGGTCAGGATCAGACTCCACTTGGCCAACTCACGGACGTATCGTTCCGCCAGCTTGACCGAACCAGCCCCCATGCTCTGACCGACAAAGGCGGTGGATGCCATGCCAAAACCCACCGCGGGCATATAGGAGAGCGACTCAGCCGTCAGCCCCTGTTGGTGAGCAGCAAGGGCGATGGTGCCAAAGCTGACCACCAGGCTGGTAAGCAAGATCTGGCCAAACTGCATCAGCATATTCTCCACCGCAGTAGGGATACCGATGGAGAGGACCGCCCGGACATCTGCCCAGATGACGCGAAAACCCTTGAGCGACATGTCAAGGTCTTGTTGACGGAAGAAGATAATATAGAGCGCCAAGAGCGCGCCGACCCCTTGGGCGATATTAGAAGCCCAACCAGCACCCACGATCCCTAAGCCCGGCAGACCAAGATTACCGAAGATAAGTCCATAGCTTAAGACCACATTGACGAGATTGATCACCATGGCGACGACCATGGGGACGCGGGTGTTGCCAGCACCGCGCATCAGGGCGCTGGTGACCTGCATGACAGACATCAGCGGCACACCCCACGCGGTAATGCGCAGGTACTGGGCACCGACTTCCAGCAGCTCGCCTTGGGTATGATACAGCCCCGCGATCAGCTGGCGGGGGAAGATGAGTAAGATGAGAAACAAGCTCCAGACTAGGGCCATGGTGAGTACGAAGGCCTGCTTGGCGTAACGACCAGCCGCCTCGCGATCCTGCGCCCCGACCGAACGGGCCACCATGACCGTCGACCCAGTGCCGATGGCGGCAAAGACGCCCCAGATCAACATGGTAATGCGGCGGCTTAACCCCACAGCGCCAACGGCCAAGGAACCAACCTGGCCCAACATGGCCGAGGAGACGATGCCGACCATCATCTGCAGCACGCTCTCGATGGTCGCAGGCCAGACCATGGCAAAGATCCTGCCCCGCATCTCGGAAGGTGTGATGGCATCTGGATCAGCAAGGGGTTGTGGACGATTGTCTGCCAAAAACCTCACCTCAATTTCTTTCGCATATCTAAATTTACGTTTTATATTGGCTGTGATGGGTGATTTCTCCTGCATTGTTCCAGAAAAGAAACAGCGAGGGCAGGAGCCCTCGCTAGGTGGCGATATTGGGAGTCACGAGAATGCGAGTCGACAAGAACACAAGTCCACGAGTCCACAAGACGCCCAGAAGAAGGCCGTCCCGTACAGAAAGCGCGGTAAGGTTACGTAGTGGGCACGGACGAAAGGGCGCGACATGGCTGCGCCGCTGTGAATACCATCCCGTCTCCCAGATGGTTAACTCCACTGTGGGCTGCGGGCTGATGGCTTCGGGCTGTCTAGTGGAACACACTTCCCCCGATAAACTCACGGATAATGGAGTTGGTGGGGATGGCATCAGGCTCCAGCGGCAGGAAGTAGCTGAGGAACTTGCCCAGGCGGCGTGCCTCGGCGTACTCGGTTTGCTCCGGCCCGATCTCAGCCAGGAGCGGTTCGGCGCAGCACTTCAGTACCGCCAGTTCGTAGACTAGATGAGAGTTGAACATGGCATCGGCCTCTTCCTGGAAGGGGAAGATATTGGCCTCCTCGCCACGGCGGACAGAGGGCCATGTCTCCAGCGTCCTCAAGGCGCTGTGGCCGCGGAACTGATTGTCGCGCACGACGCGCCTGAGAACACGGGCATCGGTGGTGGGCACGCGGTTGTGATGATCGAGATTCAGCTGGGTGAGGGCGCTGATGTAGATCTTGAACTTCTGCTCTCTGGGGATGGATGCCGACAGACGCTCGTTGAGGCCGTGGATCCCTTCGATCAGGATCGGCTGGTCGGGCTCAATCTTCAGCGCGTGCCCGGTCTGCTCGCGCTTGCCGGTGAAGAAGTTGAATGTCGGGATCTGCACGTCCTCCCCTGCCAGCAGCAGTTTGAGATGCAGGTTGAAGAGAGCGATGTCGATCGCTTCCAGCGCCTCAAAGTCCCACTTGCCGCTCTCATCCCGGGGGGTGTGTTCGCGGTCGACAAAGTAATCGTCGAGGCCGATGGTCACCGGTCGGAGACCATTGACCCGCAGCTGGATGCGCAGCCGCTGGGCGAAGGTGGTCTTGCCCGAGGAGCTCGGTCCAGCGATAAGGACGATGCGGGCGCCGCGGTGCGCGATCTCGTCGGCGATCTGGGCGATCTTCTTCTCGTGCAGAGCCTCCGCTACATGGATCAGTTCCTGGCCTTGCCCCTTCTGGATCAGGCTGTTCAGCGCCGGGACATCGCCGACCTCGAGAATATCCGCCCAGCGCTCGGACTCGCGGAAAATGGTGAAGAGCTTGGGGCTGGGCACGTGTTCTGGGATGGCGTCAGGCGACTCCTTGGTGGGAAAGCGTAGCAGGCAGCCGGGCGGCTCCGGAATCAGATCAAACTGACTCAGATAGCCAGTGCTGGGCACCATGTAGCTGTAGAAGTAATCGTAGAGCCACCCCAGCTGGTAGACGTGGATGACTGGCGAAGGTCGGAAGGCCAAGAGGCGCACCTTATCCTCCTGCCCTTGACGGCGGAATAGGGTCATCGCCTCACCTTTGGGCAGGACATGCTTGGTAAAGGGCTGATCATCCTTGATGATCTGGCGCATCCGATCACGGATCCGGGTGATATCCTGCGGCTCGACCGTGCGACCGATATGCAGCTCGCAATACAGCCCCTTGCTGAGCGAGTGTTCGATGGTGACCTCACCATCTGGAAAGAGCTCCTTGACCGCGCGGATCAAGACAAAGGTCAGGCTGCGGCGGTAGATACGGTTGCCATCCTCGGTGCCAACGCCCAAGAGCTCGACACGGTCCCCATCGTTGATCTCGCGCGTAAGGTCGTGGAGTTCGTTGTTGACCTTGGCCGCCAGAATGGTGCGAGGCAAGTTGGGTTCGACCTGGTCGATCAGTGCAGGGAGGGCGACAGGCGTGGTGATGGCCATCTCCTGACCATCTACGATGATCTGAGCCATGTGAAACCTCCATATGGGTAAGGATATGAGTCCACAAGACCACAAGTCCACGAGTTCACAAGTAGCGGAGGCGAAAGGGCTAGGTGGTGAGCGTGTGCAACGCTTTGCAGGGGTTGACACGGGCGCAGCAGTGGCCTCAGCGCCTTCGTTCGGGGTCAGGTATCTCACTTCAGCTAGCGGCACTCTGCCGTTAGGATGGTGCAGCGTGCTAACCGCGTCCCCATCGGCATTTGCCCAACAACTGAACTGAGTACCAGACCCCTGTCTGCACTCATCGATATGTGCAGCGCTTCGCAAGATGGGTGGGCGTGGCGCAACTACGCCCGTTCTAGTGTCTAGTGTCTTGAGTCTAGTGTCTCTCGCTTGTCCGGCAGGACAATCGAAGCACAATGACGAAATGTCCAAGCACCACTAGAGCAAACAACAACAGGAGGGTCCACCTATGAAGATCGAACAGCGTCTAGCAGAACTCGGCTATACCCTTCCCGAAGTACCCCAGCCGCTGGGCTTCTATCTCCCCGCCAAGCGCATGGGCAATCTGGTCTACACCAGTGGTCAGGGCTCGCGCAACATCGTTGGTAAGGTAGGCGGCAACGTCTCCATCGAGGAGGGCCAAGCGGCCGCTCGTGAGGCGATCCTCAACTGCCTCGCGACCATCAAGTCCGTCATCGGTGACCTGGACAAGGTCGAAGAGGTCTGGAAGGTGCTGGGCTTCGTCAATAGCGCTGATGGCTTCGACCAGCAGCCGAAGGTGATCAACGGTGCTTCCGAGCTCCTGATCCAAGTCTTCGGCGAAGCGGGGCGCCATGCCCGTTCAGCTATCGGAGCGCCCGAGCTGCCCAACAGCATCGCCGTCGAGATCGAGATCATTGTGAAGGTGAGAGATTAGGGCTAAAGCCCTAATCTCTCACCTTAGCCCGAAGGCATCAGGCATTAGGCCGAAGGAGTAAACCCAATAGGGCCATTCTACGCCACTAGTTGTGACGGGCGTAGTCCATCGCGATCGTAGGCCCTTGGTCGTGCCCCGACTGATGGCTGATGGCTGATGCCTTCGGGCTGTTTTCATACGACGACCGGACAGAGATCTCTGTCCGGTCTCGCGTTTGTTCTGGCGGTCTAGGTTAACGTGTAGTTCAGTTGCAGTACTCCCATCAGGCTGCGGGCCAGTGTCGGGATATGGAACGGATGGCGTAAGTCGATCTCCAAACAGATCTCCTGGTCATCTGTGACCTGCTCCACCGTCAACTTGAGATAATCACGGTACGCCGATGACTTGAGGTATTCGACCAAGGAGGCCATTACGCCAGCACGTTTTACCCTGTAACGCAGTGCCAGCTTGCCATTTAACCGGACAACGGTAAGGTCCTGCGTCCGTTGCTCAATAAAGTCAGCCATCCGATCCTGCCGTTCTCTCAGTTCATCCATGGTAGTCCCCCTCTCGATCTTCGCCCCAAGCACGAGCTCTGAAACTGCTGCGTCGGTTGATCCCCTACCCGCCAGAAGAGCAGGAACACCTGAGTGTTCCCAGTATAACTTATCCAAGATCTCCCCGGATTACGTTATCAAAACATTTCTGTGACCGTTGGCGACATTCGACTCCCCCAGCCCACACCTTCCCGAAATTCCTCAGAAACTGTCAGTTGGGGAAGGATTACACCACTGACAGCGCGAAAAAGTGACTAGGTTAGGAGCTTACATGGCTTCATTGTCGGCAGACTGACGGATTGCTTAATGCTCTGTTCCGCGCGATGCAAGTTCCTAAAGAACGAGCTATGCAGGGTGCTATAGTTGAGTTGTGTAAAGGATTGATCCAACCGGGAGGGACAACCATGGGCTTATTCAGCCGCCTTTTTCGCGAGAAGAGCAAGAAACCAGTGGCACGAATCCGCATTGGGTATTACGATATCAATCGTGCCTTTGTAAAGTTTGAACAGTTGGGGCCCACCGATGACCCTGGCATCGATCAATGGAACCTAGTCTGCGCCTACTATGCGGAGACGCTGCACCAGCTATCGCGCGCCCCGCAGGCGGCAGAGCTGTATGATTATGTGGGGCAGATCGTTGACCAGTCGATCGACGACAGGTCAATCCACCGTCTGAACCTGCTGGCTGAGGGCCAAGAGCTCCTGGCAGCCGGCCTAGGGGCGGAGAATATGGTGCACGAGGTGACCCTCTTCGAGCTCGGCGATGGCCGGGTTGTGGAGTCCAATATCCCCAGCGGCGGCACCGAGTATCATACCCCAACAAGCATGGTACTCTTTCTGGAATACCTGGTCCGTACCATGCCAGACGACCACCTTGCTCTGCTGATGATGGCGCTCAAGGCCATGAACGCCTACTATCGTGATATCCGTCCATTTACGGATCCCCAAGCCCGGCTGGAAGCCCCCGCTCACGCCATGGCTCTCGCTGTTGAGTATGTGAAGCAGATCCGGGGCGAGGAGTAGGCGGCGAGTTGACCGCATCTGCTCCTCTTATTACGGAACTGGGCGCTACGAAGTTCCCTACCCCATTAATCACTTCGGGCGGTTAAGTGCGTTGCACTTAACCGCCTATTCTTTTCGCCACGTTCATCTGGACCGCACTAGCCGTTGGCGCTCATTGCCAGGTAGGTCACTGATCAGACAAGATTCTACAAATTTTGTACTCCCCACTGTAGTGCATTATCATGTATAATTGGAGTTGCAAGTATAAAAAGAAAGGATAGATTTTGCTGTGAATTCTAACATTACACCACGCCAGATACGGCTCATATCCCTTCTCTGCAACCTTGTTCGCCAGAGCGTCCCGTACGACATCAGCAACTGGACGTCTGAACAAGCTTCCGAGTTTGTGGACCGCATGAGCCACGATCCGCGCCTGAGCGATAGCGTCCGCGATAGTCTCCTCTAGACAATCAGCGGCTTCGAGGGGAGACTCCCCCACTTATGGTAAGGCTACGTTGATCGTTGCTGCTTTAGAACCACAGTGTCTTCGGAGTAATGGCGACCTGCATACAAAGAAGGACCTCGGCGCACGCGCCGAGGTCCTTCTTCTTCTATTCTAGCTCCACATGCTGCCATCTACAGAACGGATGACCCGTCCCCTATCGACTTACCCCACGAGGGATTAGGAACGAGGGAGACTGTCGAAAGACCGCGGGCGCAGCATGGCTGCGCCCGCAAAGTGTTCTTCGGTGACCTGTTCTTTCGGACTACGCCCTTTCCGGCAGTCTCACCAGGGACTAGAGACTAGGGACTAGGGACCCGCTTCATTTTAGTTGTGGTGCCGATCCATATGGCTCTTATGGGGTTCACGATCCAGATCGAGGACGCGGTAGCCACTATCCTCAAGCCGCTGGACGAGCAGGTCGGCGTCGCCGCTGAACTTGATCACCACGCGCACCAAGCCGAGATCCACGTTGGGGTTGATCGTCACCAGGCTGGTGATATCGCAGTCCAAAGACGTGATGATGCGAGTGAGGCGAGCCAACTGCCCCTTCATGTCCTGAACCACCACGGAGATGCGGTGGCCCTCTTCGCCGTAACCGAAGCCGGCCAAGAAGGTGTTCAGGATCATGCTGTTGGGGATGATACCGACGAACTGATCCTCCGTGTGATCCTTGACGACGGGAAGGAAGAAGATCCGCTGACCTTTGATCATAACAGCAGCATTCTCAATCAGATCGTCCTCTTCAATATGCGGTACATTCTTGATCATCACATCGGCGACAACGGCTTGCTCAATATCTATGTCTTTCTGGATATAGATGTGCTCGTAGATGTTCAGTTTATCGACAACACCAACGAAACGACCATAATCGACAACCGGCAGCGTACGATGACCGACCCTCTCCATGATGTTGAGTGTCTTGGCTAGCGAAAACTGCGACGGGATCGTAGTCACCTGTGGTTTCGGTATCATGGCATGCTTGGCGTGCATAGCTAACTCACTCCTTTCCATTGCTCATAGTCTAGTTAGTCAGGCAAGAAGGGAATCCCTTCTCGAGCTATGCTATTTGTGCGTCCGAAATGCCATTTTAGCAAGGAAAGCTGGCAATACTAGTATTGAGGAGCCGCTTGGCTCCGATATTGGGTACAGTTCACAAGGAGCGGACAAACATGGACTACTTTGTGTTATCGCTGTTGCGCAACCTCATGAGCCTGCTGTCAGCGTTAGCTCCCTTGCTCGTCACCACGGCCTTGTTTCTTATGCTTATGGATGCACTCCGTGCCAACCGTCCAGACGACGCCCAGGCAGAGGGTAGAGGATCTGAGCAAGAGGCCCCGCTGCTAATCCCTCGACCGTAGATTGAGTCTCTCGCCCTTCGGCCCTCGTTCCTCGTGAGACTAACGAAGTGGGCTCTGCTTCGGTTGGGATTACGAGGTGTTGCGCGGCCTGCCCCCACACGTCTTACGAAGACAGCCAGCCATGCGACTTCGCAGGGCTGGCTGTTCTTTGTCTCTCTCGAGGGGCTTGGGGCGAGGGGCGAGGGGCTATTAGATGTTATCCGGTAGAAGCTTGTTGACGATGATGCCGACGATGGCCGCCAAGCTCATACCGTGTAGGCTGATGGTCGGGGTGATATTGATGGTGGCGCCGCCGAGGCCCATGACTAGGATCAGCGAAGCGACAATCAGGTTGCGGCTGTGCGAGAAGTCAAGGTTCGCTTCGACCACAGTGCGCATACCGATGGTGGCGATCATACCAAAGAGCACGATACAGATGCCGCCCATGACTGGGGTGGGGATCGTCTGTAGAACCGCGCCGAACTTACCCAGCAAGCTGAGCAGGATGGTGATAATGGCGGCGCCTCGGATGATGCTGGGATCATAGACCTTGGTTACGGCCAGAACGCCGGTGTTCTCGGCATAGGTGGTGGTATCGGGACCGCCGAGCAGGCCGCTCAGGCAGCTGGCGAGACCATCGCCGAGCAGGGTGCGGGTGAGGCCAGGATCCTTAATGAAGTCCTTGCCAACCACGCTGCCGTTGGTGGTGATGTCGCCGATATGCTCCATCATGGTAACCAGAGCGATGGGGACGATGGTGGCGATGGCGGCCATGTTGAACTTCGGAGCGACGAACGGTGGGAGCATGAACCAGCTAGCATCAGCGATCGCCTGGAAGTTGACCAGTCCCAAGGCGACAGACGCGATATAGCCTACTGCGATGGAGATGACGATCGGAACCAGTTTGAAGAACCCTTTGGCAAAGGTGGAGACCAGGATCATCGTCAGCAGGACGATTGAGGCAACCAACCAGTTCTCTGAGGCCATGGAGATCGCGGTCGGTGAGAGCGTCAAGCCGATGACCATGATCATCGGACCGGTTACGATCGGGGGGAAGAGGGACTTCACGCGTTCAACGCCGAGCAGGGCGACAACAAGAGACATCAGTGCTAGGAAAGCACCGGCAACGGCGATACCGCCGGTGGCGTAGGGAAGCCCATACTGCTTGCCGATGATCTGGATCGCACCCATGAAGGCGAACGAAGAACCCAGGAAGACCGGAACCTTGCGCTTGGTGACCTGATGGAACAGAAGCGTTCCGACGCCTGCGGCGAAGAGTGTGACCGCCGGATTAAGGCCAGTTACCTTAGGAACCAGAACAGTCGCACCGAACATAGCGAAGACATGCTGGAAGGAGAGCGCCAACCGTTTCGGTAGGCTGATCTCATGAACGTTCTCGGCAGAGATAACGTCACTGTGCTTCTGAGGCATGGACACTTGCTCCACATCCTTTGGTGCAGTTGCTTGCTTAGCCATTACCCGACCTCCTCAAAGTATTTTGTGCTTTGGTGGAGGTCCCTTAGCCGTCGGCATGACAAGACAAATAAAAAACTTCTTGCCATGCCAGCAAGAAGCAGTTAGAGCAAACCTTATGTTGCGCTACCACTCTTGCTGGCCTCGCAGGACCAGCCCTTAAAGAGTTCTGACGCTATTGTAGAAGAGACGACGCTTTTTGTCAATATGCGCGTTGACAGGAGATGAATTCCGTCGAAAGATCGCCAGAAGGCGACCGCTGACGGTAACCGTCCCACTCGAACTAGGCATGCACCATAGTCTCACATATGACTTCTGACGCATCACTCTTGCCCCATGACTCATCTTAACAGCGTTTTCTGCGGAGTCTGTCCGATATTGTCAGCGGGCACGTTGATCCCCGGACGTGGGATACTGGGTTGATGTTTGCGGATGCTCCAAGCAAAAGTCAGGATGAATGATGAGACCAACGTTGCCAGTACCGTGGTGATCACCATCGACCATCGCAGCAACCGCCATTCTGTGCTTGCCATTGTCCCATCACCCCCTCTACACACATTATAGATCAAGCTATCCACAAACGCCACGCCACACTTTACTCTGACTGATCTTTTTTTGCATTGTTCATACAACAAAGGAATATAAGCCTCTGCTCACGAAATACTCGTACACGGAATGTGAGGAGGGGAATGAAGTGCCATTGATTAGCCCAAAAGAGTTCCTTGGCTTTGCACCAGGGGCCGACCGCTGTCTGGCTGATTGGGATCAGATGCTTGCCTACTTCAAGACGCTAGCCGCTAGCTCCGACCGTGTCACCATGGATCAGCTCGGACTGACCACCGAAGCTCTACCCTTTGTCCAACTGATCATCACATCGCCGGCCAACCACGCCCGCTTAGATGAGTATCGCCAGATCCAAGCCCGCTTGGCTGATCCTCGCGGCCTATCCGAGGTAGAGGCAGACCAACTGATCAGTCAGGGCAAGACGATCGTCATGATCTCGTGTGGTGTTCACTCGACCGAGATCGCCGGGGTGCAGTACTCACTGGACCTAGCCTACGAGCTGGCCAGTGGTGAGGACGCCCATACCCATCAGATCCTAGACAATGTCATCCTCATCCTGGTTCCATCCCTGAATCCCGATGGACATAAGATGGTGGTTGACTGGTATCGCCAGAACCTCGGCACGCCGTATGAAGGCTGCCCGATGCCGTGGCTGTATCAAAAATACGTTGGCCATGACAACAACCGTGACTGGTACATGTGCACCCAGGTGGAGAACCGCTTGGCGGTGGAAAAGATCCACAACGTCTGGCACCCGCAGGTGGTCTATGATATGCATCAGATGGGCCCGACGACGGCGCGCTTCTTTATTCCGCCATATGTAGACCCGATCGATCCCAATGTCGATCCCATCCTGCAGCAAGAGATCGTCTGGATCGGCTCGACCATGGCCAACCAACTAACCGCCGAAGGCAAGTCTGGTGTGGTCATTCACGCCATCTACGACGCTTGGACCCCTGCCCGCGCTTACCAGCACTACCACGGCGGCATCCGGATCCTCACTGAGGCTGCCAGCGTCAAGATCGCCACACCGGTTACGGTACCTTTCGATCAACTGACCACCGGGATTGGCTATGATGCCAAGAAACAGACCTGGAACCACCCCATGCCCTGGCCAGGCGGCGAATGGCACCTGAGCGATATCGTCGACTACGAGCGCTCGGCCAGCCACGCCCTCTTGACCCATACCGCCCGCTATCGCGACACTTGGCTGCGCAACTTCTACTGCATTGGCCGCAACGCAACCAATCGTAAGATCGGCCCTTACGCCTTCTTCGTCCCCATCGAGCAGAAGGATCCAGCGACCACGGCTAAGCTGCTGAGCGTTCTCCATACCGGCCTAGTCGAGCTGCACCGAGCTGATGAGCCCTTCACTGTCGATGGTGTCGAGTACGGAGCAGGCTCAGTGGTTGTCCTCTACAATCAGCCCTACGGCGCCTTTGCCAAGACGCTGCTCGAGACCCAGCACTATCCGGATATCCGCCAATACCCCGGTGGACCGCCGCAGCGCCCCTATGACGTTACCGCTCAGACGCTGCCGCTGTTGATGGGGGTCAAGGTCGCCACGGCAGCGCAACCGTTCACTGTCAAGCTGTCGCTCTTAGATGCGCCGCAGCCGCCTCGCTATGAGCTGCAGTTAGAAGGCCCCAAGGCATGCTATATGATCAAGCCCAGTCAGAATGAGGCCTTCACCCTGGCCAACCGCCTGGTCAAGGCTGGAAAACAGGTCGGCCGCAGCCGCGCAGGCTTTACCAGCGATGGTGCACAGTATCCCGCCGGTAGCTGGGTGATCAAGGCTGGACAGGATGGCGTGCAGGAACTGATCGCCGAGGCGGCCCGGAACGGGCTCAAGGTCGAAGCGGCAAACACTGCACCCGCTGTGGATCTCCAGCCGTACACCAAGGTCCGCCTCGGCATCTATCAGAGCTGGACCGGCTCCATGGACGAGGGCTGGCTGCGCTTCGTGCTCGAGCAGTTCGGCTACGAATTCACCCGCCTCACCAATGAGATGATCCGCGCTGGAGACTTAGCGGAGAGCTGTGATGCGATCATCCTCCCCTCTAGTCCCGGTCAGGTGATCATGAATGGGTTCCGCGAGGGCATGGTCCCGCCGCAGTATGCGGGCGGGATCGGCGATCAGGGCCTAGCAGAGCTAAAGACCTTTGCCGAGCAGGGGGGTACCCTGATCGCCCTCGATCAGGCGGCCGCCTTCGCCGCCGACAAACTGGATCTGCCAGCGCACAATATCCTGGGGGAGGTACCGCCCGAGCAGTTCTATGTTCCCGGATCACTGATCCGCGTCCTGACCAATCCCGAGCATCCGCTGGGCTACGGCACCACCGGTGAAGACGTGATCTGGTTCATGCGTTCACCCGCCTTTGCCCTGGACGCCGGGCGGTCGGTGGTCAACTATCCCGCTACCAACCTGCTCCAGAGTGGCTGGCTACTGGGAGAGAGCCATCTCCATGGCCGCTCCGCTCTGGCTGAGATCCCCCAAGGCCAGGGTCGCGTGGTACTCTTCGGCTTCACCCCGCACTACCGCGCTCAGGCGCACGATACCTATAAGCTGCTCTTCAACGCCATCGCTATGGCCGGACGCTAGACGGAGTCCCTCGTCCCTCGCCCCTCGCCCCTCGAACGCAGGTGTACAATCACCTTACCTTTCGCTATCGCAAGACCCATTTGTAACGTGACATGCGCCAGATGTCATGAATCAGCCGAGGCGTCTGTAGGGGCGGGTCTGACGGCCCGCCCGCGAGCGCAGCATGGCTGCGCCGCTACCTGACCCCGAACGAGGGTGCGAACTCCAATGCTGCGCCACAACAAAACCCAGCCCTCTCGGGCTGGGTTTTGTATACCCATGCCGCTCTTCTGCGGCACCACAGGGATTACAGCGATCTCGTGTTCAGTAGGCACAGTAGCGAGGATCCATCACAGCCCACGAGGGGCGAGGGACGAGGGGCTAGGGGCTCGTTCTCGTCAGTTCTAGCACACGCTTCGCCACTTCGCGCAACGCTTGGCCGGCCGGGTTGTCCTGCTCGAGGACCACCGGGTTGCCTTCGTCGCCGGTCTGACGAACAGATGGTGTCAACGGGATCTGACCCAAGAGACCCACGCCCAGCTTGTCCGCCAGTTGCTGCCCGCCGCCCGCGCCAAAGATCTCATAATGCTTGCCGGTGTCAGGGGCGACAAAGAAGGACATGTTTTCCACCACGCCGATCACCGTCTGTCCCACCTTGTCGGCAAGATGAGCCGCGCGGCTGGCGACGCCGGTGGCGAGTCGCTGCGGCGTAGTAACGATCAAGAGATAGCTCTCAGGGATCATCTGGGCGAGGTCGATGGCGATATCACCAGTCCCCGGTGGTAGGTCAATGATCATGAAGTCCAACTGACCCCAGAGCACATCGCCGAGGAACTGCTGCAACGCGCTGCGTAAGAGCGGACCGCGCCAGACCAGCGGGGTCTCTTCGTCCATCATCGCACCCATGGAGATCGCTTTCACCCCGTGGGACTCGAAGGGGATGATCTTCTCATCCTCGTTCAACATCGCCTCGCCGGTGAGGTTCAGCATCCGCCCCATGCTGAAGCCGTAGATATCGGCGTCGATCACGCCGACCTTGTAGCCCAGCTTGCCCAGAGCCACCGCCAGGTTGGCCGTCACGGTGGACTTCCCTACCCCGCCTTTGCCGCTGGCCACAGCGATGATCTTCGCCCCACTGGCCAAGAGCGGGATCTGCTCGTTGTTCTGACCAAACAGTTCCTGCCGCTCCTGATCGCTCATCGAGGTCATCTCCACCTGCACCTGCTCCACGCCCTGAACTTCCAGTAATCGCTCCTCCACCGACTGATGGATCTGCCTCTTCATTGGGCAGCCCGGCACCGTCAGAGCGACCACGACCTTGACGGTTGGGCCGTCGACTTCCACACCCCGGATCATGTTCAGTTCCACCAGACTGCGGTGCAGTTCGGGGTCCATTACCTCAGTGAGTGCTGCCATGATTTCGTCACGATTTGTCAGAACGATCGCCTCCTTATGTATGAGACATTAGACACTAGTTAGCCAGCCATGACGCCTCGGCGCCACGGAGGATGGAAGGGTAGAACGCTCCGCGTTCCTCCACGGGCCGGCGTAGCCTCGCAGCCATGCTGCGATGGTCTACCGGCCCCTACAACCAACTCCATCTGTGATCCCGCTGTCTCGCGGGTGAGAGCAGGGGGGTCTGTAGGGGAGGGTCTCAGACCATCCCGCGGGTCGCCTGCAGGCGACCCTGATCAGTCCCTATCCATCATGAGCTAGTGTGCCCACTCACCGTCCCGATCTGCACAACAAACTCAAGCGGTGCCACCAATCTGGCACCGCTTTTGATCAGCCAATGACTCTTGTCGCATTCTCCTTGATCTTCGTCACCAGCTCCACCAGCTGCCGCTGCTTGGAGCCATCAAACAGCTTCATGAAGCTCTGCGGCTTGTCGAAAGGCGGCTTGGTCAGCTCGGAGACGTTCTCGATATAGCCATTCTGCACCACGTAGTCGATGATCTTCTTGACGAAGACGATCTGCGCCTGGTTGAGCGACTGATCGTTGATAAACTGCGAGAAGGCCTCACAGGCCGCATCGTACTCCAGCTTGGCGATCTTGCGCACCAGAAGCCCAAACGGCGTATCTCGAAACTCGCGTTGATAATCATCCACCGAGCCCAGATCATGGGTAAGGATCCGCTCTAGGTCATGGTAGTCGAGAGCCGTCAGCGGGGTATTGTGGGTCAACTTGTGAATGGCCAAGTGGTCGGGGTGCTGCTCGATATAGCGGTTGACCTTCTGACGATAGTCGGTGAAGTCATAGGCCTGACCCAGGGGTTCGCCCTCCTTGACCTGGAGAACGTCATCGACCAGGTTGGTGTAAACCGGAGTTCGCCCGACTTCATCGATGATGAACTTGATCAGTTCACGCAGTTCGACACGCACCTGCTCAAAGGTCAGGAGATCGGCGGTCTGCCAGAACTCGTCGGTCCCGACGGTCTGGATCAGTTCCAGCTTCGCTTTGACCTGCGAGATGGTCGCCCGGCGGGAGAGCTCGCTGCAGAGGGCCATCAGATGCTTCTTACCCTTGGCAAACTGCGACAGACCCTCGATCTGAGCGATCATTAGACCATAGATCAGATTGTCGAAACGCTTGGCATACTCGTCCGTATCATCCATGTAGACGATCGGTGCTAAGTACTTCACCAGGTTGTGCTTATCCATATCGCTAAGGCAGACGAACGCCTCTTTATGTTTGTACTTCTCGATATATTGTAGCTGCATCTTGACCGAGATCAGTTCCGTATTCAAAGCGTTGATCTGCTGCAGGATGGTCGCGATCAAACCGGTCCGAACATCTTGATAGTCATCAGCGATGAAAGCAGCCTCCTGCATGAGAACGATCAGGCTGACCCGCTTGGCGAAGATTGCTTCTGACAAGCTCTTCGTCTCGTTGCCCAAGAGCCCCTCTTGGTGCTCGCGGAAGAACTCAAAATTGCCCAGGTAGTCAAAGATCAGGAAATGGCTCTTGTGCTGGCCGTCGCCGAAGAGGTTCTTGCACAGCCGGGTACCGCGGCCGATCATCTGCCAGAACTTCGTCTTGGAGCGCACGCGTTTGAAGAAGACCAGGTTGACCGCTTCTGGCACATCGATCCCCGTATCGAGCATGTCGACCGAGACGGCGATATGGGGCTCCTCCTCCACCACCTTGAAGTCGTCGATGATACTCTGGGCGTAGCTGTCATCACAGATCACCCGCTTGGCAAAGCCGCCGTGATACTGTGGGTAGAGCTTATCAAAGCGATCGATAATGTACTCGGCGTGCTTCTTGTTCTGAGCGAAGATGATCGTCTTGCCCAAGCGGTCACCGCCGGCCACCTTGATCCCTTTGGTCATAAGATCTTCCAGGACCATGTCAACGGTGGCCTGGTTAAAGATATAGGTATTGACCTCGGGCGAGGGGATGAAGTCCGGCATCTCGCCATCCTCGTCGGTGAAGTCCTCTTCGTAGCGCTCCTTGTCCTCAGCGCTTAGCTCATCGTAGGCGATCCCCTGCTCGAGGAACTTGGTCTTGACCTCGATATTGTAGTACGGCACCAGGACATGGTCTTGCTCCACCGCCGTCTCGTAATCGTAGGCGTAGGTGGGCACGCCCTTCTCCATCTTGAAGAACTCGTAGGTATTGCGGTCGAGGTCGGTCTTCGGGGTGGCGGTCAAGCCGACCAGCAGCCCATCAAAGTACTCAAAGATCGCCCGGTACTTCTTGAAGATGCTGCGATGGGCTTCATCAATGATGATCAGATCAAAGTGTGCCGGAGTAAAGAGCCTCCTGCCGTCTTCGCTCTTGGCGGTATCAATGGCATTGAGCATGGTCGGATAAGTGGAAAAGACGATCCGGGCGCTCTTGTCGTCTTTGTTGCTGAGAAGGTTGCAGAGCGACATCTCGGGTAGATGGGTTTTATAATCGTCCTTGGCCTGCCTGACCAGAGCGGTGCGATCGGCCAAGAAGAGGGTGTTGGTGACATACCCCCCGCGCGAGAGGACGTCGGTTAGGCTGGAGGCGGTCCGGGTCTTACCGGTGCCGGTGGCCATAACCAAGAGAGCTTGGCGATGGCCAGATTCGAAATGTTCACAGACGGCGCGGATCGCTTCTTTCTGGTAGTAGCGGTCGGTGATCTTATCGTCGATCGCCACCTCGTCTAAGCTTTGGCGCTCGTGGCGGCGGTTGATCAGCTTCTCCAAGTCCGCCTTGGCGAAGAGGCCGCTCACCCGCCGTTGGGGTGAGCTCTGATCGTCCCACAGGTAGGTCTCAAAGCCATTGGTGGTAAAGATCAGCGGCCGCCGTCCGGTCATCTTCTCCAGACAGTCGGCGTAGAGCTTAGCCTGATGGGTACCGACTTTCGGGTCCCTAGAGGTACGCTTCGCCTCAATCAGGGCCAGGGGCAGCCCGTCTTTGCCATAGAGCACATAGTCAGCGTAGCCCGTGCCCTCGCCGTAGGGCATCCCGTACAGCTCCACCTCTTCGCGCACGTCATCGCCAAAGCTCCAGCCAAGCAGCTTCAGGTCCACATCGATGTACTTCTTGCGCGTCAAGAACTCTGAGATACCCAGAGGAGTGAATTGCCTCTGTTCCTTGTGCTGACCCTTACCAGCGGTCAGTTGGCTGCTGAGTGCTTCGATCTGGGCCCGTAGCGCTTCGATCTCGGAGTCCTTCTGTGTGATCAGACTAACCTGTTCGCAGATCCTAGCCTCATCTAGGAAAACCTTCTCGGCTGGGACGCGGGCTTCGTCAAAGCGGCGCTCGCCGTACTCGTCCCCATAGCAGTAGTCGATCCACTGGACAAACTCAAACAGCGACGAGAGCGAAAGTAGCGCGTCGCTACGGCTGATCGCCTTGTCGGTATGGACCGCCAAGTTGCCCAGCTTGATGATATAGGGCAGTTTACCCCAGGTCTGACTGTCGACGGCGTAGCGAAACGATGGCTCATGAATCAATGACTGCAGATTGTCCTTGTAGGGCATGGAGATGCCCTGATCAGCGGAGTAGACCCACTTCACTGCGAGTTCAAAGGCCTTGCGGCTGCCCACCGCCGCCATGGCGGGCGAAGAAGCCAGCACGCGCTCCGCCTCGATGCAGGCGTTGGCAAACAGCGCATAGACTGGCTGGTCGTGGAGGAAGTCAAAGTTAGCAGACATTGTTCACTCACCTCGTTCGCGGTGGAATTATGAATTAAGAGTTAAGAATTAACAATTGAGTCGTAGGGGCGCTGCCATGCTGCGCCCGCGGTTCTCCTGCAGGCGAACCTATCTGTATCCGGTAGGAACAGGAGCCGGGGCACGGGTGTGCCCCTCCACGGGCGGGTTGAAACCCGCCCCTACAACCGGTATACCGTGATTGCACAGTGATTCTGCGATGAACAGCAGCGGCGTATGTAGGGGTGGGTCTCAGACCCACCCGTGGGATCGCCTGCAGGCGATCCCTATTTGCGCTAACATAGATACAGTCCTAGCGATTCTCACTCGAAGAACTCGCTCATCAGGCTGTCGAAGAGATGCTGGGTCTCATCGATGGCCTTTTTGACCAGGGCTTTCTGCTCCTCGATCTTGGCAACGATCTCGGCGAAGCGGGTCTGGTTCTCAATAGGTGGTAACAGTATCTTGACGGTCCTGATTGAGCTGAGATGAAGATTCGGTACTCCAATACCCTTCAGGCTTCGGTTGAACTGGTACTTAGATGCGTCACTGTTAATTGCGTGCAGAAGGTACACGGGGTGAACGTGCGGGCCCGGTCGTAACAGGGCCAGGCTGACGTAGATATCAAATACGCAGTCCCTATCGACGATAGCAGCAATTCCAGTAGTACCATTCTTGGCCAGCAAGATGTCGTTTTTCTGCGGCGCTAATCGTCGATATAACTCGGTATGTAAGTGTTCTGGAATATACTTGACATCATGCCAGTCGATAGACCCAGATGTTACATTCCTAGATGACAAAAAGACATACCCTTGCTCAGCGTATTCCGGGGTTTGGTGTGTACCATCAGTGATTCTCTCACATACACCCTCCAGAGTATCAACAGTCCATCCCCTGTCATTCGTCACCAGATCCCCAAACATCTCATGGAAGGTGGCCGTGATTAGACGCTCCAGCTCCGTCAGTTGCTGCTTACGCATGGCAAGCAGTTCAGCGGCGGTATCTAGGGTCTGGGCGATCTGCCTTTGGGTTTCGAGGGGGGGAAGGGGGATCCTGGTATTTCTTACATCTGAGTCTGTTACAGCCGGATAACTAGCACCCCTAGCAACCATGACTAACCCAGAAATGAACACCTCTGATCTACAGAAATGGAAGGCATAGTTCCTCTCGATCCGTTCACTACAACGCAAAACGCAGTAGCCGGTCGAACCAACAACGACATTCTCACTCTCAATCTGGTTTATTGCAACGGCATTCAGATTCGGGCGAACCGTTGATACCAGGATGTCCCCCTCCGTTAGGATCTGTCTCGCTCGGCTTGGCGCTTTCCTTGAGTTCATCGTTCGATAAGAGACAATCCTCTTCCGCTCATTATCAACTGACGATATGTCCACGTAATCAATCAAGAAGTCATCGCCGGATTTGATCGTCTCGATATCTTGGGTGCATACATCCCCCAGCCTCACCTTCTCCCACTTACTCACCGATAAGCCTCCTCAGCTCCGCCATCTTGGCAGCGATATCGAGGCTCAGCTTATCGAGGCGATCCATGATTACCTGCGGTGGATCGTACTCCACCTTCTCGTAGACCACTTCTTTGTAGCGGTTGATGGAGAGATCATAATCATTGGCCACGATGGCTGCCTTTTCCACCAAGAAGCTCTGCTCGGTGGGCTGGCGGTCGGTTTCGGCTTGGGGGTTGTGAAAGCGGGCGATGATGTCGGGGATATCATTGGCGGCGATGGGGGTGCGCTTGTCGTCCAGAGAGAAGCCATCGGCCTTCATATCGTAGAACCAGACCTGGTCGGTCCCCCCTGCCCCAGTCTTGGTAAAGACCAGCACAGCGGTGCTGACCCCGGCGTAGGGCTTGAAGACCCCGCTGGGCATGGAGATCACCGCCTGCAACTGGTGCTTCTCCACCAGCTCTTGGCGCAGGGCTCTATGTGCTTTGGTGGTGCCAAAGAGTACGCCATCGGGCACGATGCAGGAACAGCGACCGCCCTTACGCAGCATGCGTAAAAAGAGCGCGACAAAGAGCAGCTCGGTCTTTTTGGTGTCGCAGACGGTCTTGAGATTTGCGTTAATGCCTTCGGCATCCACGGTGCCGGTAAAGGGTGGGTTGGCGAGGATGATATCGTAAGCGGATGCGATCTGATTCTGCTTCGAAACGCTGTCGACGTAGTCGATGCGGGGGTGGGTGATGGAGTGCAGCATCAGGTTCATGGCAGATAAGCGCAACATGGTACGGTCGGTATCAAAGCCGGTGAACATGGTGCCGGCGAAGCGCTCCCACTGCTCACTGGTCATCTCGGCTTCATAGCGTTCACGGATATACTCCGCCGAGGAGACTAAGAAGCCAGCGGTCCCGCAGGCCGGGTCGCAGATCCTGTCCTCAGGGGTCGGGGCAACCAGGCGAACCATCATATCACGGATATGCTTTGGCGTGCGGAACTGCCCATTCTGGCCGGCGGTAGCCAGCTTGCCCAACATGTATTCGTACAGGTCGCCCTGCATGTCCAGGTTCTTGATATCGTGTTCATACAGCTCGTCCAAGCCCGTGATGATCTTCTGCAGCACCTGGGGGGTGGGGATCAGGAACATGGCATCCTGCATATAGCGGGAGAAGGCGGACATATTCTCGCCATTCATCGCCTTGATGAAGGGAAAGACCTTGGTGCCGACGATCTCATAGATCTGGCGGGCATCTTTGGTCTTGAACCTGCTCCAGCGCATGGCTTGTCCAGCCTCGTCCTGGGGGAAGACCATCGGCATGGGCTCGCCGCTGAGCCCCGCAAAGCTCTCGTTCTCCAGCTCCTTCTCGTCTAAGCTGCGGATGAACATCAAGTATGTAAGTTGCTCGATAACGGTCAGTGGGTTGGTGATCCCACCGGCCCAGATATCGGTCCATATCTTATCGACTTTGTTGCGTACTTCACCTGTTAGCATCGGTTGTGCTCCTTCATGTACGATTGGTAGTGGGTATAGTGCTAATTCCATATAGACCCATTAGAACCCATTATAGCATTTTATGTGAGCGGTGTGGGATGGACAAGTGGTGAAACAGATAGCGCTCGTCCCGCTATGACGCGGAACGAGCGCATGTGTAGGGATGGGGAACGGAGAGCCGGGGCACCCTGTGCCCCTCCACGGGCCGGCGTAGCCTCGCAGCCATGCTGCGATGGTCTACCGGCCCCTACAACCCACATCGGACGCTCGCCATCCCCACTTTGGCCTCTGGCCTTTGGGCTCGGCCGCCGCTAGCTAGGCCTGAGGTCGGTAACCCACGAGGGACGAGGGGCGAGGGACTCACTAGGGTAGATAATTCAACGGATTCGCCGTCTGACCGCCGTCGGTGACACCAAAATCTAGGTGCGGTCCGGTGGACTTGCCGGTGCTGCCGACCGCGCCCACGCGCTGACCAGCACTGACACGCTCACCCTCAGAGACGTCGATGCGGCTGAGATGGGCGTAGCGGGTGACCAGACCATTCTGATGATCGACCATGACCGTCAGCCCGTAGCCGCCATAGCTGCCAGCCATGACCACACGACCCGACCCCACTGCCATCACGGCTTGCCCACCGGGGGCGCCGATATCGATCCCTTTGTGGAACTGGGTACCACCATAGACGGGGTCCTCACGCTTGCCATAGTACGAGGTGATCGGCCCCGATGTCGGCCAGCGACTGAAGGTACTGCCGCTAGGCCCGGTGGAAGGGGACGGCGAGCTCGCGGCCGGCGCGGCCTCTTCGGCGCTACCGCCACCGCGGTTGGCCGTTACATCACGGGTACGGACTGGTTTCGCGCCAGGGATGAAGAGCTTGGTCTCAGGAGCCAGAATATCGGGGTTCACGTCCGGGTTAGCCTGAAGGATATCGTCAAGCGACGCTTGGTAGAGTGATGCCAGATACCAGAGCGAGTCGCCATCGGTGGTCTCATGAATCACCCCGTCTGCGGTCGGGATCACCAGCTCTTGACCAATGGCGAGCACCGCAGCCTCATCCAGACCGTTGCTGGCGGCGATGGTCGCCACACTGAGATCGAAGCGTGCGGCGACACCCGAGAGGGTGTCACCCTCTACCACCAAGTAGTTCTGCCAGAGTGCCTTCTTGTCGCCAGCGGCAGGGGCGGCAGCGTCAGCTTGTTTGGCCGCAGCGGGTTCGGTAGCAGTGGCGGAGGCTAGCTCTTGCCCCTCGATGACAGTCTGTTGAAAGGCAGCCACCGGCGGCGCAGCCGCCTGGGCGCGCCAGCTCTTGAAGCTCCACACACCAATGGGGGTAATGATCAGAGCGGTCGCAATGCCGGCTGTCATAATCTTCTTCTTGAGATCGAAGTTCACATCATCATCCTTTCGTGGTTCCTGTGTCTGGACCATGGCACCACGTAGGCACCTTAGGCGAGCGATATCATTGAGAAGAACTCTCATTCGCCTACTGCTATTATCCAAGTTTTTGGATGCGTATGCAATGAAACATTATGGTAACACAAACGCAACAGGTCGCAATCAATTGCCATGAAAGCGGTTGCCGATGGCGATATTTCGTTTGGCATGGTAGAATGCCGCATAGGCAAGTGAGTCCACAAGCCCACAAGAACACATGTCCACAAGAACAGCGGGCCACAGGGCGTGACCTATGACTCCTGACTTATGACTCATGACCCCCCCGGTCCATACTAACTACGAGGTGAGATCATTGAACGACAGAACCTATGTTGAGGCGTTTATCGAGATACCCAAAGGCAGCAGCAACAAGTACGAGTATGATCACGAGCGACACTGCATGGTGCTGGACCGTGTACTCTTTTCGCCCATGTTCTATCCGGCGGAATATGGCTTCATTCCCAATACCTTGGCCGACGATGGCGATCCCATGGATATCATGGTCCTGATGGCCAACCCGACCTTCCCGGGGTGCCTAATCCGGGCCAGGGTGATCGGTGTCTTCCATATGACTGACGAGAAGGGGTCCGATGAGAAGATCATCGCCGTACCTGTCAATGACCCGCGTTTCACTGAGATCAAAGATATCAATGATATGGGTGCCCACACTAAGAAAGAGTTTGAGCACTTCTTCTCGCAGTACAAGCAACTGGAGGGCAAAGAGGTCCACGTCGAGGGCTGGGGCGACCTAGACGAGGCGTTGGCAGCCATCACCAGGGCGCGGGCTCAATACTTAGGTGAATAAGGGCATAAGAAAAGGACTGGCGGAAGCCGGTCCTTTCGCGTTCTATCATGAATCAGACTACATCATAGCCAGCATCGCTGATCGCCTCTTTGATGGCCTCCACCGACAGCTTGCCAGCGTCGTAAACCACGGTGACGTTCTTCTGCCCCAGGTCTACCACTGCACTCTGGACCCCTACCAGGGCCTTGACAGCCTTTTCCACGCTGCCCTTGCAGTGCATTCAGGTCATGCCTTCGACCCTCAACACGATCTCAGTCATTTATCTCCACCTCCTCTCTTGGGAGTATCTCGAAACATAAGTGCTTTCGAGATACTCCCAATGATGTTTGCCCTGCCGGGTAATTGATATGTCCTCGCGGTCGCACGCCTCTAGCGGCGATCCGCTTCCTTGATCTCTGCGGCTTCGCCGCAATCAATCGGACATTGGGGGGCACAAATCGTTCCCCGCCCGTACTGTGGGCTGCGGGCTGTGGACTCAACCGCCTCAGCGGTTGGGGTCGTAATTCTTCAAGAACAGCGAGTTCGTCACCACCGAGACCGAGCTAAACGCCATGGCCGCACCAGCAATGATCGGATTCAGGCGGCCGAAGACCGCCAGCGGGATCCCCAGAGTGTTATAGATGAAGGCCCAGAAGAGGTTCTGGCGAATGGTGCGCATGGTGCGCTTGCTGAGCCTGATCGCCGCGACGATGCTGCGCAGGTCACCGCGCATCAGGGTGATATCAGCCGCTTCCATGGCCACGTCCGTGCCGGTGCCGATGGCCATACCGACATCGGCGGTGGCCAGCGCCGGGGCATCGTTGATCCCGTCGCCAACCATGGCGACGATCCTGCCTTGGTCCTTTAGCTTTTGCACCTCTTGCGCCTTGTGCTCGGGTAGCACCTCGGCCAGGACATTGTCGACCCCGACCTGCTTGGCAATGGCGTCCGCGGTGCGGCGGTTATCGCCGGTGATCATATAGACCGCGATCCCCATCGACTTAAGCGCAGCGATGGCCTCGGCGGAGCTCTCCTTGACGGTATCAGCCACGGCGACTAGGCCGGCGAAGGCCCCATTGATGGCCATCAGCATGGCGGTCTTGCCTTGACCTTCAAGCTCTTCCTGACGTTCGGTGATTCCACCCAGATCGATCTGGTGCTGCGCCATCATCCTACGGTTGCCGATCATTACGGCCTGACCGTCGACTCTGGCACGAATCCCATGGCCGGGGATAGCCTCGAAATCAGTCGGTTCGGGAACCCTCAGGCCCTTGGCCTTGGCGCTCTCAACGATTGCCACCCCCAGTGGGTGCTCAGAACCGCGTTCGGCGCCGGCCGCCAATGTTAGCAACTGCTCAGGGGTCAGATCGCCCATCGGCACCAGATCGGTCACCTCAGGCTGCCCTTTGGTGATCGTCCCGGTCTTGTCAAGGATAACAGCGTTTACCCGGTGGGCCTTCTCCAGGTGCTCGCCACCCTTGATCAGTATTCCAGACTCGGCTCCGCGCCCGGTCCCGACCATGATGGCCGTCGGCGTCGCTAGACCCAAAGCACAGGGGCAGGCGATGACCAGGACCGCGACCATGTTGATGATCGCCTGATCCCATTCACGTCCGACATAGAACCAGCCTAGCAGTGTCGCCACCGCAATGGCGACAACCACCGGGACAAAGACCGATGAGACCTGGTCGGCCAGACGCTGGATGGGAGCCTTAGAACCTTGGGCATCCTCCACCAACTTGATGATCTGCGCTAGAGCAGTGTCCCGCCCTACTTTGGTCGCTTCGAATTGGAAGCTACCGTGCTTGTTGATCGTGGCGCCGATGACAGCATCACCCGGCTTCTTGTCGACGGGGATGCTCTCGCCGGTCAGCATTGATTCGTCCACGGTCGAGAGGCCGGACTTGATCACGCCGTCGACGGGTACCTTTTCGCCCGGGCGAACCACGATCAGATCCCCGACCAAGACATCCTCGATGGGGATATCCTGCTCTTGACCGTCGCGGATCACGCGCGCGGTCTTGGCCTGCAGCCCCATCAGTTTCTTGATCGCCTCTGAGGTCCTGCCCTTGGCCATGGCTTCGAGCATCTTGCCCAAGATAATCAAGGTAATGACAGTGGCAGCAGCCTCGTAGTAGAGATGACCTTCGACAAAGAAGGTATGATAGACGCTCAGTAGATAAGCTGCCGTAGTGCCAAGGGCAATTAGCACATCCATATTGGCACTGCCGGACCTGAGTGACAGATACGCCCCGCGATAGAACGGGTAACCCACCAACAATTGGACCGGTGTGGCCAGTGTGAACTGAACCATCGGCTTCATGAAGAACATGATCCGTTCGTCATGGATACCCATCAGTTCGGCGACCATGACCAGGATCAGTGGTAAGGTTAACACCGCGGAGATCACGAAGCGGAACAGCGAATGGCGGAACTCGCGCTCACGTGCCAGTCTCTCTTGATCGGGATTGGTCTTCTCTGTCTCTAGAGCTTTGTAGCCCAGTTTGGCAACCTTCTGCTTTAGCTGGCCAACCGAGATCACCGATGCATCGTACTCGATCACGGCCTTCTCGGTGGCAAGATTGACGACGGCAGAGCTGACACCCTCAGTCTTGGTCAGCACCCGCTCGATCTTGGCAGAACACGCCGCACAGGTCATGCCATCAATCTTCAGCTCGATACGATCCGTGATTACCTGGTAACCCAGCTTCTCGATCCGCTCACGGAAAAGCCCCGGGTTACTCTTGGTCGGATCATAGCTGATGGTCGCCTTCTCCGTAGCCAGGTTCACCGCCGCCTCGGATACACCGTCCATCTTTCCCAGCGCCCGCTCCACTTTGGCCGAGCAGGCAGCACAGGTCATACCGCCAATCTTAAGCGTAATCCTCCTACTCTCCTGACCGGCAACCGGTTGGGACAGAACTTTGTCGCTCATAATGACCTCCTTGGGTGAGGAGCCGCTGGTCCTAGTCCCTGGTCCCTAGTGTGAGAGGGACGGGGGACGGCGGGCGACTCCTAAGTGGTTGCGAGATCATCATATCATACCCCTCATGGGTATTACAATAATTCCGACCAAAACAGTATGAAAAAAACAGCCGCCAATTATCTGGTTGGCGACTGCTTCCCGTTTAGGCTTTGCCTGCAGGGCGGGGGTTCTTCTGATGGTGGACGATGGCGTCGCGAATAGCCAAGGCCATGGCCTCGGTGTCATCGCGTTCGACTATCTTGCCGTTGATACGCGCGATCGGGGTGCCACCGAAGCAGGTGCCGCAGTCGCCCAAGCAAGGACGCATATGGAAATTGACCATCTCCGCTGCTTCCTGCTCGATCTGCCGCTTGATCTCGTTCATTCCTTCGTTAGCCACCACGTTGTTCTCACAGAGCTCGACTAGTAATTGATTGGCCATAAGATCACCTCTTCAGCAAGTTATATGCTTATCTATGCCCCGGAGCGGGGCGTGATAGCCAATGGTATCGCCACAGCGATGAGCCTTCGTTCGGGGTCAGGCAGCTCACTTCACTTGTTCGGCCAGGTATGCTCTGCCAGTAACGGCCGACTCTCAGTTATGTTGTCCACGCCTCTTGCTCTTCTTGAACAACTGAGCTGAGTGCCAGACCCCTGGCCGAGTTGGTCGTATTCGAGCGGGCGCAGCCTATCGCGATGTTCTCAAATCGCTGTCAGTGAGACATGGTGGCGCCCCTACAGCAAGCGGGGTTCGTAGTATATCTAGCTGCAATCAACCGCTCGTCCTTCGTCGCAACTGTCTCTCGTGCCCAGAGTAGGCGCTGCCGACACCGTACCTGCCCGGTGCTAGTTGCGACTACGGTGAGCGTGGACCCGTTACTTGCGTAGCCGGGTCGGGCTAATCGTCTCTCCTACCCAGATGCCCGGATAGGAGGAGCAGACGAACCAGCTGCAAGACCGCCATCAGGGTCGAGGCCACGTAGGTCAGCGCGGCGGCATTCAGCACCTGAC
>CAYOCI010000039.1:0-770 GCA_964402415.1 uncultured Clostridia bacterium
TTCAGGTTATCAGCAAAGATGATATTCAGTCTCTCCAAGGCGAGCCTCCAGATCGTTGACAATTCGCTATACACGACGTAACATCATACTGCATGGATGATATATTGCCCGTACACGCCTATTATACTGCACAGAGTAGAGAAAGACAAATCCTCTGAAAAACACTGGTAGGGGGTGAGACCCATGGACGTTAGTTTGATCAAAAAGGTCGCTATGGACTCTGGTGCCCAAGCATGTGGGATCGCGGATATTCCCAGATTTAGTGGTGCTCCAGAGGGCTTTCATCCAAGGGATGTCTTTAGCCAATGCAAGAGCGTGGTCGTGTTCATCAAGCAGATGCCAACAGACGTGATATTTGCCGAGAACCCTGTTCCATACACTCACACAGCCTATAAGATGTATGAAGAAGTCGATCGGATCGCGATGGAACTGTGTCGCTTCTTTCAGAGGAATAGCATAAAAGCTGTGCTCATTCCCGCTGATGTACCTTATCTGTCTTGGGATCAGGACCGTATGCACGGTAAGGGAATCTTATCTCTGAAGCATGCAGCGGTATTGGCGGGGCTGGGCATCATGGGGAAAAACACGCTTCTCATCAACGAGGCGCTCGGTAATATGGTATACATTGGAGCAGTGCTAATTGATGAATCAGTCGAACCTGACCCAATGGTTGAAGGTTTCGGGTGCCCTGATAACTGCCGCCGCTGTCTCAGTGCCTGCCCGCAGCAGGCGATGGATGGAGTAACGGTCAATCAGAAGCGATGTAGGGA
>CAYOCI010000039.1:780-33349 GCA_964402415.1 uncultured Clostridia bacterium
AAGGTCGTTCTTTAAGGCTGGGAGAGATTGGGATCTTTACGCCTGCAGCGAATGCCGCAAGGTCTGCCTCTATCGAACAGGAAGCAGATAACAGGCTTTGCACTGCCGTCCAGATGACAAAACTGTATAGAATTCCCCTATTGCCAACTGTCCTGCATGGCCTTATACTGTCTAACAAGTTCATATATTACCTCATCCTCTTTACCGGGTGAGGTAGAGGCGCGGGAGACATAAGTAATCGGTCTGAGGATGGTCCATCCAAGGACGACTGATGAAAGGGGATCTCGCCGAAGCCGATGGCCCTGACCGAGCCACTGGCTGGGTCTGCAGCGAACAACTGCAGGACTGTCACTGCCGAGAGTTTTGCCGCTTGGCAGTGGAGCGCTATCTCATGGTGGCAAGAGGAAGGGGGAGTCTGCCCAATTGGACTGACCAAGGGGCTGGCGATCGCCAGCTCCTTTTTTGTACCCTTATACATGTATAAACATGCAATTATGCGAGGAGCGATGATATAGATGTGCAACGCCGAAGAACTGATCACCTTGATCAAGAACAGCCCCAAGGCAACCCCAGCCAAGGTCTACCTGAAGGGAAGGTTGGCCGGCCTTGAATTCGCACCCGGTGTCCGTGCCTTTCTGTCAGACGACTGGGGGGTGGTGCTCGGAGAGTGGCAGGATATCCAGCCCACGCTCGAGGCCCATCGCCATGAGATCGATGACTACCATGTGGAGTATGATCGGCGCAACTCGGCCATCCCGCTCCTGGATGTAACGAACGTGCACGCCCGCATCGAGCCAGGGGCGATCATCCGCGACCAAGTCACCATCGGGTCCAACGCAGTGGTGATGATGGGAGCGGTGATCAACATCGGAGCCGAGATCGGCGCCAATACCATGATTGATATGAACACGGTGATCGGTGGACGCGGCATCATCGGGCAGAACTGCCATATCGGCGCCGGTGCGGTGGTGGCCGGGGTGATCGAACCCGCTTCCGCTCAGCCGACCGTGGTCGAGGACGATGTCTTCATTGGCGCCAACGCGGTCATTCTTGAGGGGGTCAGAGTCGGCAAAGGGGCGGTGGTGGCCGCTGGAGCCGTGGTGATCGATGATGTAGCAGAGAACGTCGTCGTGGCCGGTATCCCAGCCCGGGTGATCAAGGTGATCGACCAACGCACACGCAGCCGGACTGAGATACGCCAGGAACTGCGCCAACTCTAGCAGCTGTCCGCAGCCTACCACCATATGCGAAGAAAGGATCTGACCACATGACCAACTGGCACGCTCTCGACAGTCAATATATCATCTCCACCTACAAACGCCTGCCTCTGGTGATCAGCCGCGGCCAGGGCAACTACCTCTACGATCTTGAGGGTAAAGCTTATCTGGATCTATTCGGAGGCTTGGCGGTTAACCTGCTCGGCCATTCCCACCCCGTCGTGATGCAGGCGTTGCGCGAGCAGAGTGAGCGCTACCTGCACCTCTCCAACTACTTTGTCAACCAACCAGCGATTGAACTGGCTCGCTCCTTGGTGACTCACTCGATCCCCGGTCAGGTCTTCTTTGCCAACTCGGGCGCTGAGGCTAGCGAAGCGGCGATCAAGCTGATCCACCGCTGGGCGGTGCAAAGGGGAGAGGGACGTCAAGGTGTGGTGGCCCTCAAGGGTGGTTTTCACGGGCGAACTCTGGGAGCGCTGCGGCTGACGCGCCAGCCTCACGTCTATCAGGACTTCCCGACACCCGACTTCCCGGTCTATGAGGTGGAGCCCAATGACCTCGAGTCCATGCGCTGTGTGCTCGCCAATCGACCCGCTGCGGTGCTCGTAGAGCCGATCCTTGGTTCAGGTGGTGTGATCGATCTAGATCTAGACTATCTCCGGGCGGTCACCGATATGGTGCGCTCCCAAGGAGCCCTGGTCTGCGTCGATGAGATCCAGACCGGCATGGGTAGGACCGGAACGTTGTTCGCCTACGAGCAAGCAGGTATCACGCCCGACATGATCCTCTTCGCCAAAGGGGTCGGTGGCGGGTTGCCGCTGGGAGGAGTGATCGCTGGAGAGCGACTGGCCAACCTCTTCCGGCCTGGTGACCACGGCACGACCTTTGCCCCCTCGCCCCTCAGCGCCGCGCTCGGCAATGCCGTCCTAAGCGTTGTTCTGGATCCCGATTTTCTGCCCGGTGTGCGCTCTAGATCTGAGCTGCTTTGGTCGCGGCTGCGAGAGCTGCAGTCGCAGTACCCTGCCTTCATCAGCGCCCTCCACGGACGGGGGATGATGGTCGGCATCCATACCAGCGCCAGCCCCGAGACGGTCAACGGTCTGCAGCAGGCGCTGCTGGCGGACGGTATCCTGGTGGACGTGACCCAGAAGACGATTATCCGCCTGTTGCCCCCACTGACACTGACCGAGGAAGAGATCGAGCATGCCATGGCGACACTAGCGGCCCATCTGACCGCTCTGTAAGGAATGCAGTCTTTCGCTCATTAGGTATAGAGGCCACAGCCCAGTTTTTACCTGGGCTGTGGCCTCTGCCACGCCAGCAATACATTTGAGAAAAAGATAACGAATTAGCGTTTCTTATTGGATCTATAACATGTATAATAAGTACATAATTTCTTCTATAAGTATTATTAGGAGGAACGAAAAAGTGCTGAAACGACTAACCATTACCACCCTATGTATCGCCTTGCTGCTGTCCATGGTCGGATGCAGCCAGCAGACCACCACCCCGCCGGCCGCCACCGTACAGCCGCGCGAGGAGCGTATCGTGCGCATTGATGAGTCCGACCTCGGCTATCCATCGGTCTACACCGTCTCTACCCGCGGGCGTGGCTACCTGCTGACGAGCTTCCTCTTTGACACTCTTACCTGGAAAGATGAGAAGGGCGTTGTCCCCCTGCTCGCCAAGGAGTGGAAGGCCTCGGATGACAAGCTGACCTGGACCTTTACCTTGGTAGACAAAATCACCTTCACCGATGGCAAGCCTATGACCGCCGAAGATGTGAAGTTCTCCTTCGACTACATCAAAGAGCATCCCTGGACTTGGGTCTCCCTCGATATGGTCAAAGAGGTGCAGGTGGTCGATCCCACCCACGTGAGGATCGTTCTCAGGGATGTCTACGCTCCCTTTCTGACCGAGGTGGCAGGCAATGTGCCGATCATGCCCAAGCATATCTGGCAGAACGTCAAAGAGCCCGAGAAGTTCAACACCGCCGAAGCGGTGATTGGCTCGGGACCGTTTACACTGACCAACTATGACAAGACCAACGGCTCCTACACCTATGCCGCCAACCCCAAGTATTTCCTCGGGGCGCCAGTGGTCGACAAGCTGATCCTCTCCACCGTGGCGAAACCAGCTGCTGCGCTGCAGAACGGCGAGCTTGATGCCGCTCAGAAAGTCTCGGCCAGCGATATCGAGCAGTTGACCAAGGATGGCAAGTATAAGGTCCTCTCCGGTCCCGGCTTCTGGATCTACCGTCTCTATTTCAACTACGACCGTCCTGAACTGAACCAGACCATGCTTCGTCAGGCTATGTTCTACGCCATCAACCGCCCTGAGGTGGTGGCCAAGGCTGCTGGCGGCCAGGGAGTGCCGGGCAATCCAGGTCACATCCACCCTGATTCCGAATGGTACTCCAAGGATGTCAAGCAGTACGACTTTAACCCCGCTACCGCCAAGGGCCTGCTAGACAACGCCGGCATGAAGGATACCGATGGTGATGGCATCCGCGAGTATCAGGGCAAACCGCTGAAGTATGAGCTGCTCGTGGTCAGCGACCGCACCAAAGAGGCCGAGATGGTCAAGAGCTATCTGACAGCGGTCGGTATCGGCATCACGGTCAAGGCTCAGGATCAGAAGACAGTTGATTCTCTCATTGGTGAAGGCAAGTTTGAGCTGGCCATGAACGGCCACGGTTCCTTCGGGGGCGACCCGGTGCTGTTGGCCCGCTTTGCCACCGGCAGCTCCGTCGGCGCCACTCCTGGCATCACCGCCCAAGGCGGCAAGGCCTGGGTGAACGAGCAGTACAACTCCCTCTATGCGCAGCAGATCCGTGAGCATGACCAGAGCAAGCGCTACCAGCAGGTGGCACAGATGCAGAAGATCATCGCCGACGAGCTACCAACTCTCAGCCTGTACTACACCCTCAATACCTTTGCCTACAACCCGGCTAAGCTCAACGGTTGGTTCTACACCAAGGATGGCGTGGCCCGTGCCGTCCCCACGCTCCAGAACAAGCTGGTCTATGTGCGCGGCACGTGGGGCAAGTAGCTTCGGTTGATCAATCATCCCATAGGTGGAGATCACATGATGGTGAGATCGCTACAATCTCATAGCCGCATGTTGGCCAGGAACCTTGCGCTCCTGGCCTTTCTGGCGTTGCTGGGGTTTGTGCTGCCGCGGCTGATCCCCGGCAGCCCCTTGACCCTGACCGGCGAAGAGACCGATGCTCTGCGTCTCGGCCTCTCCAGTGCAGCGGCGGAGCGCTTTGCTGACTACTATGCGCCCGACCTGCCTTGGCATGAGCAGTTGGCGCGCTACTTCACCCAACTCCTGCGCGGCGATCTGGGCTACTCGTTCCACTATGGAATGCCAGTGTGGGAGCTGATCCAAAGCCGGATCGGCTGGACGCTGGGGCTCTCCCTCACAGCCATTGCCATGGCTGTGACCATCGCTATCCCACTCGGGGTCCGACTGGCCATCTCTGCTGGCCGTAAGTGGACACATGTCGTCCTGCAGGTGCTGCTGATCTTGCAGACACTGCCGGACTTTCTCCTCGCCATCGTTGGGCAGCTGATCTTCTCCTATCAGATGGGGTGGCTGCCCTCCCATGGAGCCTATACCCCGGGGTTGACCAAGGCAGATGTAGGCTATCTGGCCAGCGTGGCTGAGCACTTCATTCTACCGCTGGCGGTGCTCGTCGTCTCCCGTGCGCCGGGTTTGGCGATCCTGACCCGCAACGTGGTGCAGGCGGTTAGGAGGGAGCCGTATGTTGAGGTCGCCCGCTTCAATGGGGTGAGTGAGCACCGCATTCGCCGCTCCTATATCCTGCGCAACAGCCTGCCGGAGATCCTGGGGCGGCTCAATATCCACCTGCTCTATGCGGTGGCAGGGGCGCTGTTCGTCGAGATGGTCTTCTCCTATCCCGGCCTTGGCAACCTGCTCAAGACCGCCGTCTCCGCACGTGACTATCCCTTGGTGCAGGGGGTGTTCCTCGTGACCTGCTTGTATAGCATCGCTGTCAATACCCTCTTCGAGTTAGTTCTAGCGGCAGTAAACCCGAGGTTGCGCTCATGAGCAGGCTGACGCAGTCGCAGAAGACAGCCTTGCTGGTGGTGGCGGCCATGGGAATGGTGGCCATCTTCTACCCTGTCATCACCCCTTTTGACCCCAACGACTTCTCCTTTGATCCCGTCTTGAGACCCAGTCCCGTTCACATCTTGGGCACCAACAGCATGGGACAGGACAACTTCACGGGGTTGTTGGCTGGGTTTCGCCTTTCGCTGAGCGTCTCCCTGGCCACCGCCTTGGTCACCACCGCGGTTGGTCTGCTGCTAGCAGTGGTCAGCAGCTACCATGGGGGATGGGTGGATCAACTCATCTTGCGCCTCACCGAGCTCTTCTTGATCGTCCCCGAGACGATCGTGATCATGATCTTTGCAACCTTCGCGGGGCCAAGGGCTCTGGATATTGTCTTGGTCATGAGCCTCTTCTCTTGGAGCCGGGTGACCCGCGTTCTGCGCGCCAAGGCGCGGATCGCCATGCATCGCGAATCGGTCCAGTATACCCTGATGCTGAGAGGCAATGTGCTTGATGTCGGACGGAAGCTCTGGCGTGAACTCTATCCCGCCGTCATGACCGTCCTTGTCCAGCAATGCAGCCGCGCCGCGGTCTATGAGTCCACCGTCGCCTTCTTGGGGGTCGGCGACCCCACCCTGAAGTCCTGGGGAAGGACGATCAAGGCAGCGCTGGACTATGAGGGGATCTTCCGTGACGGGGTCTACCTGTGGTGGCTCCTGCCGCCGATGCTCTGCCTGATCGGGTTTATCCTGGCCGTGGGGATGTTGACATTTGAGCGTGAGTGACCAGAGAGCGGACACCAGAGGGCAGATAGTAGACATGAGCAGATAGGCACTAGTTCTCCATGCCGCCTGCGGCGCCACAGAGGATGAAGCCGGAACACTCCGCGTTCCTCCACGGACCCCACGACTAAGTCGTTCGGTTTCACCTCCATCAACCCCGCAAACAGCAGCGACGTCTGTAGGGGACGGCCCCAGAGCCTCCCGTGGGTCGCCAGCAGGCGACCATGTCTATGCTGGTTTCAAGCCTACTTGTGGACTCGTGTTCTTGTGGACTCCTGCTTGAACGGAGGTGCGCATCCATGTCGGTCCTGCATGTTGTCGGGCTGAAAGTCTCATATCCGAACTCAACCCATACGTACCACTACCCGCCGCTCGTGATTGAGCCGGGGACCTGCCTAGCCGTGGTTGGTCCCACAGGTTCGGGCAAATCGACCCTGATCAACGCCCTCTTTCAGCCATCGTTCACTGGCCGCGTCAGCTACGATCAGGCAGAGCTAGTGGGGCAGAACATGGTCGATCTAGCTTGGCCGATCATCTTTCGCCATGTCTCCTATCTGCCTCAGTACGCGCAAAGCGGCCTGAACCCCTCGATAGCCATTGCCACCCATCTCGCCCATATCGCTCAGGGCACGGGGCAACCGATTGATGACTGGGGACCTTGGCTGAGTGACGTAAAGCTTACCGGCGACGTGCTGACGCTTTTTCCCCATCAGCTGAGTGGCGGGATGAAGCAGCGTCTACTCTTAATGATGGGGATGATCAAGGCACCTCAGCTGTATGTTTTGGATGAGCCATCCACGGCCATGGATGCCATTACGCTCAAGATCATGGTGGAGTATCTGCTGGAACGGAAGCGTCGGGGGCTGGCGGTGCTGATGGTCTCCCATGAGCGAGGGCTGGTGCGCCATCTGGCAGATGTGGTGATCAACCTGGAGGTTCATGGTGAGCAATAAACTGATCGAACTGATCGGCATCACGAAGAGTTACCCGGACGGCGGCAGGCGGCGTGTCGTCCTCGATGATATCTCCATGGCCATCAAGACTGGGAGCATGGTCGGCATCCTTGGCGAGAGCGGTGGGGGCAAAACAACCCTGGCGCGTATTGTCAGTGGTCAGGAGCGGCCGGACTCCGGCTCCCTACTGCTCGACGGATCTCCGTTACCGCCGCTCAGGCAGCGAACCTTTGCCCAGGCGGCGTCGATCCAGTACATCTTTCAGGACGCCTACGCCGCCATGGATGGGTGGATCACCGTGGCCGAGACACTTGGTGAGCCAGTGCGCCTCTGTCAGCGCCATGGCCATGAGTACTGCCCGGTAGTAGAGGCCTTTGCCCACGTGGGCCTAGGTCCATATCAGCAGTGGGCTGAGCGCCAGGTGAGGGAGCTGAGCGGCGGTCAGCGTCAGCGCCTGACCATCGCCAGGGCGCTAATCCCTCGTCCGCGACTGATCATTGCCGATGAGAGCACCTCCATGCTCGACCACGAGACCGCGGCGGAGATCTTGGCTGTCTTTCGGGAGCTAAACCGCGCGTCCGGACTGAGCGTCCTAATGATCAGCCACCAGTGGCAGGTGGTAGTGCCGTGGTGCCAACAGGTCAATGTTGTTTATCAAGGTAAGGTCGTCGAGTCTGGACCCACGGCCCGGATCTTCGACTCGCCGCAATCATCCTATGTCCAGGCCTTGGTCGCGAGCATGAAGTACTTCGGGGAGGTCGAGACCGTTGTCTAGAGTTGTCTATGTAAACCTCGATACACTAGGGGTTAGCGAACGAGAGCATGTCTACACCGGTGTCCAAGACACAGGCAGGGGATTAGCCGTCCGCCTGCTTGCTGAAGCGGCTCAGTGCGAGATGGACGCCAGGACCTGTTTGGTGATCGCTCCCGGCCTGCTCTCAGGCACCTTGGCGCCCAGCACCTGCCGTTTGACCATGGCTGGTCGCAGCCATCTGTCGCCGGCGTTGCTTCTCGCCAACACGTCGGGCCCCATGGCAGAGAAGCTCGGTTCCATGGATATCGCCGCCCTGGTCATCACGGGCAGCTACCGTCCCGGGCAGGCCGCAGTGGTGCACCTCGGCACCGATGGGATGAGCGTCGAGACAGTGAGTGAGCTGAAGGAGAGGCCTGTCAGTGGCACCATCGATTGGGCACGGGGCCGTTTCGGCGCCGAGAGCGCGGTGCTCGGGATCGGGGCTGCTGGCGAGCATCTGCTGCCCTTGGCCAGCACCTTCATCACCTATCCAGCGGGTGGCAAACCGATCTACCATGTGGGACGCAATAAGATGGGGCATATCTTCGGTGCCATGGGGCTGAAGGCCGTGGTGGTATCAGCCAGGGCCAACTTCGCCGCTCCAGCCGCCTCAGAGGCGGATCTACGTCAGCTCAGCAAGCGCTTGGGCAGGCTGATCGTCGAGCACCCCGTTTGCGGTGGGGCTCTGCCGGCCTACGGCTCCATCACCCTGATCAAGATGATGAAGCTCGGACAGCAGTTTGCTTCTGAGCTGAGTGGGCGAGAGGAGCGCGATCGACCGCTGGTGACCAACACTGGGCTCAACCGCAACTGCGCTCCAGGATGTGTCATCGGCTGTCTAAATCGGCATGCATCTGATGCCAAAGAAGCTTACAGCTCGCCTGCGGAGAGCGAGGTCGTGGCCGCCTGTGAGGACCTGTTGGGTATACATGAGGTCGCTTATGCCAAGCGCCTGAACGTCACCTGCTTCGAGTTGGGACTAGACAGTCTCGAGTTCTTGGCCAGCGCGGCGCAACTGCTGCGGGCTGAAGCACAGTGGGCCACGCCTGAGGCGGTGGAGACGCTACTCGGTGAGGTGCAACGCCTAACCACTCGAGGAAGAGTCGTGGCCGGCGCGACCAAGGGGGTTGCCGCCCTTTACCCTGATCAGCCTAGCATTCAGGAGATGGTCACTCGCCCATCTACGGACGAGGCAGCGCGCTTCACCGTCAATATGCCGCACAAGGCTCCTGAGTGCGCTGATATGAACGACATGGACTACCTCTACGCCTATATGCTCGGTACCGAGAACCTCGGCCTGTGCCTCTTCACCGCCTTTGCAGTCCTAGACCACGCCGAAGGGCAAGAGATCTTGGCGAGGATTGTGACCGCTAAGGCCGGCCAGCCAACGACTGTTGCCGACATCATCCAGGCGGGAGAACAGACGTTGGAGGAGACCCTCGAGGTGGATGCTGCCCTTCGGGAGCAGGGGGCAGCCCCTCGTATCCCAGAATTCGTGAAGGTGCTTTACCGCTATTTCCATCGATAAACCCAATAAGCCCGAGGCCATCAGGAATCCGATGCACACATGACCTGTGGCGAGATATGGCAAAAGCACTAGCATCCCCGCAAGAGGAGCCAGTGCTTTTTGCATCCGTGGTCCAGTTTCTAGGCAGTCGCGACCTTGTTGAGATCCTCGACCAGCTTGACGATATCGATTCCGTGGGCGGCAGCGCCTTGTTCGATGCTCTCAAAGTGAGCTGCAGCGCAACCCATGCAGCCCATTCCATGCTGCATCAGTACGGCAGCGGCCTTGGGGTATTTTTGTACGACTTCGATGATGCCCATCTCTTTGGTGATCTTCATCGCATGGTCTCCTCTCATCCGTGATCACATGACTCTTCGGTAGGTTCGGTCGTGTTTCCTGCTGCTATTCAGAGAAATTATTGTAGATATAAGCATAATATACGGCTCCGCGAGTAGCGCCCAGTTCTGGTCTTCGCCGAGACAACAAGTGCCTACGGTCTACTCAACCGCGGGCACTTATCTAGATCGATCGCTTGGGCGAAAATACTGGTGCGAGATAGCGTCGCGAACGATAACAGGTATCAAAATATGGGCAGTCTTGGCAGTACTTCATCATGAGCGGTATTCAAGCGTAGATTCATCTGCCTAACCAGCTCTAGCAAATCTCATCATAAAATGGTTAGATCTCCTGCTGTAATATATGACATGTGCTTCTCATCGCATCAAGGTAGAGGGGATATGTCGATTATTGGCGAATATGGTATATGATCTACTCAATGATCTACTCAATTGGAGGGTCTATTTGACATGCCTGTGACATACGATGATTGGCTGCAGTTCGTCAAAGGTGGACCGGTTCCAGACCTGCCCCCCGAAGTTGCTTCAGCATGGATGAGATGCAGAGAAGAAACTGAATGCTATTTTGACCGTATCCGTCTTCCACGGCTGTCAACAGCTGAGTTCAATGATCGGTGCCATTCAGTTCGGTGGTTACTGGCCAAGCTTGACTATCTGGTAGCCAAGGCTAAGTACCGCTTCGATGGATATATCAGCTTCACTGACGCAGATTGTTATCAACTCTATTGTGAACAGATTGGTCGTGAGAGTCGTCATAGCGTTGGTGCTCGTTCTGTTGGTTGCCTTCTATCGGAAGATCTGGTTGGGAACATGGTCAATAATATGACTCTCAAACATAGGCGTCACTGGATACTCGCTCACTATGAGCATATGTGCCCGCTTCTGCATGGACAAGTTGGCTATGGTGAACCGATCGTGGTCGACGGTAAGATCATTGGGAGTATGGCCGTATATATTCGTACCCAAGACCGGCGGGGTGTAACGATGGCCTACAATGTAGCACGTACACTCATTGAGGCTTGTTTGGCGGTGGACAAGAAGCCGGCATCGCTCAGTTCGGGAAAGAGAGGCTTGTGTGCTAAATACCGTTTTGAGGATATGGTCTGCCTCTCAGATGAGATGAAGGATGTGCGCGAGAAGAGCTTCGTGTTGAGTAAAAGTGATCATCCCATCCTGATTTTCGGTGAAAGCGGAACTGGCAAGGAACTATTGGCCCAATCCATCCACAATGCCAGTCATCGTGCTCATCGAGCCTTTGTCGCGGTCAACTGTGCTGCCTTTGCCGAAAACCTGGTGACTAGCGAGTTGTTTGGTTATTCGGAAGGGGCCTTCACCGGAGCGGTGAAAGGTGGGAAACAAGGCAAGTTCGAGATCGCCGACCAAGGAACGATCTTCTTGGATGAGGTGGGAGACCTGGCTCTGCCGGCGCAGGCCATGCTGCTCCGTACGCTTCAGGAGCAGCAAGTCACGCGGATCGGCGATGATCAAACCATATCTGTCGATTTCCGTGTTATCAGTGCTACTAATAAAAACCTCCGTCAGATGTGTGCTAAAGGGTTGTTTCGTTGGGACCTCTATTATCGCTTGGCCGGGGCCGTACTTGTCGTTCCTCCCCTGCGTGAACGGCGAGGATGCGTGGCAACCATTGTGCAGCATTTTCTGGCACAGATCAATGCTCGTGAGTATGGAGCGAAGGGGATTGCTCCTGACGCGGTCAGGATCATGGAACGCTATCATTGGCCTGGGAATATCCGTGAGCTGAAGAACATGCTTGAGACTGCGTATCTGTTGAGCCCAGGTAACATGATAACCACTCATGACGTTGCCGACCTCCTGCGTGCGGCTGATCCGGCCAAGGAGCTTGACGCATCAGAGTCGGACAAGAAATCACTCTTCTTGGCGGCGCTGGCTGCCTGCGGCAGAGTATCAGAAGCTGCCGAGCGAGCGCAAGTGTCGCGGGCGACCGCCTATCGTTGGCGATTGGAGGCAAAACTCGGATCGACAGAGAGCACCAAACACACTGCGCATGAACTGGCGTCCAGACAACAATAGTGAGAAGGTCTTGTACCTTCTCACTATTTCGTTTCATGATACGATACGAGACACGAGAATGAGACGAAAAGTAAGTGAATTCTGTGCTAAATTGGGCATATTTCGGACATATTTGGCCATTATCTCTGCTTCAAAGTCCTGGCATGGGTCTTGCTATGAACGGAGACGCGAGGTGGCGATCAGTGCATCAAGGGCAAGGATCAACTTGATGAGAGCTATCAAGCGGCTCTGATCGATGCGTAATTCGTATGTAGCAGGAATGGAGGACTGGAACATGACAGGCTACCGCGTCTTAGTAATCGACGATTCACCTTTTGTGTTCAAGGCAGTCAAGAAGGCCTTGGAACCATATGGCCTGCAGGTTGTTGCCAATGCTACCAATGGCCAAGTGGGTCTGGAGATGGTAACAGAGTATCAGCCCGATGTGATCACCTTGGATGTGACGATGCCGGTGATGGATGGGATTGAGACTGCCCGACATCTATACGCACGAGATCCTGGCAGCAAAGTAGTGATGATGAGTGCCATGGGTGACAATGACTTGTTGGCGACCGCGCGGTCAATCGGTGTTCGCCACTTCGTCGGCAAGCCTTTTCACGCTGATGAGCTCCTGCTCGCTATCCAGGATCTGATGCAGGAAAAGGAGTGTCATAGTGGATCAAGGTAAGTTTGCGCAATTTGTTCATTGGGTGCAGGAAGCCTTTGTCGATGTCAGTCGTGATCTGACCGACTTGGAGTTTGCCGTCACAGAACAAGCACCATCATCGCAGGAGACCATGGTAGCTGCCGTCATCGGGATGGTCGGCAGGAATCCCGGTCGAATTATCTTTACCCTGGAGCGCCGATTTGCCCAGGTCATCACCAACAGGATGAACGGCGAGCCTCTAGATGATGAGATGGAGCTCTATCTCTATTTCGCTGAGTTTGCCAACATGGTGGCGGGGAATGCCACCACACCGATTAACAATCATTACCAGGGCGGCGAGATCCGCTTGACACCGCCGGCCATATTTGTAGGCAATGAGTTGGAGGTCACTACCCCCAATATCACATCCGCACTGAGATATTTTAGCTGTGGTCACGGAATCGTCACCGTTGACATCGGCTTTGAGGGGGTGTAGCAGTGTGGATCTAAAAGAAGCACTGGTCGAAGCCGCTTCCGGACTATTGCCCATGTTTGGCCTTGTTCCCGAGTATCAGGGTGATGTCGTGGAACCGCTCCTATCCTCAGCCAGCGAAGTCAATATCATTATCGGCATGAGCGGAGGGTTGAGAGGAAATATCGTGATCGGTTTGGACAGGATTCCTGCCCTGAAGGTGGTGTCAGCCATGATGGGGGGGATGGAGATAAGCGCTTTGGATTCCATGACCAAGAGCGCTCTGAGCGAGTTGGTTAACATGTTGGTCGGGTCAGCTCTTGGCAAGCTGTCGGCGCTAACACCGACCGAGATCTCCCCACCAACCCTGGTTACCGGTTACGGCGTATTATTGCTCATTAGCCGACTGCAATCCCATCGTTTGATCTTTGATCTGGGCCCTGCGCAGTTGGGGATTGCTTACTGCCTTGAATGACGGGGAGAGCCCTTTAAGGGGGGAGTGAGATGGCAAAAGAAGAAGAGATCGTCGCGGCCATTGTCGCCGGCCAAGCCAAGGTAACCAGCGAGGTCGATTCAGAGTTTCTTGAGGATTTTATCGTGGAGACCCGTGAGCACCTGGAGACGATTGAGAATGACTTGCTGGCTCTGGAGACCGATCCTGGCAATATGGAAACGGTCCATAGTCTGTTTCGCTCTTTCCATACCGTCAAAGGGATGGCTGGCTTCGTTGAGCAGGATCTGATCGGACGAATTGCACACCAGACGGAGACCCTGCTTGACCAGTGCCGCAAGGGCCATCTGATAGTCAGCAAGATTCTGGTCAACCTCATACTGGCATCCTGTGACCATATCAAGCGGATTTGTGGCATGCCCGGCATGGTGCGTGACCGGGCATTCGTTGCGATCTGCCAAGCCCATATTCAGGCCCTCAATACAGGAGCGCAACCAGCAGGCAACAACGCTCCCGCGTTAGATTCCCAACAGCCACCCCGTCTGGGTGAGTTAATGGTGGCATCAGGCGCCATTAACGAACAGCAGTTGCATGAGGGACTGGAGAAACAGGCTCTTCATCCCGAGATGAGACTGGGCCAGGTGCTAGTCCGAGAAGGCAAAGCTGAGGTCAGGGACGTAATCCAATCCCTGCGTTCACAGGAAGAGGTCTCACCTGTTCCGCGCAGCAGCAGTGTTCATGATGGCGCCTACATGCGCATTCCGACAGCCAAAGTGGATAACTTGGTTGATCTGCTTGGCGAACTGCTGATTACCCAATCGCTGATTGAGCAGGAGACGATGCGGCGCTTTGGCCAAGGTGACAGCCTCAATGGAAAACTCATGCGTATGTCTAGGATTACCCGCGATATTCAAAACATCTCGATGTCCCTGCGCATGGTTGCGCTCAAATCAACCTTCCAGAAGATCGCGCGAATTGGCAGAGACACAGCAGATGAGCTGGGCAAGGGTGTCCTCTTGCAGTTCTCAGGTGAAGAGACTGAGATTGATCGCAGCGTGGCGGAAAAAATCCTTGATCCTCTGCTGCATTTAGTCAAAAACTCCATTGCTCATGGTATAGAAGAACGGGATGAACGGCAGCGGCAGGGCAAGCCGCCCCAAGGTCAGATCCGAGTCCAGGCCTATAGCCGTCGAGGCACGGTTTTCATCGAAGTTGCGGATGATGGTGGTGGGATCAATCTGGCCAAGGTGCGCGACAAGGCGATCAAGCGGGGCTTGATAGATGGAAGCAAAGCCTACGGGGATGATGAAATAGTCAACTGCATCTTTAAGCCTGGTTTCTCCACCGCCGATACAGTCACCAATGTGGCTGGTCGGGGCGTGGGTCTGGATGTTGTGAAAACGGAGATCAGCAAGATCGGCGGTAAGGTAGAGGTCATCAGTCAACTGGGTAAGGGCAGTACCTTTGTATTGAAAATTCCGATCAATATGGCCATTATCAACGGTACCATCATTGAACTCTTTGGCAGTCGTTATATCGTTCCCACCCTGAATCTGAAGCGTATTTTCAAGCCGGAAGATGATCAGTGGGTCACGGTGCGAGGAAAGACCAGTGCGGTACGCCTGAGGGATGAGATCATCAGTCTTATCCCGATCGCTCGGATTTTGGGGTGTCCAGCGGCTCAACCAGAGGAGCTTGTCCTCATACTGGAGCTTGAGCAACAAGTGCGAGCGCTGCCCGCTCAGGGGATTATTGGCAAACAGGAGATTGTGGTCAAACCGTTGGGACACGATTTCAGGAGTCTGCCGTATGCATCGGGTGCCACTATCCTTGGCGACGGCAATGTAGCCCTCATCATGGATGTCGAGCATCTATTTAGAAGGGAAGGTGAGGACTGATGGGCGAACTCGGCGGCAAATACTTAACCTTTACCGTCGGACGAGAGGAGTATGGTATCCCGCTGCGCAGGGTCAAGGAGATCATCGGCATGATGGAGATCACCAATGTGCCGCGTATGCCAAGCCATGTGAAAGGGGTTATCAATCTGCGCGGCAAGATCATCCCCGTAATCGATCTGCGCCTGAAATTTGGCATGGAAGAAAAGGCATATACAGCACGTACCTGTATCATTGTGCTGGAGCTGAGCAGCGAGGAAGGAATCCGTCTTATGGGTGTGGCCGTGGACTCGGTGTCTGAGGTGGTCAATATTGCGTCTGGTGACATTGAACCACCGCCTCAGTACGGGACAACCTCAGACATGGGCTTTCTGACAGGAATGGGCAAAGCCAAGGGCAAGGTCATCCTGCTTCTGGAAACAAACCACATCCTCGGCACCGATGGAGTCATCATGTTTCAGTCTGGCAGCACCACAAGCGAAGGAGGACCAACACCATGCGCAATATGAAATTGAGCTTGAAGCTGATCGGCGGTTTCCTCATTGTCGCTCTGATTACTCTGACCGTAGGCTTTGTTGGCTGGAGCAGCATCAGGCAGATCACAGGATCGTTGCAAGATGTGAGTAATGAACAGCTGCCTAGTATGATAGCGCTCAGCAATCTGGCAGAGGCTCGTACGGCTATCAAGTCGGCCAACCGCACTTTACTGATTGCAGGTATCGACAAGGCTGCCGTCGACAGGCAACAGGATCAGCTCAAGTCCGCCTGGAAGACGGTGGATGACAACTGGAAAGCCTATGATCAGTTGCCCCGTGTACCGGAAGAGGATGCGCTATGGAAGAAATTTGTCGTGGCTTGGGACACCTGGAAGAAGGGCAACCAAGAATTTGATGCCATGCATCAAGAGTATCTCAGAACGGGTGATCAAGGGATCTACGCCAGATTGTATGATCAAGAGTTAGTCGCGAATCAGAGCAACGGAGCCGAGGCAGGAGCGCGTCTTGCCGAACTGACATCATTTTACGATCATTTCGTGCTTACCAGCACGACCGCTGCCAGTGTCAGCGCCGCACGCTCCCAAGTGATTGCCTTGGTTGGCATGGCGCTCGGCTTCCTTCTCGCTCTGGGCCTCGGTTTCTACATGAGTGCCTCCATCACCCGCCCGATCAACAAGGTCGCCAAGGGCCTTGGCGAAGCAGCGCAACAGGTCACTGCCGCTTCGGGACAACTCTCCTCGGCTAGTCAGCAGCTAGCTGCGGGGAGTTCGGAACAGGCGTCGTCCATGGAAGAGACATCGACAACCTTGGAAGAGATTCTGTCCATGGTGCAGCAAAACAGCGAGAATACCCGTCAGGCGGATTCTCTCTCCGCTTTGGCCAAGACGGCCGCCGACAAGGGCAATGCAGAAATGCAGGACATGATGGAGTCCATGAATGACCTCAAGAAATCGAGTGACCAGATCGCCAAAATCATCAAAGTCATCGATGAGATTGCTTTTCAAACCAATATCTTGGCGCTCAACGCAGCGGTGGAGGCAGCGCGAGCAGGCGAAGCAGGGATGGGCTTTGCCGTGGTGGCTGAAGAAGTGCGCAACTTAGCGCAGCGCAGCGCCCAGGCCGCCAAAGATACCGCAGCGATCATTGAGAGCAACATTGAGCTATCACAAAAGGGTGTGGACGTCGCCAGGCGGGTCAGCGGATCATTGGCGGAAATCACCGATCAAGCCAAGAAGGTGAACGACCTGATGAACGAGATCGCCGCTGCCGGCCAGGAACAATCACAAGGCATCTCCCAGATCACCAAGGCCATGGGTCAGATTGGGACGACCGCCCAGCAGAGTGCTGCCGCGGCGGAAGAGAGCTCCGCAACCTCTGAGGAGCTCGATTCACAGGCGGAAGTCTTGCAGGATATCGTCATGGATCTGTTCGCCTTGGTGGAAGGGAAACGCGACACTGCCGTTGCTCAGCGGTCGCCTAAAAATGCAGCGATGCATGCCAAGACAAGGGGAGCTAACGACAGATCGCAGGTGAAAGCGCATACCAAGGTGGGCAGGAAGGTAAACGATGTCGATCCTGAGAGAGTTATCCCCTTTGAGGATGATCCCCAGGGTTTCTAGACGCCTGTGAGTTTTCTACTCCTGCAGCTGGTCATACTGCCCTTGCCAAGCGGATTGCGATGACCACTCTTGAAAAGGTTGGTTGAGTATGGAAATTACGGACGCTCAGTTCGATCGATATCGCACCTATATCCGCCAGATGTATGGCATTAATATGGGGCCACAGAAAAAGGAGATGCTGCAGTTCCGGTTAATCCGCCTTCTGGAGTATTATCATCTGAGCTCATTTGATGCCTATTTTGATCTGCTTACTCATTCGCGGGAGCGATCTGTGCATGATCGGTTCGCCAGTGAGGTGACAATCAACAAGACAGACTTCTTTCGTGAGGAAAAGCACTTCGGTTATCTGCAGGAAAACATCCAAGCTATTCTATTAAGAAACTCTCGCACACGCACGAGGCAGGAACTGCGGGCATGGAGTGCGGGCTGCTCCACCGGAGAAGAGCCCTATACTCTCGCCATGGTCCTCAAGGAATGTTTGCCTGCTGGTATGCAGGTCAGAATCCTGGCGACCGACCTCAGCACAAAGGTCTTGGCTACAGCCCAGCAGGGGTGGTACTCCGATGGTGAGGGGGAGACTATCCCCCCACCAATGCTTAATCGATACTTCATCCGTTCCGAAGGTGGCTACCAGATCATCCCTGCGATCAGAGAGATGGTCACTTTTCGCCAGCTCAATCTCATGCAGCCGTTCCACTTTCAACAGACCTTTGATCTGGTGTTCTGCCGCAATGTCATGATCTATTTTGACACAGCCACCCAACAGCAGTTGGTGGACAAGTTCTATAATGTCCTGGCGCCCGGCGGATTGTTGTTCATCGGTCATTCGGAGAGCTTTCTCAACAAGGCACACCGGTTTCACTATGTTCAGCCCGCTCTATACCGGAAATAGGCCAATGTATGAGTCCCACTCCTAGAAATGGGGTTGATGGTCATGAAGCCAATTAGAGTATTGATCGTCGACGATTCGGCCCTCGTTCGCAAGATCCTAAGTCAAGAGATTGCCCATGATCCGGAGCTGGTGGTAGTAGGCACCGCCCCCGACCCCTATATCGCTCGCGAGAAGCTTATTCAGCTGGAGCCCGATGTGATGCTCTTGGATATTGAGATGCCTCGTATGGATGGGTTGACTTTCTTGGAGAAAGTGATGACGCACCGCCCGATGCCGGTGATTGTGGTCAGTTCATTGGCCCAGGAAGGATGTGCTGTGGCTCTTAGAGCTTTGGAGCTTGGAGCGATGGATGTTATCGCAAAACCAGGAAGCTCGTATTCTGTCAGAGATATGAGTGAGCAACTGATTGAGAAGATCAAAGCGGTCGCTCACGCCCGAGTGGTGACCAGAACCACCCGTCCATTCATATCCCAAGTTCAACCTAGGGCTACAGCTATGTTGAAGACTACCAACAAAGTGATCGCTATCGGTGCCTCTACGGGAGGAACGGAGGCACTTAAGGATCTTCTCACCCAACTGCCGGCCGATGCACCACCTCTAGTTATTGTTCAGCACATGCCCGAACACTTTACCCGCTCGTTTGCGGAACGTTTAGATACCCTATGCCAGATCGAGGTGAAAGAGGCGAACCATGGTGATCTGTTGGCGCCGGGAAAGGCACTGATCGCTCCGGGCAATCATCATATGGTCGTTAAGCGCAGCGGTGCGAACTATTTCGTAGAGATTGCTCAAGGTCCACTGGTCTTTCATCAGCGCCCATCAGTGGAGGTGCTCTTCCACTCTGTCGCACGCAATGTTGGTGCCAATGCGGTAGGGGTTATCCTCACCGGTATGGGCAAAGATGGGGCTGTCGGCCTTTTGGCAATGAAAGAAGCTGGAGCTTTTACCATCGCACAGGATGAAAAAAGCTGTGTTGTCTATGGTATGCCCAAAGAAGCTGTTGCTTTGGGAGCAGTGAGAAAAGTCGCTCCACTTTTGGAAATTCCACAACTGCTGTTGGCTGTGGTGGCCGGTAGTTAACGCTGCACACAACAGAGTTTTACAAGATGCTCACATATAAAGGGGACTGATATGAACACCAGATTTTGAGTGCCTGACAACCTGAGAACCTTGCACCGCTCTAAGGTAGTCCTGGGCAGCCGCCTGGATGGCTCAGACGACGAGTTGCAGGGAAAACAGCAGCACTGGCGTCCTCAAGGATGGGAGCCAGTGCTTGATGCGTTGGTAGACAGTTCTTGCCCGTACCTAACTTGACCGCTTGGGCGCGCAGGTATAGACAGGGAAAGCCGCCAGGTTCAGGTGAACTCCCCCTTTTGGGTGGAGATCCTCGCCCTCAATAGGATGGAGCAGAACTGCATACCCAACCTCAATCAGAAGTCCAAATACACTGGTCATGGCATGTGGAGTATTCCCTGTGCCCGAGAAGCAATGGATGATGCAGGACGGCATGGCCTAGGTGTCCTCGCCTTCAACTTCACTATTGGCATGCGAGTTGTGGCCAATCATTTACGTCAGCTCATCAAGCGACCCGTACCTAGGGGCTGCGCCTGTTGTTGTGCATCGACTGCACAGTGGAGAGTCCGGCAAGAGTGCAACGCTGCTGGCAAGGAGGAATTTCCTGTTGGATGTCAGAAATCTAGCAGTATCCAATCTGTTGGGAGGGGGATCAGCATGACCACAGTCAATCAATTCCCCATTGAAACCGTACGAGCACAGTTTCCGGCACTTACACGGATCTTTAACGGCCGCCCGGTGGCCTACTTTGACGGCCCTGGAGGTTCCCAGGTCTGTAAGGGCAGCATCGAGGCCATCACTGGCTACATGATGCGTGGCGGCGCTAATCTGCATGGCCAGTTCCCCAGCAGTATCGAGACCGAGGAGATTATCGCGGACGCTCGCCAGGCGGTGGCTGTACTCATGGGTGCTAAGCCCACTGAGGTGGCCTTCGGCTCCAATATGACCACCCTTAGCCTGGCAGTCTCCCGTGCGCTCGGTCGTCACTGGGGTCCTAGCGACGAACTGGTGGTCAGCGAACTCGACCACCGCGCCAACGTCGATCCCTGGCTAGCCGTGGCCAAGGATCATGGGATGACCGTTCGCTGGTTGAAGGTCAACCTCGAGACCCTGACCCTTGATCTCTCTGATCTGGATCAAGTGGTCAACCCCAAGACCAAGCTGGTGGCGGTCGGACTGGCATCCAATGCTGTCGGGACCATCAACGACGTTCCGACCATCGCTGCCCGGGCCAGAGCGATGGGCGCCTTGACGGTGGTCGACGCAGTTCATGCCGTGCCCCATCTGGTCATTGACCGCGATCGGCTCGGTGCCGATATCATCCTCTGTTCCACCTACAAGTTTTTTGGACCGCACGTCGGCGTCGCCGTGATTCGGGAGAACGTCTTCGAGGCGCTGCAGCCGTACAAGCTAATGCCTGCCCCCGAGCGAGTACCTGACAAGCTGGAGAGCGGTACCCAGAACCACGAAGGGATCGCTGGGATCAAGCCTGCCATCGAGTTTGTTTCCAGTCTTGGTCAGGGGGAGACCCTGAGGGAAAGGATCGTCTCAGCCTTTGCACGTATCGAGGAGTACGAGAACCGTTTGGCCGAGCGTATCCGTGTGGCTCTCGCTGAGATGCCGCATGTTCGCCTCTACCAGGCGCCTGCAGGAGTCAAGAAGACCCCAACCATCGCCTTTCGTGTTGACGGGTTGAAGCCAGCCGAGGTCTGCCAATACATCGCGGATGAACACAGCGTCTTCATCGCCGAAGGGGATTTCTACGCCAGCAGCCTGGCCATTAACCTAGGGGTTCGCGAGAGCGGTGGCTGGGTCCGCGCTGGCATGGCGCCCTATAACACTGAGGAAGAAGTGGAGCGGTTTATCGTAGGAATGACGCAATTGGTGACTCGCTAGCGCGAGTCCCTAGCCCCACGCCCCCAGCCCCTAGTCCCTAGTGGGGATGACGAAGAACCCGGGCGCAGCATGGCAGCGCCCCTACGTATCGTGGTTCTACCTCCGGGGTGTAGCGGCGCCGCCATGCTGCGCCCGCCGAAACCAAGACAGAGGGCACTGCTCGTGCCCTCTGTGTGACCAAACCCTACTCTTCGTGCTCCTCACCATGGTGTCCGCAGTGTCTCATATGGATCTGTTCGCTGGCGCTGGGGAAGAGGTAACTGGCCAGCAGGCCGGCAGCCGCCCCCACTTCGTCCACATGAACCTGCTCCGCTGATAGTTCGCTGAAGAACAGCGCTACGTCGGCATCTTCTTCCTGGATCAGGGCCAAGCACTTGTTGTAGGTGCTGACCAAGGTTGGCGTCGACTTGCGGAAGCTTCCGGTCATTGAGGCTTGGGCGGCCAGTTTCCTAAGTTCACGGAGCATGCTGAAGATCACCTTGCGTTTGGCTTCATCCATGATCGATCGTCCTCCTTTGTTGTTCTTGGGGTCAGGTCGCGGTCGCACGCCACTGGCGGTGATCCGCTTCCTTAATCCATGCGGCTCTGCCGCATCTCGCGGTCGCACGTGTGAGCGGCGATCCGCTTCCTTAGCTCATGCGGCTCTGCCGCACCAAATGCTTAAGTAGCTTGGCGTAGAGCAACTTGCGTCCTTGGTGCATTCGCCACTTGATCGTGCTAAGCGGCAGCCCGGTCACGGTGACGATCTGCTGGTAGCTGAGCTGCTTGAGGTAGTGGAGCCGTAGCAGTTGACCATAGTCCGCTGGAAGCCTATCCAGGTGGCCGGAGATGAGTGATCGCAGTTCGCTCTGGTCTAGCAGGTCTTCGACGCTAGGATCATCGCCGGACAGGCACTCAGAGAGGCTCAGCCAAGCATCTGCATCCATCTGCAGCTCTGACGCCCATTGCCGGGCCCTAGCCTTGCGATAGTTTAGGCAGTGATAATAGGCCACCGTTTTCAGCCAAGGGACGAACTGGCGACAGTCGTCAAGCTGCCACAGCTTGCGGTAGACTGCTACCCAGATCTCCTGTATCAGATCCGGTGCATCGCGTCTGCCCACGTGGTAGCCAACCAGTGAGAGCAGGAGCTCGCCGTAACGGTCCACGAGCCAAGTAAAGGCGCCTTCATCCTTAGCTTGGGCCCGCGCGACAATGGTTGCTTCGTCCATGGAATACCTCTTGGTGTGGTCCTGGCGGGTGCACACCGCGGACCAGGATAGCTCTCTGTTCTTGTGATATCCGTGGAAGTCCTTCCACCCATATAGACAATCGCAGAATGGGGTGGGTTAGCAAACTTAGTGAAAAAGGAGGAAGCAGTTTGACGGACATGCAGATACCGTTCTTAGTAGATAAAGACGGCCAGAGTGTTGACAGTGGGGTGGAGCTAGCCCTGTGCCTGGCTTCGGCCAAGGCCGAAGCATCCAAAGGGTTGAGCTTTCTCAAAGGCAGCGATGATAAGGTCGAACTGCTAGCCAAGGTTGGCTGGCCGCTGCTGCTCAACCGTACGCCGTCTGGCTATCTGGTGATGGATCTAGCCGGAATCTTGGGTGAAGGGGTGCTACTGCAGTGCGATCCCCAGCAGATCCCTATGCCCCTAAATCTCTCTAGGCAGGGGGACTTCGCCCAGGGCGTGATCGCCCTGGCCAAGGAACACGCCGGCGCCGGGCAGTTTCAGCACAACTTCGCCTGCCTGATGGATATCAAGGAGATGGCACAGGTGCTGAAAGAAGCGCGTACGGGTTCCGCGGCTGAGGCGCACCTGACCCCGATCGCAGCCAGTCATCAGGCCGAGGCTCGGGAGGAAGCGCAGCTCTTTCTGACTTGGATCGCCAGCCTACGGGACGCCGCCGACCAGCTGGATGGCATGATGCCCGACCTAACCGCGGCGCTGGAGAAGAGGATGCTCGTCTTGGAGGACGAGAAGCAGCAGGCACTGAAGCCGCTGGATGACCAACTTAGCCAGCTACGTCCCAAGATCGAGGCGGAGATCAGAGCTCTGGAAGAAGAACACCGCCGCGAGTCAGAACGCTTGGATGCACAAGTCGCCCGCGATACAGAGTCTTGGCAGGATTATCTGAAGCAGGTCCAGGCAGGCGAACGGGAGTATCAGAACAGCATCGGTGAACTGGCCGACTACTACCATGACCAGGCTAGGCTGGCCCAAGAGGAGATCAAGGCGCTGGCCAGCGAGCATACGCGTCTCGGCAAAGAACTGATCCAGCAGATGAGCGGTCAGATCGGGGTAGCCCGGCGGCCGATCGCAGCCGTGGAGCACCGGATCACGATGACGCATCGCTACTGGGATGTGGCTGCCGAACGGGAGAAGAGCTTAGTGGCAGCCGTCATGCAGATCCTGCAGCAGGCCGCCGAGGAGAGGCGCTCGGTCGCCCGTGATCTGGAAGTCATGGCCTTAAAGCTGGAGCAGGACCTAGGGGAGCAAACCGTGGTCACGGTTCCGTTCTACCTGGCCCGCTACCCCGGCAAGAGCCCCCGCTACTCGGTGATCTCGCCTTCCAGCCTCCAACCCAAGGGGCAGCTCGCCTCGCTATTTAGTGGGGTCGTCGGTGGTGTCGCCCTGCCCATGGAGGAGCGTCCTGGAGCCTGGGAGATGATGGCGCAACGCATCTGTGATCTGCTGCATAGTGGTGATCTGCCCGCTCCGATCTGGGATGCCCTCAACCAGGGCAACCTGATCGGCAACTCTGACGCAACCGCTCAAGCGCTACAGGGCCTGGAGCAGCTGGCGAAGGATGGCCTCTTGAAGTCCAAGCAGGTTGAGCAGCTCAAGGCCCGGATCGAGAAGAGTGAATAAGTATTAGAGGATAGATACAGCCCCCGATCTGGTCATAGGACCGCATCGGGGGCTTCGTGTTTGTCGGAATGCGAAACGGGAATGGACAAACGAAGGCGAAGCGCACCGCGCCTCGCCGCGGGCGGGTTTCAAACCCGCCCCTACAAACACCTCTATTGTTCTACCATCTCCCGGGTTGACGGCCTCAGTCGTGCCTTTCTGTGGGCTGTGCCCTGAGATTACTTCGTCGCGATGACGACCTCGTCCAGCGCAACGTACGGATAGGTGGCGCTGCCGCCGCCGGGGGAGCCAGAACCAACATCTTTGGTCTCGCTGGAGATGCCGATCAGATGGTCGCGGAAGTGGTTGAAGGAGTTGACCGAGAACATGCAGTTCTTCACCCGTCCAACGATCTCGCCCTTCTCGATCTTCAGCCCCATGGCGATGGTGCCGCTGACGGTACCGCCATAGGGATTGCCGGTCCAAGCGCCCATGGAGCCGAAGATAATCAGACCCATATCGATGGCCTTGATCATCTCGGCTAAGCGTGTGGTGCCGGGGGTGAGGATGACGCGGTGCGCCGCGGGACCGCCCGCAGTGCCGTTGCCAGTGGAGACCTTGCCCAGCTCCTTGGCGGTCTGCATATCGAGCAGCATCTGCTCAGCCACGCCGCTTGCGATCAGCGGGTTACACTGGGTCGGGGTGCCTTCGCGGTCAAACGGGGCGCTGGTGGTCTTGCGCGCCAGGGTGCCATCGTCGATCAGGGTCACCCGTGGGTCGAGCAACTGCTCACCAATCTTCTCCTTCCAAGGGGAGATCCCGCGGGCGATCGCCTTGCCGTTTAGGCAGGCGAGAAAGGGGGTCATCAAGAAGCCCATCTGCATCGGGGCGAAGATGACCGGATAGGTGCCAGCGGTAAAGGGGACGGTATTCTTGGCCCAGATGAACTGCTGCAGTACGTCTTTCTTTAGCGTCTCAAAGTCGAGCTCGGGGCTGATGGAAACGATCTGCTCGCCCAGCCAGAGGAAGTCATCGCCCTGGATCAGCTGCCCGCCTAAGCCAGCTCCCCAGATCGTTTTACGATAGGAGCCAGCAAAGCCGTTGCTGTTGCTCAGCTTAACCTCGACCTCATCGCGTCCTACCCCGGCGTTGGCGCGGATGCGCGGATCGTAGCGTAGCAGTGACTGGGTGAGGTCATCGGCTATCTCGACCATGGTTCTGGTGTCCATCTGCCGATCATCGGCCAGTTCGATCTTAGCCAACTCAGCAGCGCCCGGGAGATCATAACTGACTGGGGTCCCAAAGCGCACCGATCCCATGGCATTGGCGATCAACTCTTCCTCGCTGCCGGGCTTGGTGCTGGTGGCGGTGCTCATCCGCCCGTCTCGGATCACACGCAGCGTGCTGCTGTCATTGATGCTGTTCTTGATATCCTGGAACTCGCTGTCGGAGAAGCTGACCTCGACGGATTGCAGGCGGCGGGTCATTAGTTCACCCTGCACGCCAGTGGGGAGCGATTGAAAGAGCTTTGTCATTGCTTCGCACCTCCCATGATCACGTTCTGGATGCGAATGGGTGGACAGACACCGCTGGTGGGCAGAGGCATCTGACCGCCTTTGCCGCAGCCGCCGGCGCCATCACGGCCTTGCAGCTCATCACCGACCATGTCGATATTCTCCAGCGTGGTGAAGACGTTGCCCATCAGCTTGACATCCTTGACCAGCTCGGCGAGCTTGCCATTGCGGATCATGTAGCCGTGACCGGCATTGAAGGTGAACATCTCACCGTTGGTCTCACCGCCACCACTACCGATGGCGTAGACGCCCAGTTTGATATCCTTGATCATCTCATCGAAGCTGGCTTGCCCAGGGGCGATACAGGTATTGCGCATGCGGCAAAGCGGCGGGAAGGTATAGTTCAGCGCACGGGCGCTGCCGGTCGGCTTCTCACCCATGATCCCGGCGGTCTCGCGTGAGTGCAGGCGGCCGACCAGGATGCCGTCCCGGACTAGGTAGGTGCGCTCCGTGGCGACGCCCTCATCGTCATACTTGAGCGCGCCGCGATTGGCATAGTACTCGCCGGTGTCGTAGATGGTCAGGATATCGCGGCCCAGCTTGCGGCCCATGGTCATGGCCTTGGCTAGATCAGGGTTCTTGTAGGCGTTGTCCGCCTCGCTGAGGTGGCCAAAGGCTTCATGAACGAATAGCCCCGTCAGGGCTGAGTCGCAGATGACCGTGTAGACGCCAGCTTTGACGGTGGGGGCGTCCAGTAGTTCGAGAGCTAAGGCGCAGGCCTTCTTGATATCCTCATCGGCGTTCAGCATGCAGTCGAAGCCGATCGAGCTGCCACGTCCAACCCCCTTGGAGACTGTGGTGCTGTCGCGCCGGGCATTGGCGGTGATGGCCGAGCCGATATCGATCTTCTCTTGCTTGACATAGGTTCCTTCCGTGTTGGCGAAGTATAGGGTCGTGAACTTTTCGTTGTAGACGATCGATGCGGCGGCGATGGCTGGATCGTAGTTCAAGATGATGTTGCTATAGTGAGTGAGGATGCGGACCTTCTCGTCGAGAGTAATGGCACGAGGGTCGAGGGTGAAGACGGGGGTGAACTCGTCTTCGATCACCGGCACGGGAGCGAGCTTGCTCGCGCCACCCTGGCGTTCGCCCGCGAAGCGTGCTTGTTCACAGGCCGCTGCTACCATCGCGTCGAGGTCGTCGAGACTGTTGAAGGAGGCAAATCCCCAACTGCCTTTATGCAGGGCGCGGACATTGCCGCCATAGTGGATCTCGTTGCTGATACGGTCCAGGCCCCGGCCCTGGAAGTTGATCGCGAGCACGTGGCTCTCCTCAAAGCGAATCTCACAGTAATCGACCTTGGCAAGGCCAAGTGCCGACCGCAGTCGTTCCTTCATACTATCCCGCCCTTTTTAGTTAGTGGGTATCCCGTGACTCGTTAGGTTTCACCTGGTATCCAGCTGCGCCCTAAGAGGGGTATGCAAGTAATGGGGGTATATGCCTTCTTTAATACGTGAGTTGTGGAGGAGTTTCCTTCCATGAATTTACTCTCGGTTACGTAGAGAAAAGAGGCTGCCGCAGCAGCCTCTTCGTGCTATTCCGCAACCGGTCCAACCGCCACCAGTGGATCACCGCTGTTGATGGCGAGAGAGGTGATCACATAAAGGATCACACCACCGACGGGAGCGTAGTACTCGCCCAGAACCTTGCCAAAGAAGTCACGGATCTCACCGATCTTCTGTCCCTGGGAGACATGTTCCTCGACTTTTACGCACGGGTACCAGCAGCCCTGCTGTTCGGAGTTGACCCCAACCATCCGTGGCATCTCGACGATCGGACTGAGCTGGTCGGGCTGACCCGGGAGTACGCCGAGGTGCTTGAGGACGTTCTTGACACCACGGAGATACTGAGCGACTTCCTGCTCGCTCCAGCGGCCGCACTGCCCGATCTCGGCCAGGAGGCCTGGGACACCGCGGGCGGCTGCCGAGCCAAAGGTGCCATTGGCGGAGTAGGACCCGACCACGTAGCGCACGCCGAGGAAGGAGGCCGCGCGGCGGGAACGCTCTGCTATATCGGGGTCGCAGCCAGCGGGGTAGAGCACAAATGGGACCAGCGCCTCGTGGATATCTCCACCGTGGAGATCCATATAGAAATCGGCCTGGGAGTGCAGTTCGTTGGTAATGATGAAGGCAATCCGCTCGCTGATCGTCCCTAGAGCTTTGCCCGGGAACATACGATTTAGGTTCTTACCGTCGTCAGGGATGACGTATTGCTGTTTGGCGAAAAAGGCTGGCAGATTGACAGGATGGACGATGGCGACCCGCCCGCGCACCTGCTCCGGAGTCAGCTCACTCGCCAGGCGGATGCTGGCCTCGATGCCCGGATACTCGCCGCCATGGGTCCCGCCGGTGATGACGACCGTCGGACCAGGTTGCGTGCCATTGAGCAGGGTGATCGGCAGTTCGAGGCCACCACTTGTCACAGTTAGGTACCCTTGGAGCTTCGACCCGGCTTCCACAGACAGATTGCCCACTTGGAATCGCTCAGGCATTCGTCAATCCCTCCATTTCACTGAATATAAAGAACAAGTTCAACAGCACTGACCCATATCCCTTGCCCCCGAAAGTAAAAAGTGCCGCTGCCGCACGTGACTGCATAGACAGCACACCTGGGGAATACTATCCTCAAAGCGTTCATCCGGTCAGGCCGTGTGCGACAAGGCACGCGGCCCGACACGAAAAAGAAGGGGCGACTGTGCGCAAACTGATTATTATCGCTGATGATCTTACCGGAGCCAACGCAACTGGGGTGTTGCTAGCTCGACAGGGCTATCGAACTACCACCTTTCTTCATCTCGCGGCCTTTTCCGAAGAGCGGCATCAGGCCTACAGCGTGGTCGCGATCAATACTGATAGTCGGGCGATAGCGCCTGACGAGGCCTACCGACGCGTCGCCACGACCACCCAAGCCTTTGCCAACTCAGATGTGGCTCTCTTTAGCAAACGGATCGACAGCACCATGCGGGGGAATGTGGGTGCTGAGATTGATGCTGTACTGGACACGCTCGGACCAGATTACTTGGCCATCGTGGTGGCGGCCTTCCCCAACTCCGGGCGCGTTACCGTGGGGGGATACCTGATGGTCAACTCCATCCCTCTGGAACGGACCGATGTAGCACGTGACCCCAAGACGCCTGTGGAGCAATCTGTGGTGCCGGAGCTGATCGCCGGACAATCGAAGTACCCGGTGGGGCAGATCGGGTTGCGGGTCGTTCTGAAGGGCGCCAGCGCCATCGCCGCAGCGATCCTAGAGCTGCGCACGCAGGGAAAACGCGTGATGGTGGTCGATGCGACAACCAATGACGACTTGGGTCGGATCGCCGTAGCGGTCAAACAGGCAGGAGTCAAGGCGGTGGCTGTCGATCCTGGGCCATTTACTGAAGCCTTGACCAAACTCGTGCTGCCGAGCCCCAATCTCCAACACGGGCAGAAGGTTCTGATGGTAGTGGGGAGTGTCACACCCCTGACCAGACAGCAGTTACGCGATGCCGACCATCACTATCACCCTTGGTTTGTGACCGTCGATGCCGAAGTGCTGATCGACGAGACGACGCTGAATAGTGAGGCGCAACGGGTAGCAGATGAGATCCTGACCAAGATCGATGAGTATGAAGTCCTGTGTATCAGGACGGTCAGAGATGACTCCGACATCATTGATCTTAAGGCCATGGCACGAAAGCATAACCTCGATGAGGATGGTGCAGCAGAACGTATCGCGGCCGGGTTAGCACGGGTGGCGAAGCAGGTGATCGTGCGCAGCGCCGGCGCCATCGGGGCGCTGTATACATCCGGTGGCGACGTGACCGTTGCCGTCTGCCGAGAGCTAGGCGCTGAGGCGATTGAGGTCAAAGACGAGGTCCTGCCGTTGGCTGCCTACGGGCGGATTCTGGGTGGGAAATGGGCGAACACGCCGATCATCACCAAGGGGGGCTTAGTCGGCGGTCCCGATGCCGCTACTCAGAGCATCAAGTATCTACTGACCAAGGTCTCCACTGAGCTGGTGCCGGTGGAGAAGTGAGTCACCAAGCCACCAAGGCACCAAGCTCCAAGTAGCGACAAGGTAGCCATCAAGCCACCACGCCAGTTGAAGGCAATACTGTCCGGGTAACCTGAGCTAACTCGCTGTAAATGACCATACTTACCAACCAGGCCTCAGCAGCTGACTACTACTCACTGGTCGCTTGGGGCCTTGGTGGCATGGTGGCATGGTGGCATATGCACATACGGAGGTGGATTATGGATAGACCAATCATCGGTATTCCCTTAGGTGATCCAGCTGGTGTCGGGCCAGAGATCGTGGTCAAGGCGCTAGCTAGTCCCCAGTTGTGTCAACAGTGCCGTCCGCTGGTCATCGGCGATCAGTCCACGGTTAAGCAAGCCATGGACTTTGTCGGTCAGCGAGCCGAGATCAACGTGATTGCCGCTCCGCAACAGGGGCGATATCAGATAGGAACCATCGATCTGATTGATCTAGCCAATGTTGATCTGAAGCAGTTGACCATGGGCAAGGTGCAGGCTATGGCGGGGCGAGCAGCCTTTGAGTTCATTAAGAAGACGGTTGAGCTGGCCATGAGTGGTGGGATCCACGCCATGGCGACCACTCCGATCAACAAGGAAGCGCTCAAGGCTGCAGGTGTCGACTATATCGGCCACACCGAGATCCTTGGCGACCTCTCCGGCAGTCATGATCCGCTAACCATGTTTCAGGTCTTCGATCTGCGCGTCTTCTTCCTTACCCGGCATGTCTCACTGCGTAAAGCCTGCGATCTTGTGACCAAAGAGCGCGTCTTGGACTACCTCATTCGCTGTGCCGAGAGCATGGAGCGCCTGGGGGTAAGTAGCCCCAAGTTCGCTGTCGCTGGACTAAACCCCCACAGCGGCGAACATGGCTTGTTTGGGGACGAAGAGATGACCGAGATCGTGCCAGCGATTGAACAGGCTCGAGCCAAGGGGATCAACGTCATTGGCCCTGTACCCGCCGACTCGGTCTTCCACTTCGGTTTGAAGGGTTCGTATGATGCCGTGCTCTCGCTCTACCACGATCAAGGCCATATCGCGACTAAAATGGTTGACTTCGCGCGGACCATCGCCATTACCCTCGGGCTGCCGTTCTTGCGCACCTCGGTGGATCATGGAACCGCCTTCGATATTGCTGGTACTGGCAAGGCGAGCCCCGTTAGCATGGAAGAAGCCATTCGCCTAGCCGCACATTACGCCCCCAACTTTGTCAGACGCTAGGTCGAAGAAATGCATGACCTCATGATGGTAGACGAACTCCTGCGTCTGAATTGCCAGTGCCTAATTTCCAATCCGTAATTGCCAACTCTTAATTCTTCATTCTTAATTCTGAATTCAACTATGAGGAGGTCGTTCCCATGCCGCAAACCGCCGTATCTGGTTCGCAGATGATCTTAGGGTTGGTCATCGCCGTTGCTCTGTTGATCTTCCTTGTACTACGCACCAAAGTCCATGCCTTCTTGGCACTGATTATCGCAGCGTCAGTCGCCGGTATCGTTGGAGGGATGACTCCGCCCAAGGTCGCGAGTTCGATCACCACCGGCTTTGGTAATACCCTGGGCAGTATCGGGATCGTCATTGGCTTTGGCGTCATGATGGGCCGTATCCTTGAAGTCTCAGGTGCGGCCGAGAGAATGGCGTATACCTTCCTGAAGTACCTGGGCAAGAACCGTGAGGAGTGGGCTCTGGCTTTGACCGGTTATGTGGTCTCCATCCCGATCTTCGTCGACTCCGGCTTCGTCATCCTCACTCCACTGGTCAAGGCGCTATCAAGAAAGACCAAGAAATCTGCCATCACACTTGGTGTCTCGCTAGCTATTGGTTTGGCCGCAACACACCATCTCGTCCCGCCGACTCCCGGTCCTCTAGGTACTGCGGGTATCTTCAAGGCAGACGTCGGAGCCATGATTCTATGGGGCATGTTGTTTGCTCTACCCGTGCTGGTCGTTGGTATCATCTATGCCAAATGGCTTGGTAAACGTATCTACCAGATCCCTAACGAAGATGGAACCAGTTGGGAGCGTCCAGATCCGTCGACCACTGGGGCGGCTGATATTGAGGTTGGCGCCAATGACAATCTGCCCTCTGCTAGCCTTTCCTTCGCTCCTATCATTGTGCCGGTCATTCTGATCCTGCTCAATACCGTTCTCTCAGCGATGAAAGCAACTGGTATAGTAGCCAGTAGTCTTATCTTCTTAGGGAATCCGGTGATCGCCACTGGTATCGGTCTGTTGGTGGCCATCTACGGACTGGCTGGGAGTAAGGACCGCAAGACGGTTCTCAAATACGTGGAAGAGGGCGTCGAATCCGCGGGTATTATTCTCCTGGTTACCGGTGCGGGTGGTTCACTTGGACAAGTTCTCCGTGACAGCGGTGCGGGCGATTACCTCGCCAAGCTGATCGCAGGCACAGCACTGCCGCCGATCCTGCTGCCATTTGCAGTTGCTACATTAGTACGTCTTGTTCAAGGCAGCGGCACCGTCGCCATGATCACTGCGGCATCAATCACTGCACCAATCCTCGCCAGCTTCAATGTTAACCCCGTCTTCGCTGCTCAATCCGCGTCCATGGGTGCGTTCGTCTTCTCGTATTTCAATGATAGTCTTTTCTGGGTCGTTAATAGACTGCTAGGCATCGACGACGTTAAGGAGCAGCTAATGACTTGGTCAATCCCAACCACCCTAGCATGGGCCACATCGTTGGTTACTCTCGTAGTGGTTAACGCCATCTTCGGTTAAGATGGCGTTAACCCTGTCAATTTTCTTTTATCATCTTGTCAGGTTGACAAGTGTCGAATGGCTTGATAAGATAAACAGGTCGTCACGAACGTAACCGATATCAAGCAAATGTAGTAATAACTACCGCTTGAGTTGATGGAGCCGAGCGTGATATGATAGTCTTCCGCCGGTAAGCGAGATGCGAACCGCGGGTTGATCCTTGAGAACTGAACAGCGTATGAAGAAGCCATGCCGACATAGTCGGCAAGTC
>CAYOCI010000040.1:0-32947 GCA_964402415.1 uncultured Clostridia bacterium
CCAATGGGTAGCAGAAGAGATAAGGGAGATGAACCATGTGTGGAAGAAGACAATCACGGTCACACTAACCGCTGCACTACTGGCAACGGGGTGCCAATTCCGGGCCGAAGCGGTGACCGGAGCGCCCCAGGTCCCAGCAAAGAGCTCAGCGGCTGCGCAACAGGTTACCGCGCTATTCACCGCTCGTGATGTCATCGATACCCTCGAAAGGGCAGGAATGACGGTGGAAGTGGTGGAAGCGGAGAGCTTCAGCGACATATTTCAGACTAAGGTCACGCCGCTGGCTGTCGATGGCACCCACATCAGCGTCGGCATCTATCCCGGTGAACCCATCGTGAGGTTTGATGAACACGGCCAGACAGATATGGCACATATCAGCTGGATCGCCAAGCCCCACGTTCTCATGGTCAGCAACATGACCGTCATCGTCGTGACTAATGACGACGCGGCAGCCGAGCGGGTGCTCGCTCCTCTGCAGCAGAGATTCGTGGAGAACTAACGCGTGTGGTAAGGCAGCTAGAGCCGATCTCGTACTTCGTGTTAGTGCGGTGGAGTTCCTCGTCTATCTGACGAAATAGCGGATTTGTGCTAGACATGATCGCGAGAGGCACAGGAAAGCAGAGAACCTCACCGCCCTCGGCGTTCGTAGGAACCCTGGGGGCGGTCTCATCTCTATGTACAGACCATCGCCTAGCTACATAAGATGCCGTGGCCATATGGAAGGACGGACCACCCCATGGCAGGAATAGGTGGGCATTGCCACCATGCGTTGCGTTTGCTGCTGTTTGTCTCCCCTCTGGAACGCACTCTGATCGGCAACTGTGGGCTTCGGCGCGAGACGCAAACGACTAAGTGCCAGGCGCTGAGTTGTACTGTGCGCAACAGGTAATCTGTTCTCCGCTGCCGAAGTGGCCCATATAGAGTATGGGGGGTGGCTGGAATGAACGTGATTGGTGTTCTTCTGCTCGGGTTTGTGCTCCTGCTCGCGGCCAGCGCGATCCTACAGTGGCTGTGGAATATCACCATGCCGCAGGTCTTTGGTCTAAAGATGATCGAGTTCTGGGAGGCGTTTCGGCTTCTGCTGATCGCTGGGCTGCTCTTGGGCGGCGGCAGAATCAACCTCAACCTTTGAATCAAACGTACCCCACTGCACAAACAACTGAACAAACGGGGTCAGACCCCGACTCAGTGATCTGCTATGGCTACGTGAGCGAAACATCCGGCTTTCGTCTGCATAGAGATCCCTTGCTGGGTCACAATAACATTGAACTTCGGTGCTTGTCGCTTTCCCATCCCTTATCTAGATCAACGCGGGTAGAAACATCTACCCGCGTTGATCTCTTTTTGGGGTCCGCACGCCGGCCGAGCCAGCTGCGATCCGCCCCGTTAGGTGGATGCCTTGTGGACGACAAATGAACGCCGCGGTCGATTGACCACGGCGTTGTTTTGTCGTTATTAGGATGCTCGTGCTGCCATATTACTCCCCGGGTTCGATCCCGGTTGGGATGGTAATATCATGTCCATCTTGCGGAGTCCCGTGCGCATTTTGCCCGTAGAGGTTCGCTTCAACACCCTGGCTCAACTGTTGCTCAGGCAATTTGACTTGTTTCTTATTCAGCATGTTCATTGTTCAACCTCCCTTCTTAGGTTCACATCTATCTTGCCCGTTCTGCTCTCACTCATTCCCAATCGCCCTAAAAGTTGTTTCCATAAAATTACACATCGAACGCGACGGCTTTTCGGATTAAGGGGCTAATACTGGGAAACATTAATAGCGGTGCAGATGAAACAACCTACGTAAAGGAGCGTTATCATGGCGAAATTCAAGTACAAGACCCAGATGTACTCCCATTTGTACGCCAACACCAAGAACATCTATGCTGAAGCGGCCGCAGAAGCAAAGAAAATCGGCATTACCGATGAGCTGGCTAAATTGGCTTCCGAAGAGCGGGGGACCTTCGGCCTGACCGGCGGTGTCTCAGGTGCACCCGCTCCCCTGCGCGACGACATTCTAGAATACACCCACAAGGAAGCCAAGAAGGTAAAAGGCTTGGCCAGTTATGTGGAAGAACTCCGCTATATGGTCAAGGATTTCTATGGACCAGAGTATGACGCCTGCCCTACCGCCACCTGTGAAGCGGCCATCAACGTATGCTACACCAGTATGTTCATGCCTCCTGTCATGGGAGTTGGTGATTCCTATCGCGCTCGTTACCTCGCCCCTTGGGAGAAACACTTCCATCATCAGGGTGGCTACGGCAGACCTTTCCCTCCCAGATTTAAAGACATCATCGCGGACAGAGGTTCCACTGCTGGTGAGTTGAGCATGATGGGCAAGCGGCAGTACAATCTGGATACCATTGTTGCTCCGCTGGCTGGCGCTGAGTACCCCATGCACGGCATCAAGTATATGCCCGTTCCGCTGCTGACAGGAGTTAAAGGTGAGCCCAATCGCGCCGTCCTGGAAGAGCAGGCAGCCCGCCATGCTAGTATGCTCAGCGGCGTTACTTCCATTGGCTATGACACCCCTGGATACGGCTACGGTGACCACGATAAGGATGGCACTCCCGTCCTACAAAAAGTCCTCGCCGACATCGCCCACAAGTACAATGTACCTTACGTTGTTGACTGTGCTTGGGGTCTGCCCTTCGTTGGCCATGATATCCGTAAGACCGGTGCTGACGCGATCTGCTACTCCTTGGATAAGGCTTCCGCTTCCTCCATTTGCGGCATGATCATCGGCAAAGAGGAGATCATGGTGAACGCTCGCCGTGCCATGGGCTTCCATGGTAACCGTTACGGCGCACTAGCTTCCTATGGTAAGGCCGTCAGCGTCGCTTTCGATCCCGGTAAGGAAAGTCTCTGTGGTGCTATCGCTGCCATGCGTGTTCTCAAGGACAAACCCGAGATTATGACCAAGCCAGTCGATGGTATGTATGATATCATCGTCGATGAGTTCAAGAAGGGTCTGCCTCCCCAACTGCTCCAAGGCTTCCGCTTCACCAAGACCTATGGCTCCTGTGCCGTAGAAGTGAACTATGAGGGTACTTGGGCCAATGGTAAGATGGGCGTTCCGATCTTCTCCATCGAAGATATGTATGGTGGCACCAACATTTTCCAAGAGGGTATTGGCGCCGAAGGTATGATCCCGACCATTGCCTATGACGGCAATATCTACATCTCCACTGGTCTGAATACCCTCGATGACAACGGTGATCTCGTTCCGGATAGAATGCGTCTCGCTGTTAGAGGCTTGGTTGCCCTGATCAACATCACCTGCAAATATGCAGGCATCCTCGACTAACCTATATCGAATCGCTCTTCCAAAAGCATCCCAGGCCACTTTGGCCTGGGATGCTTGGTTTGTGAACAAACGGGGTCGGGCCCCCGTCACTACTGCTCCCGTGAAGGTCTGCCGATAAGCGCACCGCTGCGCTGGTCATGGTGCCTTAAGTTGTTGGCAATGGTCTTCTCGTTGTGATTGGCGTAGCAGTAAACGCAGCCGTGGCTGCAGGTGTTGTACATGCCCATATCGATTGCTGCGACGCAGCCACATTCTGGGCGCTGATGTGGATCCTTTCTGGAACTGCAGTGAAGGTGGAATAGCTCATTGATCAGCTTGGCGTCGATGCAAGCTCCCGGCAGGATCCCAATGCTCGCTAGATCCACCGCTTCAGCGCAGGTAGACACACTGAGCGAATGAGCGTCAGCGACGGACTTTATGCCGCGCGCAAGATCAGTCAACCTCTGTGGATCCCCGATTGGGTCCTCAAAGGTGATGCGGTGCTCCTGGCTCAGCTTAGTCAGTCGACGACCCGCATGACCGTAGCTGTCGCAAAAGCTGATGACCTGGCGCTCAGCATGACCATTCAGCTGTTGCGCGAGCCGCTGAAGCCGATCTAGATGGTAATCCTCAGGGGTGAGGCTGCTGATGATGATAGGATCATAGCGCCAGACCACACGCCGCGGCCCGATCCTCACGCTTAGTTGCTTGAAAACCTCAATGCGGTCAGCCACCGGCGGAAGGTGCGGTTCAAAAATGCTAGGGTAGTCATTGAGAGTGTACTGAAAGTAGTAGCGATACCCCATGGCATCCAATTCGGCTAGATGGGGGAGGAAAGGCTGCGGGTTCTTGGTCCAGAAAACGAACAGGTCCACTTCCTGGGGCTTGATGCTAACGGTAGATACCTGACGCGTGTTGAAGGGGTTGATGCGCAGAAAGAAGCCCTGCCGTACGCGCTCCATGAACCAATCACCAAAGAACGCGGGGATATCGGTCCGCCGACTGGCACTGATGATCATCTTAGGCCTCCTACGTCTTGCCTGTGATCCGCTATCGGTTGGTTGATTCTCTCACCACAGGTGCATCCCCTGCTTGAGATCCAGTATGGGCTTCGCGGGAGGATACCGCCAGTCTTTAGCGAAAATGTAAGTAAGTGTCACGACGGCAATCACCCCGATTACCCCTGTTGGGAGTTGACGCGTTGAACTTACGTACGTTTGAAGAGAAGCTCCGCCAGCCCGTAGTCACCCTTGGTCTTCTGGTGGCTCTTCAGCTATCCGGGCGGCTTGGTTATCAAGGCCTCTGGTTTAGCTATGTAAAGATGGTTGTGTGGCTATGGATAATCGATGGCGCACTTAGGTCGCTATCTCGCTCCAAGACCTCTACCGCTACATCTAATCCACGCCGTTGGGGGTTAGGCTGGCGGCTGCTCGCTTATCTGACGACTCCGCTCATCGTGTTTGGGGTCATACTCTACCAGCAACTACCCAACATTGTCGCAGACAACGTATCATCGCAGCCGCTGCAAGCCATTGCTTCGGTCGGTGACGCCGAGGTCCTGCTGGGTGCCGATGAGATCCTGATCTATCAGGAAAGCGGCATCAAGCAGGGGACCGTCTCCTTCTACACCCCCGAGGGCCTCGCTGTGGGCATGGCTCACGCCGTGCCGGATATGGAGCCTGGTCCATGGCCGATCGGTCTGCGCAGCCCCGGCTATTTCGATCGCCAGTCGGCACAGTTGCTGGCCAATAGCGAGGATGGCATCGTCTTCAAGCTCGACTATCTCCCGGAGACCGCGAGACAGAAGCTGTTGATCGGCGGCCCCGACGACATCACCGTCGGCGGGGTGGCGCAGCTCCACTCGGTCAAAGGTGGAAGCTTCCCCGTCCGCATCCTCGGCTACGATCTCCATCAAGGCATTCAGACACTCCTCATCCAGCCCCTGGATAGCGAGCACGAGATCATCCCCGGCATGAGCGGCAGTCCCATCGTTCAGAATGGCAAACTGATCGCCTGTGCGCGGGCGGTATACGGGGTTCCCCACCGCGGGCCCGCGATCGCCCAGGCCCGCCTGGCCGCCGATATCTATGCTGCGAGCTTAAGGAATATTGGGGACGGTCCTAATTATTCGCATTTCACCTCGCAACTTCTGCCCCCCCAGTTGCACAGAAAATCTGACCCGAGCGATCAGTGATCTGCGGAGCCCCGCCAAACCGAATAATTAGAACCGTCCCCAATCGGTGGGCTGCGCCCGAGAAGCGTGGTAGACTAGTTTATAGATAAGGAATGACACTGGCTATCGCTACGCTATCAAAAGGAGGGCAAAACGCATGCAGGTAGTGGTTTTCTTTGAACACGGGCATCGCGACCTAGAGCGCCGTATCAACGACTGGTTGAGCAACCACTCCAACATCGAGATTAATAACATATCCCAATCATCCAACGAGCACGGCCACTGTGTTACGTTGTGGTATCGACTCAGATAAACCTGACCTCGCGGTCAGGTTTTCTTTATGGTCGGCGAATCCACTAATATTCGCTCAGAAAGCGAATAATTAGAACCGTCCCCAATATTCTCTAGCCCAGATCCCGCGCCATTAGCGCGGCTCCTAAGGCACCGGTGAACTGGCAGTTCTCGGGGGTGATGATCTCAACCCCCAGCTCCTCGGACAGGGCGCGGCGGACGCCAGGGTTCTTGGCCACGCCGCCGGTGAAGGCGACGGTTCCGCCGATACCGATCTTGCGCGCCATGGCGGCGACCCGCTTGCCCACGGATTGGTGCAGGCCAGCGATCAGACCGCCCTTATCCACGCCGGTGGCCAAGAGACCGATGATCTCGGACTCGGCGAAGACGGTGCACATGCTGTTGATCGCCACAACCTGCGACGGGTCTTCGGTGGTGCCGAGTCCAGCCACATCCATCCCGAGGGCAGTGGCCATCACCTGCAGGAAGCGACCGGTGCCAGCGGCACACTTGTCGTTCATGGCGAAGTCGACAACCTTGGCCCGTTCGTTGAGGCGGATCACCTTGCTGTCCTGCCCGCCGATATCGATGATCGTGCACACCCCGGGGACCAGCGCGGCCACGCCGCGGGCGTGGCAGGTGATCTCGGTGGCGGTCTTATCGACGTTCTCCATCGCCACGCGACCATAGCCGGTGGCGACCACCTTGTCGACGTCAGTACGTGTGAGCCTCGCCTGCTCCAGCAGGGAGCTGATCAGTTGCTGGCTGGCCTCGCGTGGGCTCCAGCCAGTAGGTACCACGGCAAAGTAGGTCTGCTCTCCCTGGAGGAAGACCCCTTTGGCAGCCATGGAGCCGATATCCAGTCCGATGACGCTCATTTGTCCACCATCTCCAAGAGCGCCTCGATGCGCACCTTGAGCGTCTCAATATCCGAGTTTGAGTAGTCGGTCTCCAGGTGCAGGAAAGGCAACCCCTTGCCCTTGACCAACCTGCCAACGTCATAGGACTCCATGTTATAGGTGTGGCAGGCCTGCCAGGTCAGGTCGATCACTGCATCGGCGCGGAAATCATCCATCATACGGGTGAGCAGATCCATGCGATAGTGATTCGGGCTCATGCATGAGCAGGGGATCTGGATATACTTGCGCGCCAGGGCCACGATCGGGTCGGGTTCGTTACGATCCGCCTCCAGCTCCAGCGTCTTGTAGCCGCTGCAGTTCTCCATGGCCACCACATAGGCCCCCAGCTCTTCGACGATACGCACCACCTTTTCGCTGCCCATCCCCACCGGACAGCCGGTGAGCAGGACGCGCGGCCGACCAGCCTTGGTCGTAAGTATGGTCGAGCTGGCCTCGGCATGTAGCCGGTCCAACATCCCGACCAGCTCCATCTTGTCCGCCGAAAAGCGGCGTGACCACGAAGCTAGGAGCACCCCCATCCCCGGCAGCGGTGGCGGATCCATGCGATTGAGGTCATGAACGGCCTTGATGGCGCGTTTCTCCTCATTGACCAGATCGATCGCCTGCCAGATCTGCTCGTCGGTGATGGTCACTTCTAGCTGCTGTTCCAGCCGCTCCTTCAGCCGCCTGATCTCCGCCACCCACAGGTCAAATGCCGCTGGCGAGTCTTTCATATGTGGCAGCTGCATGACATGAACCGGCTTCAGTTCCTGCATGCGTTCAAACATCTTCTTCTTGCCATCGCAGGTGGTCTCACCGATGATCATGTCCGAGAAATAGAAGAACGGACAGGTATCAGTGGCAGCGAAACCATAGGATGACTTAATCAGAGGGCAGAGGTTGCGCGGCAGGGTCTCCTCGGCGGCCGCGATCGGCTCTTCGCGCGTCCCACATAACCCTACCGGGATCGCCCCCGCTGCCAGCACCAGTTCTTCGGGGCAAAAGGTACAGTAGATGCCGACCACCTTCTGTCCTTGTTCTTTGGCTTTCTTGATTCTCATCAGGTTGATCTCGCGCAGCTGTTCAAACTCTTGTAGGGCGTTCATGATATGTATCATCCTCTCAGAAACACTTGACCCTATTATATAACACAATGCTTATGGATGATATAAGCAAACGCCACGTCCCATTTATTGGCCTAGGATGTGGAGGAACACACAGGCTCCATGGAGCGTCTAAGTAGAAGACGGGGTGTTCCCCGGGAATGAGGTGCTAATATGGAGCGATTGATTGCCGTGTTGGCTGGCTTTGGCCTGGTCGCTGCTGGCCTTACTTACCTGGTCTCGATCGGCTTTCCGCAGCAGCGCTATCTGAAATACTCAGTGCCGCTACTGTGCGTTCTGATCGCCCTGTACAACTTCGTCGTGGCGCCAAATACCACCACAGAGGGCTTTCAGCAGCTAGGTCGCGTGATCTACGGCATGCTGGCACTGGGCTGCTTCGTCTTCAGCCTGGTCGCGGCCATGTATATCGACTGGCGGCTGCGTCGATAGTGGAGATGCGTGGTCAGAATGCAAAGGGTACCCTGTAGGGTCTTGTTACCCATGGCCATACAGGGTGCCCTTCGTTGTGTACAGCCAACCGCGGGGGCATGGCTGCTTGCATCGAGGAATGAGGCGAAACGGCAGTGCTGGAAGTGGGTCAGGCTATCTGAGGAACTGTCTATTGACTTTTCGCAATAGCCGTAATGGCTTTAGAGCAGGCCCATATTCTGCAAAAAGGTTGACGTTCGGGGTCTGACCCCGAACGTCAACCTTTTTGCGTTCTCTTTACTTCAGCACCGCTTTGATCTCCTCGACCGTGGCTACCTTGGCCGCGATCTTGACCTGCTCATCGACCACGAGAGCAGGGGTCCGCATCACACCGTAAGAGGCGATCTTGGCGAAGTCGGTCACCTTCTCGATGGTGGCGTCGACCCCCAGCTCGGCGACGGCCTTCTTGGCGTTCTCATAGAGTGTGGTACACTTGGCACAACCGGAACCTAGGATCTTGATGTTCATGCTCTTCTCCTCCTCAATGGTGGCTTATCTCCGGACTGTAGACTCAGACGGTTGTCTCTTCTGATGGCTGATGGCGGATGGCTTCGGCCTCAGATCATCATATACCCAATAGCGTTGAACAGGTAACCAATGATCAGAATACCGCCGCTGACTACGCCGACAAACGTCCAGAGCAACCGCGGCTTGACGACCTTACGCAGCAAGATGATGGAAGGTACGGACAGTGCCGTCACCGCCATCATGAAGGAGAGCACAGTTCCTATCCCTACCCCCTTGGTGAAGAGCGCTTCGGCAATGGGAATGGTGCCAAAGATATCGCCGTACATCGGTGCGCCGATCATGGTGGCGATCAGTGGCGCAAAGAAACTGTTGCCGCCTAAGACCGTCTCCACCCACTGCTGTGGGATCCAGTTGTGGACGAGGGCACCAATGCCAACGCCGAGGAGAACGAACTTCCAGACCCGCTGCACGATCTCGATCACCTGCGTCTTGCAGAACTCGAGACGATCGCGCTTGGTCATCTCGGGGATGTCGAGCTGCTGACTGTGGATCTGCCAAACATAGTCTTCCACGTACGCTTCCATCTTCAGCTTCTGGATGATGGCACCGCCGACCATTCCCAGGGCCACTCCCAGGACCATGTACGCCACAGCGACCTTGTAGCCGAAGATCGAGATCAGGACCAAGAAGGCAGCCATATCGGAGAGTGGTGAGGTAATCAGGAAGGAGAACGTTACGCCCAGAGGCAACCCGGCCTCTGTGAACCCGATAAACAACGGGATCGAAGAGCAGCTTCAGAAAGGTGTCAGAACCCCCAGCAGCGAGCCCATGAAGTTGCCGCGAATACCCTGGAAATGTCCGAGGATCTTCTTGGTCTTCTCCGGCGGAAAGTAACTCTGAATATAAGAGACGCCAAAGATCAGCACCGAGAGCAGCAGCAGGATCTTGACCGTATCGTAGAGGAAGAAGTGGACGCTGTTGCCGATCCGCGTTTGCAGTGATAGACCAAAGACCCGCTCGACGATGAACTGAAAAAAGGCAAAGAGCCATGTCATCTTGAGCAGGGCGTTATTCAGAAAAGCAAAGATCTGCATGGGTAGATCACCTCCTTACTCTGTTGCTCTATTGGTGAATGTGTTCTTGCAGATGGCGGAGTGCTTCAGCGGTCTCGGTCAGCTGCTTCTCTAAAAGCTTGGCTGTCTGATCGATCAGATCGATTACCTCAGGGTGGCTGATCCGATACATGACCTTCATCCCGTCCTTGCGCGAGGTGACAAGGTTCTGCTTCTTGAGCACTGCCAGATGCTGAGAGACATTGGACTGCTCCATCTCTAGTCGGACGATGATATCGCAGACACACTGCTCGCCGTTACGTAGGAAGTCGAGGATCTCGACCCGTGCTGGATGGGCTAGCGCTTTGAAGAGATCGGACGTCAGACGGTAGATCAGGGGCACTCACCACCTACATTAGTGTATTATATCTTTCTAATGTAATTATACTCTTGCCGAAAGTACGGTCAACAGATTCTGCTAAATAGTACAGGAAAAGACTGAGGCTAAGAGCTACCTCGGTAAGCCCTTAGTCCCCAGTCATAAGATAACGTTACTCTCATCACAAGAACCGGCACGGTCTTAGTGGACAACGATGCCCAAACGATATGGGCAGGTCAGACAGCCTCGTGGGCGTTTGCGACAGGCCAGGCATGGGTTGACGACCACCGGATCAGCTCCATCGCGGAAAAGGCTATCTTAGGCCTCCAAGACACTATCACCCGCAAGCTTCCTCTTGACCATCGCCCGTAGTTGTTCCTTCTCCACCTCGGGCAGGCCTTCGGTGAGCCGAGCGGCGGCGACAGGGAGCACCCACTGCTCCAGTTCACCTAATCCCAGGCCCGACAGTTCAAGGTAGCGGCTGAGATACTCACCATAGAGCACCCCTTTGAGGACCGCGATCTTCTCGCCCATCTCTGCCGACGCACCTGGTGGTGGCGATGCAGTGATGAAGAGAATGCAACTCCGGACGACGTCGCTGGCAGGACTTCCGGCTGCCCCGGTCAGCCAGTCGATGATGGTCGGCTCACCAGCGACAATCAGCATATTGTCAGGGTGGAAGTCCCCGTGGCAGAGACGGTCTTCTTCGGGCAGCGCACCCAGATGCCGCAGGATGCTTACGCGCTCGCTCTCTTCAATCTGGCTCGAGGTCTGTACATGCCGCTTGAGAATCTCCTTCTGTGATGGCAGGCCAGCCGCCCTGATCTGATGCACCTGGTGGTGCATCTCAGCTAAGCGTCTAGCCATGGCAGGCACCGACGTAGGATCAGTCACCATCAGCTGCAGCATGGTCGGGCCGCTTACGCGCTCAAAGACGATCCCATGCCGACCCTCGATAGTCAACCGCTCTTTGGCACAGGGGGTCGGTACTCCGTGCTCCTGGACCAGCCTACTGACCGCATATTCGCGATCCGCATCACCAACAGGAAGACCCGGCAGGTACAGCTTCAGGATCTCCCCCTGCCCCCAGGCAAAGACCTCACCGGTCCGACCCTGGGCGATCAGCTCGCCTTTTGTCATCATTACACCTCTTCCTGGACAAGTCGGCCCTCACGAGCCGGCCGATTGCACGCATCGATAATGAAGTTCATGTACTGGATCAGATCGCGTCGACGGGTGAAGGCATTGCGGTAGTGAGAGCGAGCGATCCCCTTCCTGACCTGCAACGCTTCCGTGACGATCGGTCGCCACTGGGGCAGATGCTCGAGCGCATACTCCCCAGCGCCGCTTTTCGAGACCACCCTATGCTCAGCAATGACATGGTACAGGCGGGTCACACCCAGGACCCCCCAGGCGACCGGCTCGCGGCTAAAGAGCGCTTGGACGGCATATCTGAACCTCGGTTTGCTGTAAGAGTCCACCCATCTACGCCAGTAGGAGTTGATGTTCTCCATGGAATAGCTGCGCAGCTGCTCGAAATCGCCGTTGAACTCAAGCGTTGCCAGATCCTGTCCATAGAGCGTGATGCCTAGAGTCTTCAGCTCATACCATGTGACGGGATTGATCGAGAAGTGACCCATGGTCAGTCTGCTATCATGATACCCTGGGACCGGCGGTATCTCCTCGAGTGACTTGCCCAGCTGTTCTGGCATCAGGTAAACCCCTTCCACAGGGGTCTTGGGGTACGCCTTGGCGAGGCTGGCATGGACCCTCGCAAGTACCCTACGATCATCCTCCGTCAGCACCCGCCTGACCACCGTCACGAAATCAATATCACTGGTCCCCTGCTGGAAATCCCCCAGCGCAACCGATCCATGAAGGTAGACGCCAATCACCACGCTCGAGAACTCGGCTAGCAACTCGCGGCAGTAGCGATCACAGATCTCCGCGACCAGCCTGGGAATATCCATTGACGTCACCCCTCCCAATCTCTCAAGCTCGGCGAAGCTCCAGGTATCGAAGGACAGCAAGAAAACATCATGGTAGCTCGCCATACCGCATCCCCGACGGCACCACGGTGGATGAAACCGTCCCCTCGACTTACCGCACTAGGGACTAGGAACTAGGGACTCATTTCATGGTAGTGTTTCCCTAGGAGTACCGCCTCTTCCTGCTCCGAGCTAGCACAGGGGACAAGGTGCTTTTCATGACCCACCCATGGCAAAAGCAGCAAACTTGCTGCAACACTATGCAAGGCGAATAAGTGCTTAGCTAGCAACATCTCCCTTTAGGATCACCATCAGCGCAGCTGGCATTGTCACGTTTGCCAATTCATGAATATAATGGGTGTTACGGTATTATTAATATTTCATGACGGACCTGTGTTCATTTTGGTTGACCGATACGGCAGGTCTCTATAAAATGGGTACAGAGTCAGTTAGCGACTCAGATTGTAATTTGGAGGAGAGCCATGAAGAAGCTATCAGTAGCAGTCGTACTCATGCTCATTGCCAGCTTGGCGCTGACCGCCTGCAACAGCGGCACGCCAGCCACGCAACAACCGAGCGGCCAGAAGGTGGCCAAGGACATTCTCCGCATCCGTCATGCGTCCCGCGACCTGACCTCTTTTGACCCAGCCAAAGCCAACGATGGTAGCGTCTTTACCCTCAACGGCAACCTCTATGACCGTCTAGTCGAGCTGGACAGCGATGCCACCATCGTCCCGGGCCTGGCTGAGAAGTGGGAAACCGCTGATCAGAAGGTATGGACCTTCACCCTGCGCAAGGGTGTCAAGTTCCACAATGGCGATGAGCTGAAGGCCGACGACGTCGTCTTCTCCCTCACCCGCGCCAAAGACGACAAGATGAAAGACAACAAGGTTTTCTCCATCCAAGGCGTGATGGAAAAGATCGAGAAGATCGACGACTACACCGTCAAGATCACCACCAAGGCACCCTTCGGCCAGCTGCTCAACCATCTCGCCCACACCTCTGGCTCCATCGTCAACAAGAAGGTCGTCGAAGCTGAAGGCGAGAACTACGGCAAGGCCAAAGGCGGCAAGGTCGTCGGCACCGGCGCCTACAAGCTCGTCTCCAACGATGACCAGAAGCTGGTCATGGAGAAGTTTGATGGCTACTATGGTGGCGCTAAGAACGTCAAGCCCACCATCAAGACCTTGGAATTCGTCAAGATCCTTGACGAGCAGGCCGCTGTCATGGCTCTAGAAGCCGGTGATATCGATGTCATGCAGACAGTTCCGGCTTCCTCCATTGATCTCGTGAAGAAGAACGCCAACCTCAAGTTTGAAGAGCGCCCGTCGCTCGGCTTCTCCTACATCGCTATGAACCACAAGGACAAGGCTCTCTCTGATGTCAAGGTCCGCAAGGCCCTGACCCTCCTCACCGATGTCAAAGAGATCATCGATGTGCAGCTGAATGGCTCTGGCACCATTGCCGTCAGCCCGCTCTCCAAGCAGATGGTCGATACCGGCATCAAGCCGCTCGAGAAAAATATCGACGAAGCCAAGAAGCTGCTCAAGGAAGCTGGCTATGAGAAGCTCACACTGAAGTTCCTCGGTACCCAAGCCAACCAGAAGGTCTTCACCCTGTTGAAGGATCAGTGGGCCAAGGGCGGCGTGACCGTCGACTTCGTTACCGCTCAGGACTCCGCTGACATGGTGGCCCGTATGAACAAGGGTGACTACCAGGTCTCGGCTACCGGTTGGACCACCGTCACCGCCAACCCCGACTATGCTGTCTACTCGCTCTTCCACAGCAAGGGCGACTACAACCGCATCGGCTACAACAATCCCAAGATCGACGAACTGCTCGACAAGGGCCGTACCCTCAAGGTTGGCTCCGCTGAGTTCACCGCCAACTACAAGGAGTTCGAGAATATCCTGACCAACGTGGACAACGTCATCGTTCCGATGTACTTCTCGAACAAGAACCATGCCTACAACAAGAACATCTCCGGTCTGGAGATCAACCTGGCTAAGTTCGCGCGCTTTGAGCACGCGAAGTGGAACTAATCGCTCCAATTCGGTCACTCTGGGCGGCGCGTTCATCCAAACGCGCCGCCCCTTTTGGAATATGGCCAGGTCTAGGCTGATCAGCTCAGACCATCGGTGCGTGTTCTTAAGATGGAATATAAGGCGCGAGGAGGGATTCGTGTGAGTAAATACATTCTCCGGCGCTTGGCGATGATGGTCCCAGTAATCTTGGGGGTTATGTTCATTGTCTTTGCCCTGCTCTATGTCACCCCCGGCGACCCCGCTCGCTACGTGCTAGGCGACCAGGCGACTGACGCCGAGATCCAGGCCTTTCGCACTCAGAACGGCTTGGACGACCCGTTCCTTGTTCAGTTCTTTCGCTTTCTGTGGGGCTTCATCCGCTTTGACCTTGGCACATCCTATGTCACTGGAGAGGATGTCTTTTCGGCGATATTGGCCAAGTTCCCCAATACCGTCAAACTGACACTGAGTGCGATGACTGTCTCTTTGGCCATTGCCATCCCTGCAGGGATCATCTCGGCGACGAAACAGTACTCACTCTTTGACAACATCAGCATGTTCTTTGCTCTCTTGGGGATCTCCATGCCCAACTTCTGGCTTGGGCTGATGCTGATCCTGCTCTTCTCGGTCAAGTGGCGGATCTTGCCCTTCATTGGCAATGCCACCCCGCTGCACTACATCATGCCTTCCGTGGTCTTAGGTGTCGCTCTGGCCGCTTCAACCGCCCGTATGACTCGCTCGTCGATGCTGGAGGTCGTCCGTCAGGATTATATCCGCACCGCCCGCGCCAAGGGCGTGGCTGAGCGCGTGGTCATTCTCAAACATGCCCTCAAGAACGCACTCATTCCTGTCATTACGGTCATCGGTATGCAAGTGGGCGGCATGTTGGGCGGATCGGTCATTACCGAGACCGTCTTCTCCTGGCCAGGGGTCGGGCTCCTGATGCTCGATCATCTGCGTAAGAAGGACTATCCGATGGTAATGGCCTCAGTGGTTTTTGTGGCGGTAGTGGCCAGCCTGGTGAACCTGCTTGTCGATATTCTGTATACCTACATCGATCCACGGATCGCGACCCAATACATGAGCAAAAAGAGAGCCGCCAAGGCCTAGGAGGTGAGCGACCATGGCAGTTGCCAAAACCGATACTAACTTGTCCAATGAGATCAAGCACCGCCTCGGCAAGCGTCGCAGCCAGCTCCAAGAGGTCTGGCGTCGTCTGCGCCGCAACAAAATGGCCCTGATTGGGATGACGTATATCTGTCTGATCGTCGTTATCGCGCTCTCGGCCAACCTGCTGGTCCCCTATGAGAAGATCATCGCCAACAACACATCCCAACGTCTGCAGTCCCCCAGCTCCGCGCACTGGTTCGGTACCGACGAGTTCGGACGTGACCTGATGGGGCGCATGATCCACGGTGCACGCATGTCCCTGCTGGCAGGCGTCGTCTCTACCTCGCTCTCCATCCTAATGGGTGGATCGCTAGGAGCTCTAGCGGGCTTCTATGGCGGTCGACTGGATAACGTGATCATGCGCGGTCTCGATATCCTCTATGCCATTCCCAGCATCCTTCTGGCCATCGCCATCGTGACCGCACTGGGAACCAGTATCGTCAACCTGATGATCGCCATCTCGATCTCGGCAGTTCCGGGATATGCGCGTACGGTGCGTGCCTCGGTCATGCAGGTCAAAGATATGGAGTTTGTTGAGGCAGCGCGCGCCGTAGGCGCGTCTGATGCCCGTATCATTTTTAGCCACATCATACCCAACGTCCTTGCCCCAGTCATCGTCCGCGCCACGTTGGGTATCGCCAGTGCGGTTATATCGACCGCCAGTCTCAGCTTCTTGGGTCTAGGCATCCAGCCTCCGGCCCCGGAGTGGGGTAATATTCTCTCCGGTGGACGTGAGTATCTGCGCGTTGCGCCCCATATCGTCACCATTCCGGGGCTAGCGATCGTCTCCATCGTGCTTGCCTTCAACTTCTTCGGTGATGGTTTGCGCGACGCCCTTGACCCCAAGCTCAAGAGATAGGAGGGCGTAGAGCATATGGCTGAAAGCAAACAACCGCTGCTTAAGATCAGCGATCTGCACGTGCACTATATCACCGAGGAGGAGACCGTCAGGGCGGTGAACGGGCTGACTCTGGAGCTCCATGAAGGTGAGAGTCTGGGGCTCGTCGGGGAGACCGGTGCCGGCAAGACCACCACCGCGCTTTCCATCATGCAGTTGGTCCCCAATCCCCCCGGCAAGATCGTCTCGGGTAGCATTGAGTTCAACGGGCAGAACCTCGTCAGTACCCATGAGAACAAGATGAGGCAGATCCGCGGCAACGATGTCTCGATGATCTTCCAGGACCCCATGACCTCGCTGAATCCCGTCTATACCGTAGGTGATCAGATCGCCGAGGTTATCAAGATCCATGAACATGTCGACAGCGTTGAGGCGATGAAACGGGCCGGCGACCTGCTGGCACTAGTCGGGATCCCGTCCAGCCGGCTCAACGACTACCCCCACCAGTTCTCGGGCGGTATGAAGCAACGCGTGGTGATCGCCATCGCTCTGGCCTGCAACCCCAAGCTGCTTCTAGCTGACGAGCCGACCACAGCGTTGGACGTGACGATTCAGGCGCAGGTGCTGGAGATGATGCGCGGGCTGAAGGACAAGTTCAACACCGCCATGATCCTGATCACCCACGACCTGGGCGTCGTGGCCGAGGTCTGTGATAAGGTAGCGATCATGTATGCCGGTGAGATCGTGGAATACGGCACGTTGGAGCAGGTCTATGACCAGCCGCGGCATCCCTACACCGTCGGGCTCTTCGGCTCGATCCCCAGTCTAGATGACGAATCAGATCGCCTCTCACCCATCGACGGACTGATGCCTGATCCATCGAATCTTCCTACTGGCTGCCCCTTCCACCCCCGCTGCCCCCATGCTGCCACCATCTGTGCCCAGGAGAACCCGGGCGTGGTCAATGATCAGGGCCATCAGGTCAAGTGTCTGATCCACCATGGGAAAGTGCAGCGCAAAGAGGGGGTGCGGTAGTTGGCAAAGAATGAGGGGACCGGCAAAGTCCTGCTGGATGTCTGTAATCTAAAGAAGTATTTCGATACCCCCAAGGGGGCGCTGCACGCGGTTGACAATGTCACTTTCCAGATCAGAGAGGGCCAGACACTGGGCATCGTCGGTGAATCTGGCTGTGGCAAGTCAACCACTGGCCGCGCTATCCTACGTCTCCATGAACCGACCGCAGGTGAGGTCAGCTTTGACGGCATCGATGTGGTGCGCGCCGACAAGCGCCAGATGCAGGAACTGCGGGCGCAGATGCAGATCATCTTCCAAGACCCCTACGCCTCCCTGAACCCACGTATGAGCGTCAGCCAGATCATCGCCGAGCCGATGATCATCCACGGGACCCACAAAGATAAGGCGTCGCTGGAGGCCCGCGTCCTGGAACTGATGGAGACGGTCGGCCTGGCGGAGCGTCTCTACAACGCCTATCCGCATGAGCTGGACGGCGGCCGCCGCCAGCGCATCGGGATCGCCCGTGCCCTGGCGCTGAATCCCAAGTTCATCGTCTGCGACGAGCCGGTCTCGGCGCTGGATGTTTCCATCCAGGCACAGATCCTGAATCTGATGCAGGATCTACAGGCGCAGATGGGCCTGACCTATATGTTCATCACCCATGACCTGTCGGTGGTCCGCCATATCTCCGACGAGATCGCGGTCATGTACTTAGGGCAACTGATCGAGAAGGCGCCTTCGAAGGAGCTTTTCATCCGCCCCATCCACCCCTATACCCAAGCGCTGCTCTCATCGATCCCCGTCCCCAAGGCTGGCGCGCGCAAGCAACGCATCGTCCTCGAGGGAGAGATCAGCTCACCGATCTCTCCCAAACCCGGTTGCCGCTTCGCCAAGCGTTGCCGCTTTGCTGAGCCTCGCTGCCATGAGGCAGATCCCGAGCTGCGTGAGCTGGCGCCGGGACGTCATGTGGCCTGCTACCGCGCTGAGGAGTTCATCTAGACCGCAGGTACGAGTAAGGGGTTGCCCAGCCGGGCAACCCCTTAGTTTTATTGCGGGTGGGCCTTTCATGCGTGTAGGGCACTGATAACATCCAGACAACCGTTCGTGATCCCTAGACGCGACTAAAGTGTCCTAATCCCCAAACGATAGGCGACCAGAGCCAGCGTCTCCCGCAGTTCAAACCCTGCCCATTGTTCGGCGGTAAAGGGGCTGTCCGGAACCGGCACTACCTGCACATGCTCGAACCCTACATCGGCGAAAATGCGCTTGGCCCGCGCCAGGTGAAATCCGTCTGAGACGACAATCGCCCGCTTGATCTCATCGTCCTTAGCGATCTCCCACGCCCTCTCGGCATTGGCCCAGGTGCTGGTGGACTGCTCCTCAAAGCGGATATCCTCGGCCGGTACACCAAGCTCTTCGGCATACCGTGCTGCGACACGCCCTTCGCTGGGCGGATAGGTGCCTACCCCGCCAGTGAAGATGATCAAAGGCGCATGCCCTGCTTGGTAGAGCTCCACCGCCTCCGCCGTTCGTCTGGCTAGAGCTGGCGAGGGCCGCTCGCCGGGCCAGACCGCCGCCCCGAGCACGACGATGGCATCGGCGCGTTCGATCGCCGCCGGGCGGGATTGATGGTTCTTCACCTCCTGCCAGGAGGAGCGTGCTAGGCCGCCGAAGATGAAGGCGAGAGCGGTGAGAGTGACAAGGATGGACATGGCGATCTTCTTCTTCATGCGCTCACCTCCATGTTTGAGGATATCATACCATAGTCTCACGCCGATGGTGGACGGCACTGCATCAGATATCGATCATGCTATCGTCCTCAGATTCTTCGCCTATCGCTTTTCGTTTTCCGTTCCACAAACGCCGCCTCTCGTCTCTGAGCGAGATAGCTCTCCCAGCGCTTTGCAGCGAGGCGCCCATCCGCCAGCGCCGCCAGCACAGCGCAGCCTGGTTCTGTCTGGTGCCGACAATCGGAAAACCGGCAGCGTGCGATCAGCGCTTCCACATCCGCGAAGGCGGCGCTAATGGCCTCTTGGCCGCTCCACAGCCCCAACTCGCGCATCCCCGGCGTATCAATGATCATCGCGCCGGATGGGAGCCGAATGAGCTGGCGGTGCGTGGTGGTGTGACGACCCCGCGCGTCACCCTCCCGGATACTACTCACGGCCATCACCTCAAATCCTGCCAGCGCGTTCAGCAAAGAAGATTTGCCCACACCCGACATGCCCAGAAACACAACGGTCTTACCGAACTGTAGATAATCAGCCATCCGATCCAACCCCATCCGGGTATAGCTGCTAATGGGGATGATCTCAACATCCCTCGCTAGCTCCTGTATCGCCTCCACTTGTACCTCCCAGCTGGCACACAGATCAGCTTTGGTCAGGATAACGATGGGGATACCGCCGCTCAACCTTGCTTGGGTCAGGTAGCGCGCGATGCGGTTGACGTTGAAATCCTGATTAAGCGATGACATGATAAACACATAGTCAAAGTTGGCCGCCACGACTTGCTCCAAGATCGTTTTGACATAGCCCACAGCATGGCCTGAGAAGTCCGTGCGGGAGAACTTCGATCGTCGCGGTAACACCTTAACAATTCTTGACTGCCCGATCTCGTTGTATCGGAGCAACACGAAATCGCCTACAGCGGGGTAGTCGCTCTTGTCCTCAACACTGTGCAAAAAGGATCCTTTGAGGGTAGCTGTTACCTCACCATGGGGGCATACGGCTTTGTACAGCTCCCGGTGTAGCTCGGTAATCCGCGCAGGGATTAAGCCGTCCGGTATCTCAGCTTCGCTGCCTCGGTAACCATAGTCCTGTAGATTGATCATCAAATAACCTCCATCATCACGACAATAGGAATCTTCCGAGTGCCAATGCATCTGCCACTCTTCGTCTAGGATTCCGGGCGCAAAAAACCGCAGACAAGCAGCCTCACTCGAGACTACTCCCTGCGGCCACGGTCTGGGGCAATCGCCCGCAAACAAAAAAGAACACGACCTAGATCGTATTCCCGCTAAAGCAGTATGCACGAAAGGTGACTTGGTTGCGGCGTACGAAACACAGGGGAGTCATCCCCTGCAGGTTTTGAACGCCCAATATGCGGTTTAGGTGGACACCACCGTATTTTTATGAGCCATCATGCTCGGACATCCCCTTTCGTGGTTGGATTATCATTGTACGTCATCTAAATTATGGGACATCAGAGTTTGATTGTCAATTGATGTGACTAGCCTGACCGCGCCACTTTTTAACAAATGTAGGCACCCAAATGGCGTCATTCAACCCGTAGTCGCTCATTCGTATCATAGACATAAGTCACCGGAATCTGATTGGGTCCAAAGGCTAAGCTAAAAGTGTTTGTTGTGAGATCGTACACGGAATACTTGGCACCTGATTGCTCGTTGATATTAGCGATAGAAACTGTTTGCTTATCAAAGTCGAAAAGGCAAATCGAAGTGTTGGGCACTGTGCCTACAGTGGAGACGACTTCCTTTGTGCCATTTTCGTCTATATCGCTAATTTGAGCAAAACCGTCGATCTCGGCAATAACATACGGTGTCTTTTCCCTTATCAAAAAAAAGATTGTGACGCCATAACTCGCGCCGCGCAGCTCATTTGAGATGTAGACCGTATCAGTATCAGCCAGCGTTGTCTTCAGCAGATCATACCAAGTCTCGCCAAGTGAACGTGACAAAGCATATTGGATCCCGGAAACCTCAATATATGAATAGGTAAGACCGTCGGGGTTCTCTTCATTGAACTCTTTGGGGATATACTCAACGTATGTCACCATATCATCAATTTGCGTTGAGTTAGCAATACTTCCTATTTGACTATCGCTCAATAAACTAAGGGGTATATTAGAAAAACCCCGAGCGGAAAAATCTAGTTGTATGGTGTCCGGTGTTGGTGATGTGTTTTTCGCACCTTGTTCTGAGGGAAATTCGGCGACCAGCGCTTTAAGTTTATCTTGTTTTCCTGCACAAGCTGTACACATTAGTAACAGAAAAGCAAGCACAAGAGCTGTCGCATTTTGAAACTTTACGGTTTTCATTTTTTACATATGTCCCCCATTAAATCTATAATTGACAATCATATGTTGCACTTCAAGATGCAACTTCCGATGATGTTTAGCGGCGCAATAGTCCAATAACACTTTTTACCATCAGCGCATTCAAAGCACCCATATTCACTTTTTATTATACTGGGAAAGTTTGATACTTCCTAGAGAATGTTTACTAATTGTGTAAATGGCGATATTCTTTCCATTCATGTCTGGCGTGTCAATAATCACACCACGGATGACGACCTTATAGCCAAATGTCTGCCATGACCCATTGACAACCCCGGGATGCGGGTGCTAAGATCAACGTAATATCTGTGACTGGGAAGAGTAGGCGTGACATGATGTCGTAGCGAGTCGGCGGCGGTGAGAGGCCGGCACAGAGTTGCACGCGCGAATGGACCCACGAGATGCAGAGCGAAACCGTCTGGGAGTAGTGGCTGCCGGAGGCCCACCGTTAACGGGGCAGGGTATCGATTCTCTTGAGAATCCGTACCTGGTTGAGGTGAGGCCGATATTGGCCTAATAAGGGTGGTAACGCGGGTAATCCCGTCCCTGTTTGCAGGGACGGGTTTTTTGTTTGCCCTTCTATTTCACCGCCGAAGGAGGGATTGGCATGACGTGAACCGCTGAGTTGTCTGAACCCGATTGGTCTATCTTCACAAACAGCAACAGAAGGAGGCAAAACTCATGTCAACCCCCGCAAACGTTGGCTTCTTCGGTCCCTATGGTGGCCGTTTTGTTCCTGAGGCGCTGGAGAGCGCGCTCCAAGAGCTGGAGGACGCCTATCTGCGCTACGCCAATGACCCTCAGTTTGTCCAAGAGCTGGATTACTACCTGACCCAATACGTCGGCAGGCCCTCGCCGCTGTATCTCGCTGAACGGCTCACAGCGCAGCTCGGGGGTGCCAAGGTATACCTCAAGCGCGAAGATCTCAACCATACCGGTGCCCACAAGATCAACAACGCCATTGGGCAGGTGCTACTGGCCCAACGCATGGGTAAGAGGCGGATCATTGCTGAGACCGGTGCCGGTCAGCATGGCGTGGCCACCGCTACCGCCTGCGCTCTGTTCGGTATGGAGTGTATAGTCTATCAAGGAGCAGAGGATGCCCGTCGCCAGGAGCTCAATGTCTTTCGGATGGAGTTGCTAGGCGCTAAGGTCGTGCGCGTGACCACTGGCCAGCGGACGTTGAAAGAGGCCGTCGATGCAGCGCTCCAAGACTATGCCCAGAACGCCGAGAATACCTTCTACATGCTGGGCTCCGCCGTTGGACCGCATCCCTATCCACTTATGGTTCGGGACTTCCAGTCAATCATCGGTCGCGAAGCGCGCCGTCAGGTATTGGAGCAAGAGGGGCGGCTGCCTGACGCGCTGGTCGCCTGCGTAGGGGGAGGTAGCAATTCCATCGGCCTGTTCCATCCCTTTGTAGAGGACAGATCGGTCAGGATCTACGGTGTCGAGCCAGGAGGGCAAGGCCTTACCATGGGTCAGCACGCCGCTACTCTGAGCAAAGGTACGCCCAGCACCATCCACGGCTTCAAGTGTTATGTTCTGCAGGATGAGGCGGGCGAGCCCGCCGCGACCCACTCCATCGCCGCGGGACTGGATTATGCCGGTGTCGGCCCTGAGCACTGTTACTATAAGGACAGTGGTCGGGCGGAGTATACCACCGTCAATGACACCGAAGCGCTGGATGCCTTCAGGTCCCTATGCCGTCTGGAAGGCATTATCCCAGCCCTCGAGAGCTCTCACGCGGTGGCCTACGCCATGAAGCTCGCCCCGACTCTGAGCCGCGACAGCATCATCATCGTCAACCTGTCCGGCCGCGGCGACAAGGATGTCGCCCAAATCTCAGCCATGAGTTAGGCGCAAGCTAACAATATCGAAGGCCTACCCGCCATAGCCGGGTAGGCCTTCGATATTTGGTCCTTGCAAAGCATTATCTAAGGATCACGCCCTCGCGGATCGTCTTGCCGCAGGCGTAGATAACAAAACCATAGCCAGCCAGGATAAAGTAAGCAATTGGGCTACCGGACAGCAGTCCCCTGCCGATGTGTTCGAACTCACTGATCCTAAAATCCCTACCGATACAGTACTGGAAACTCACGACTGGGACCGCGATCGAGCAGACAACGGCCACCAGCCCCCGTATGAGCCTCTCGTGGCTCTTGCGGATACCGCTGATGATCATCGCGACACTCAGCCCAATGGCCAATAGATTAGCCAGCCAATACAGGACCCAATACCAAGGCATATGATCACTCCTCTATCATTTCCCCATACTTCTAGCCCAGAGCTTTTCGTTGTAGTCCTTGCTGTCCAGCACGCCCTCCAGGGCTTTGGCTAGACCGTCGTTTACCAGGCTGGCGTCCACCTGTATGGAGTAGCCCTGTTTCGTGTCGGGTCTGAGCAGCTCTACGATATAGGCGCTGACCGTGAAGCCTTCGTTTTTCATTAGGGCGTCGGCCTTCTGCAGCTTGGCGGCCGCATCGGCGAGGGTTGGGTTCTGAACCTCGAAGTCCATATAGATGGTTGCGGGAAGCTCTAGGTCACGGCTGAAGGGAGTATCCAGCGGAAGTTTGGGGAACTCCTTACGCTCGCCAAACAGATCAGCAAAGCAGCGTCCGCGCAGCTGATCTCCAAACAGTGTCTTGAGGAGTGGCGTGATCTCCTTGGTCATCTCACGTCCAAGGCGATCCACCGTATTGAAGCCCTCTAGAACAAAACTTTGATAGTCATCGACAATCTTTCCACTACTCCAGCGCATGACCCGAAAGGTGGTATCGGGAGAGGTGGGTGAGCTGGCGCGTAGCGAATAGTCGTTCATTTTGAAGCTGTAGGTGGCTTTGGAAAGGGTCAGGTTCATATCCGGGTACGTCTGCCGCACGTACTCGGTCATCTGACGACCAGCAAAGTAGGCGGAGATCGGGTTGCCGGTGAAAGAATTGGCGACGAAGGCGATCAGCCCGATCAGGGCAAGCGCCACGGTCGCTGCGATGACACGCGCGATGATCGGCTTTTTCTTCTCAACCATGAAGATACCTCCTCGGATGAAGTGTGTTGCACTGGTGCCAGGCTACTTGACATCCTCTTTCCTGTCGCCAAAGGCATAGTGCAACAGCCAGGCGATGCACCAGCCGATTAGTACCAGGAGCGCATAGATTGCCGAGTAAAAAATCCATCCGGTAAGGACCACGCGCAGCGTGTTCAGTCTGAGCCCATCGCCGACCACGCCATAGATGGTATTGCTGATCAGCGAAAGTGCGAAGACCAACGCCACGCCGATGTAGAGACGTTGGCGGAACACCAAGTAGGACAAGGCTCCAACGATAGGCATCAGTACGAAGTTGTAAAAGACGTTGCTGCTGAAGGTCATGGAGACGCCGAGCACCGCGCCGCCGAACAGGGCTAGGGCCTGCCACTTAAGCATACTGACACGGAGCTTACTCAACAGTCGCTGTTCGTTGGGACCCGGGAGTTTAGGCATGGCTACATCCGTTACCTCACCGTATTCGGCCCGACAGGATGGGCACTCAGCGATATGTTCTCGAACCAAGCGGCAACTCTCAGCGCTACCCACTCCATCCCTGCAGAGTGGGATCAGATCCATGACCACCTCACACGGCAGGTTCATACCGTCTCCTCCTTCCCCAAGTACTCTTTTAGTTTCTTCATCGCCCGGTGGTGAAGGACCCGGGCTGAGCCCTCAGACACACCAATAGCGACCGCCGTTTCGGCAAAGCTGTAACCTTGGCCACGCATCACGATGGCCTTGCGCGCTCGTTCATCGAGCGACTGTAATGCGGCGCTGATACGCTCCCTCAGCTCACGATCCAGCATCTCCAGCTCGAGATCGAAGGCAGCCGCTGGTTCGGGTATGTCGTCTAGGGATTGTATGATGGTTTTCTGCTTACGCAGGTCATCCATATAGCTGTGGCGAGCAATGGCAAATAGCCATGTCTTGACGCTCGACTTACCTTCGAAGCGCAGAATGCTGGTAACGGCACGCAGGAAGGTTTCCTGCAAGAGGTCCTCAGCACGGTGAGGATCCTTGGTTAGCCAGCAGAGATAGGCATACAGCTCCTGACCATATTGCTGGTAGAGTTCCGTCACGGTGTCCAAGCTTCCTCACGTCCTCATACACTTAGTCGTAAGCCGCAGCAGTTTCGTTACATGTCCGAGCGAAATAGTTTCCTATGGCTTCGTTCGGTCCCTAATTGAGCGTAGCAGATTAACGTCTCTGCGAAAAGGGCAGCCCAAAGCGTCCCAGAGATCTGCCCGAGCAATCATCCTGACGTTCTTGTGCACCCATAGCAAAAGCCCACCCGGCCGGGTGGGCTTACGCGTTGTCTTAGGTTCGTGTATCTACTCCGTAAAATGTTGAACGACATTCTTCGTGCCGCTGTAGGCTCCCACAGGGGTTAGTCCCCAGTAAAGACCAGTCAGAAGGGCCTGCGTCATCTCCATACCCATTGATCCGCGCAGCATGATCGCTAGGAACATGCCAACCACCAGCGAGGCCAACGGCACTAGTCTACTAGGTAGGCCTGCCATCTTCAGGACACTCATTAGCCCGATAATCACACCAGGGATACCGATCCCAAAGACCACATCAGGAACCTGCACCTATCGTCACCTCCCCGAAGACTCTGACACTAGATGGTATGTCAAACTCGAGGAATGTAGACTAGTCTTGCGCCTGTCAGTTCGTGCGCCAGCCGGCCCACCACCTACCAGCGGCGGTGCGTTGGGGCTAGCGTTCTGTGGCGGATCGCCGAACTGTATGGTGACAGCCCGCTGATCGACAGTTCTCCGGGGGGACGAGACCGTTGCCGAGCTGTGCGTACCGTTGGGAAGCCTGATCACTTGCTCTCGCCACTACTCTTTCACCGCCGCGATCAAAAGGAACATCGGGCGGCGGGTCTCATCGCGCCAGTCGGGATGTTGGGCCAGCAACTCTGGTGTCGGCACAGGCTCACATAGTCTGGTGATTCTGAAGCCGGAGTCAATCAGGGTGTTGACATAGGTCGCCACCGTTCGATGGTACTTGATGACATCCTCATTGAGGAATCTGGCGTTACGTTGACCCTCGTCCTGGTAGTCGTCTACGGGCCAATGTAGGCGCTCACCTTCCGAACCATAATGCCAGTCTTGGGCAGCCAGTGCGGTGAAGATGGGGTGTTCGACCGAGAAGACGAAGGCACCGCCAGGCACCAAGCAGTGATGCACCTTCTGAGCGACTAGGTCGAGTCGCTTCACGTAATGCAACGCCAGCGAACTGATCACCAGGTCGAACTCCCCCGCGCTGAAGTCAATGTCTTCGATGGCCAGTCTGCGATACTCGATCGCAGGATCATCGGTCATCTCTCCAGCGCGGGCCAACATCTTCTCGGAGAGGTCGACACCGACCGCGGACCGGGCCTGCTGTTCCCGCGCGTAACGACAGTGCCAGCCAAAACCGCAGCCTAGGTCAAGCACGCTCTTGTCTCTTAGCTCAGGCAGCAGTTCGCGGAAGACAGTCTACTCCCCTGCCGCGCTCAGACCACCGACCGAACGTAACATCTTGCTGTAGCTGATGAAGAATCGCGGGTCATCATACTTGTTCTGCTTCACTTTACCATCGCCCCCGAATTGGTACTGTGGTTATTCTCTTCAAGTTCGGGCAGCAAAACCCTTCTCCTCAGCCATACCTCAGCGCCGTCTCTGAACAACGGCTACACAAGAACAGTATGATCCCCAACAATTTAAAAAAAGTAGCCTGTCACCTTTCTTTAAAAAGTGGAGCACTTACGGTAAACTGGCGCCTCTGGGAACCTCATGGCCCACCTACCCGTCTATCTAGGTGAGATTAGCTTGGAGGTGCTTACCATGAAACCCTGGAAGAAGACAATGCTAACCACTCTACTGATCGCTTCCACCACTGCGGCACCTATCTGGGCCGATACCCGAGAGTTCCAGCCGCCCATGGCGATGCCAGTGATGGAACGGGTCATCCCCATCTCTGCACCCGCACCAGACGTCCTACCGCTCCCAGGTCAGATCATCCCGATCCTCGCTCCGGCACCCGACACCCTCCCACAGCCGCCGGATGCGGTCCAGGTTGTGTTGGCGCATCGAGCTGTTCCCGCGAGTGTTACCATGAGCGGGAAGACAGTTGCATTTGACCAAGCTCCGCTGATCGTAGACGGCTCGCTGATGGTTCCGCTGCGCGCCATCGCGGAGGCCGCTGGTGGACAGATAGACTGGGATGCGGCTGGACAGAGCGTAGCGGTCACGCTGCCAGGCTTCGTGGCTAGGATGCAAATCGGAAGCGCATCTGCCCGTGTTTCCACGGGTGATAATCCGGCCCTGACAGTCAATATGGCGCAGGCGCCTCAACTCGTGGGTGGCCGCACCCTCATCTCCGCCGATACCCTATCGAGCGTCATCGGAATGACGGAGGCCGGCAACCAAGGCTCGACCATGAATCTGCTACCCGGCAAGGGACCGATCGGGCCGGTGAGCGAGCAGCCAGAAGGTCAACTCCCGGTGAAGGACATCATCATCGGTGAGATCGAAGAGCTCCAGAGCGGTGATCACGTCCGCTTTTTGCTCAAAGGCTCCCCGATGTCCAGCGGTGAACCGCTGCTGGTCTGGTTCAGCATTAGCGACGAGACCAAGCTAGTCGTGGCTGACAATCAGGGACACGAGACAGCCGTCACAGCATCTGAACTCAAAGCGGGACAGACTGTCGAGGTTGAGTTGGCTGGCCCGATGCTGCTATCCTATCCCGCCCAAGCTGGGGCGGCAGTGGTTAAGGTCATCCCCGTTGCTCCAGACGCGAGCCCGGAGTGGGATACGCTAACAGGCACCATTGGTGAGGTGGAACCTGGCGCTGGCGACCGGATCCGTATTCTACTCAAGGGAGCCCCAATGGCAAATGGCGAGCCCTTCCTCATCTGGGTGACCGTCAACAAGGAGACCAAGATCATAAGTCGCGCCACCGGTCAGGCTGTCGCCGCTGTCGACCTGCAGACAGGCCAGACCGTTGAGGTGGAGCTCGCCGGACCGATTCTGGAGTCCTATCCCGCCCAAGGGGCAGCAGCGGTGGTGAAGGTCGTCCCCGCTAACTAGTGCCAACGCAAAAACAGCCAGCGCAATGCGCTGGCTGTTCGATTGTACTCCTACCTGATCGTCACCGGCGCCTTGCCTTTGGGCGCTATCTCGCCGAGCAGCACCTTCCGCAGCGCCTCGAAGGAGAGGTTCTGACCGTTGTAGGTTGCCAAGACGGTCGGCGCGCTGGAGATGGTGGCCGCATCATAAGGGTTGCGGATGGCGACCAAGACGCTGGCTTTGCTTGCTGCTAGGACCGCCTTGATCGCGGCAGCTTGAGCGGGATAAAGGTGAGCGTTGTAACTGGCGATGATGACGAGATCGACCTCGCCTGCCAGAGCGAGCGCCTGGCTTTTCTGCGTGGCGGTGGGGATCACATCCCAGACCGCCGAGCGCACCTGCGTCAGGTGGCCCTTCAGCACCGAGTGGATGGGGGTTGGGTTGGGGTTCTCAGTATCAATGTCAATGACAAGGGTATTGGTGGTTGGCTTGATGGGCAGGGACTTGGCTTGGTCCCTGATCAGCGTAATCGAGTCGTCGGCGATCTTCTGTGCCACAGCCAGGTTCGCCGCAGTACCGACCTGATCCTTGACCTTGGTCGGATCGACCTGGACCGATTCAAGCAGACCGTAGCGCTGCTTAAGCTCCAACACCCGGCGAACCGATTGGTTGAGCCGTTCCTCTGTGATCTGTCCGTCCTTGACTGCCTGCTGCACAGCCTGAAGCGCCGCCTGGTGGTCTGACGGCCGCGAGGCCATCAGGACAATATCCGTCCCAGCCTTCACCGCACGCACCGCCGCCTCACCGGGGGCAAAGCTCTCTCGTATGGCCCCCATCTCCATATCATCGGTGATGATCACGCCCTTAAAGCCTAGTTGATCCCTGAGCAGCCCGGTCAGGACGGCTGGCGAGAGCGTCGATGGTAGCTCAGGCGTCGTCTCGATGGCAGGGAAGAAGACATGCGCCGCCATGATGGCGTCTACTCCGCCTGCGATCGCCGCCTTGAACGGCACTAGCTCGACCTGGTCCAGGCGGGAGCGGGGATGCGCCACGGTCGGCAGCGCTAGATGCGAATCCACCGAGGTATCGCCATGACCAGGGAAGTGCTTGCCTACGGCAGCGACCTTCCCCTCTTGCAGCCCCTTGATCAGCTCAACGCCCAGACGCACCACTTCCTGGGGGTTCCCTCCCAAGGAACGGACCCCGATCACGGGGTTATTCGGGTTGTTGTTGACGTCCAGGACCGGCGCAAGGTTCATATTGATGCCTAGGGCACGCAACTCCTGACCCGAGATCCTGCCGTACTGGCGGGCGTAATCGGCCGACCCGGTCGCCCCCAGCGCCATCAGCCCAGGGAAGACGGTCACGCCCTCGGTCAGACGGGTAACAATGCCACCCTCTTGATCGGATGAGATCAGAAGCGGAACCTTCAATCGGCTCTGCTCTGCCATCGCCTGCAGTTGCCGCGTTAGGTTGGCAGTCTGCTCCGGATCATCGAGATTGTGGGCAAAGAGGATGACGCCCCCCACCCCACCCTTCAGTAGCGTCTCCAACTCACTAGGCGCTGTCTTGCCTACAAAGCCGACCATGAAGAGCTGGGCTACCTTCTCGTCGGCGGTCATCTTCGCCATCAGCTCTGCGATGGCATCTACCACCGGCGTGGGGCCCGGGGGAGTAGGCTGAGGTGGTACCGGGTTAGGCTGAGTAGTCCGAGCGCAGCCTGTGAAGATCAGGCCCGAGATTAGAATCACGACCGTAAGTATGCGCCAGCGCAATGCAAGTCGCCTCCATATCACCGTTACTATCTATATGTATGGTCTCCCATGGCCAAGAAAACCATTTAAGGAAGAGAGACCACCCGACAAAGGGTGGTCTCTGCGATCGGTCAGTTGACGTATTCCTCTAGGACCAAGCCTTGGGATGCTATCGCCTTGGCAACCTCCACGCCGACATAGCGAAGATGCCATGGCTCGTAGTTGTAGCCAGTGGTCTTCTCCCGGCCCTGGGGGTACCTGATGATAAAGCCAAAGTTGTGCGCGTTCTTCACCAGCCACTTACCCTCGGCCGTCTCGCCAAAGGCATCCGACAGCTCACCATGGAGCCCGTTCGCCAGGTCCATTGCCAAGCCGGTCTGATGCTCGCTCTGTCCAGGACGAGCGGTGTACAGGTCGGCCATGGTCTGCCCTTCCGTCTTGACCCGGTACTCATACAGCCACTTCTGGGTGGCATAGGAGCGGTAGCCGGAGACACAGTAGAGTATCACCTTCTCCTGCTCGGCCGTCTGCAACATGCTCTCCAGTGCTTTGGCGGCCTCGGGCTGCATCAGCTTCTCATCGGGTGTAACACCATTGGCAAGTCGAGCATTGACCCTCACCAGCTCAGGAACGTAGGTGGCGGGTAAGGGGTGTGTCCGATTGACCAGCATCTTGATGCTGGCGACCACAGGGGTAGCGGGGTCAGCCTGTCCGGAGCTAGCACCTGCAGCAGGCGTGGATGCACCTCCCTGCCCTCCCTCGGCCGGCTTGCTGGTGGTGGGAGCTTGTCCACTGCCAGTGCCTGCAGTTGGCGTCGTTACGCCACCGGGAACGGCATCTTTGGCTCCGGTCGTGGGGGCGGCTTGTCCAGAACCACCAACGGGTGGCTTGGCTGGACCGGGGTCTGAGCCTGTATTGAGGTCGGACGCCGCTAGTCCACCTAGCAACCCCCGCCATGGATCAGAATCACTGAGCACTTTCACTGTCCCAAACGCCACGGCAGACAGGACGACGAGAACGATCAGGCTGCGGGATAGTCGCTTGAGCAACCTTTGCTTCTCATCGTTGTGCGGTCGGCGGGGCTGATATGCCACCGGAGCTCCTTCGCGAGGAACGCCGTAGTTGTTGCCTGGAACGCTCATCTATATCGCTCTCCTTTCGTATCACCTATTAGACGCGCTTGTACGTCGTTACGTTCCGAAAGATCATCGAAAAATGGCGGTAAATGATACCTGATGCAATACAGATGTCGATTACTGACTCATATTCGTTGATGAATCGGTTGACCCCTGCAAAAGAACACTAATTAACAAGAAGACTAATGAAGCTTTGCTACGCATTTTCGGCAAAAAAAAGACCATCTGGCGGACATACAGCCAGACGGTCTTTGACTTAACCAGAGAGAACTATTGCGCGCTCCTGAGCCCTCTGTTATAGATGATGCTCACACCGGAGGCTGCCATCAGCACGCCGGTGATGATCAACAGCGTCTCCACCCGCACGATCTCCGCCGCGGGACCAAAGAACAGCATGCCCAAGGGAAATGCTGCTGAGCTGACGATCTGAACCATACTGAAGACTCTGCCCATCATCCCGGGCTCTACGCTCTCCTGCAGCATCACCGTAACAGGAATGTTGAGAAAGGGCATGCCAAGTCCCAAGATGAACATGAACCCTAGATAGACAAGGAAGGTTTGCGCCAGCCCCATCCCGAGAGTGAGGAGCCCGAAGGCCGCAGTGGAAGCAGCGAGTGTATAGATACGTTTCTTGAAGCCGCCCCAGATCGAGAAGATCACGCCGCCGGAGATCGAGCCTGCGAAGAAGACGATCTCGTTAGCTGTCAGCCGCCATACCTCTTCGCCAAACGAGCGGGCGACCATCAAGGGCGTAAGGAACGCAACCGGTGTCACCAGCACGAAGAGGAAAGAATAAAGCACCAGCAGGCTTCTGACGAACGGGTGCTGACTGGCGTAGCGGACGCCGGCCTTTAGTTCGTCGATCTGACTATGCTCATGCACCTCAGAACGCTGATGCATGGGGATCGCCAGCGTGAGCAGGATGCCCACAGCGATGGCGGCGGTTACGACGTCAATGAAGAAGATTATCTCCAAGTTCGCGAAGGAGAGCAGTGCTCCACTGGCGGCGGGAGACAAGAGCATGATCGCGGATTGGACGCTGCCATTGATGCCGTTGACCCTGGCTAGTTTGTCTTGAGGGACGATCTGAGGGATCAACGCGCTAACCGCAGGGCTGTGTACGCCCGCACCAAACGAGCGGACCGCCATGACCACAAACAACATCCAAACAGGTTTGAACCCAGTCAGGAAGACCAGCGCTAACGCCAGTGTGGCAACAGCGATGAGGATATCAGCAGCCAGTATCAACGTCTTGCGGTTGTACCTGTCGGCCCACACGCCGGCGAAGAGTGAGATCAGGATCTGCGGCAGAAATCCTGCCGCGGCAGCGATGGTCATCATCGGACCCGACCGTGTAGATAGAGTGATATGCCACATGATCGCATATTGCACCAGCGATGACCCGAATAACGATACGCCCTGGCCGGCAAGAAAGAGGATGACTCTGCGTTGCCAGCCTATAGGGTCATCAGGCGTTGCGGTCTGCTCCATGCTCTCTGGGGGTATTGCATCGTTGGCTGTTTCGATATCCATAAGGGTGACCTCCTTGACCAGACCTCACTTCACGAGCGCCTCTGCCAACGCCCGGCGCAGGATCTCATCGACCGTCTCGTCCGGCGTCTGAGATGATGTATCGATCCAAAGGCCGATACGATCAGTTTCTGCCCGCAGTTCCCTGTCTAGTTCTCCAATAGACCGCTCGCCATAGCCCTTCTTCGAACGC
>CAYOCI010000041.1:0-18425 GCA_964402415.1 uncultured Clostridia bacterium
CCTGGATTAGCGATGCCGCAGCACATGCCCTGGTCTGGCTCCAGTGTGCTTGCCGTCTTGGGCGACTAGTATGCCGTTCACCCAGACACGGCTGATTCCCTTGACCACTTGGTGGGGTTCGGTGAAGGTCGGGGTGTCACAGATGGTGTCGGGATCGAAGAGGACCAGATCAGCCCAGCAGCCAGAACGGATCAGCCCGCGGTCAAAGACGCGCATTCGGGTGGCTGGCAGACTAGTCATCTTGCGGACCGCCTCTTCCAGACGGAGTACTTTGTCCTCACGGACGTACTTGCCCAAGACGCGGGCGAAGGTGCCATAGTTGCGCGGATGAGGCTTGCCGGGAGATTGGATATCCATGGCCGCGCCATCGCTGCCGACCATGGTCAGCGGGTGGCGCATGATGGTGGTGACATCTTCTTCGCACATGCCAAAGGAGACCTCGCTGACCACGGCGCGTTCTTCGATAATCAGATCGAGAGCAGCACTGATGGGATCCTTGCCCATCATCTGACCGAGCTCTTCGACCGTCTTGCCTTCATAACGCTTGTTGGCCTCGCTGCCCACGGCGGAGATCAGGAGATCGGACCAGCGGCGACCCGAACGCGCCGTGGAGGCCTGGATCTGCTCGATCACCTTGGCCCGGGTGGCAGGATCCTGCAGGCGTTCGATCATCTTATCGACACCGCCCTCGAAGGTCCAAGAGGGGAGGATTGAGGTCAGGGTGGTGGCAGACGCGATATAGGGATACTGATCAGCAGTGATATCAAGCCCCTCGGCGCGGGCCTGGGCGATCAGTTCGGTACTCTGCGGCGCGAGCCCCCAGTTGTTGCGACCGCTGATCTTGTGGTGGGCGATCTCTACGGAGACACCTGCGCGGCGGCCCACTTCGATGCTCTCGCGGATGGAGTCTAGAATGCCAGCACCCTCATTGCGCATATGAGTCTCGTAGAAGCCGCCGTAGGGGGCGATAGCCTTGGCGACCTCGACCAGTTCGTCTGTATCGGCATAGCAGCCAGGTGAGTAGATCAGCCCACTGGAGACGCCGAAGGCGCCATCCTCCATGGCCTCACGCATCATCTTCTGCATCAGCTCGAGTTCGTGCGGCTCCGGCTTGCGGTTATCAAAACCCATGGCCGCGACGCGTAGGGTGCCGTGTCCGATTAGGCCGCCAAAGTTGGTGGAGATCCCGGTCTCCTCAATGCGGCGGAGGAAGTCGCCGAAGCTCTGCCAATCGTAGGGGATGGTGTTGGAGAGGAAGCTGGCATACTTCTTCAGATAATCCACCTTGTCAGGCAAAACTGGTGCCGGGCTAAGGCCGCAGTTGCCGCCTAACTCGGTGGTAACACCCTGCAGAACGCGGCTCTCATTGGTGGGGTAGTCTAAGAGGTTGAAGTCCGAGTGGGAGTGGATGTCGATGAAACCAGGGGAGAGCACGAAGCCCTGAGCATCGATCTCTTCTTTTGCTTTCAGGTCGCCCAAGCGGCCTACGGCCACGATCTTGCCGCCGGCTACGGCCACATCGCCGTCAAACCAGGGGTTACCGCTGCCGTCCACGACCTTGGCGTTGCGAATAATCAGGTCGATCATTGAGGTTCCTCCTTGTCCAGCTGAATTGGCATAATGGACTCTGAGTATTGATAGAACTTTCGCCGTTTTGAGCGGGGATTCCTGCCGATACGGGGACGGAAGGCGAGGCGACGATTGGATACTTGATTTATCAGCCCTCGCATGGTACCTTTATAGTTGATTAGAGCCATGGAAGCTTGGGATGATCATGCTGTACGGCCGCAACCTAAGGGGGGAGAGTCATGGACCTGATCGCCTTGTTGGTTCTGGCTTGGGCAGGCAAGAAGCTGGTCGACCAGAAACGGCCTACGAACCGCCCCAGAGCCACAGAGGGTGGCGGGCAGCGAGGGAGAACTGTCGTCGATCCGCGCACCAGCACCGCCATTCACAACTTCCTGGTCTACTACCGCCGCCTCTCTGATGAGGAGCAGCGTGGGATCCTGACCCGCCTCAATGAGCGGCAGCTGAAGCAGTTCAACCATCTGTTCAATCAGTCGGTCTACATGACCGAGAGCCAGCAGATCGACCTCATCAGGCAGCAGGAGCTGAACGGCTTCTATCACGAGCTCGGTCAGTGGGCGCTCACCGAGGGTAGCCGCCTGATGGGACTACGCCGGTGGAAGCTATTCTAAGAGTCCCTAGTCCTTCGTCCCTAGTCTCTGGTGAGAGTCGAACTCCTGGTGGCTAGTGGCTAGTGCCTAGTGGCTATATCGAGAGGAACGAGATGATGACCAGACGTATTGTAAGAGCAGGCGTGATCGCAGCGCTTTACGCCGCCGTCGCCATTTTCCTGGCACCGATCAGTTTTCCCGCCGTACAGTTTCGCGCCTCCGAAGCGCTAACGCTGCTGCCGATCCTGTTTCCTGAGGCCGTCTTCGGCGTGACCTTGGGCTGCCTAATCGCCAACCTCTACGGTGGCCTAGGCATCTACGATATTGTTGGTGGGACACTGGCGACCTTTCTGGCCGCCATCGTTACCTATCGCTGGCGTAGCTCCTGGATAGCCTACGCCAGCCCCATCGTCATCAATGCCTTGGTGGTCAGCAGCTATCTGGCAGTCATCGCCGGACTGCCGTACTGGCTAACCGCCGCATCCATTGGGGCAGGTGAAGCCGGAGTCGTGATCGTTCTCGGCATCCCCCTGATCCGTTGGCTGCGTAAGGTGATGAGGGTAGACTAGCCCGCGGTCATCAGCCAGCAGCCCGCAGTAGAGAATAAGAAGCCGTCATCCGTAGGATGGCGGTTTCTTCGTTCGGGTCAAGAGTGTAGGGGTCTCGGGCTTGGCTACCTCAGGCCAGCATGAGAACTCTTCGCCCTTAACCCGTAATTCTTAATTCTCAATCCTTAACTCTTAATTCCTAAGCCTCCATGCACCCCTCAAGTCCCTTTCTTCATACAATGAAGTGAGCAAATCGTAGGGGGTAGGAGTAATGGATCATATGATGGCCTATCGGACAGCAGTCGGCGTTCAGTTCGCGGCCCATATCAGCGCGGATCACAGCGTCTTTCTGCAGACCACAGCAGGGCTGGCCAGACTCCCGTTGACGGCAGCTGATATTGAGCTGCTCAAGGACTACCAGACCAAGTTTGACAAACTGGAAAATGAGGCGACCATGGTGGTCGACCAACTGCACACTCCCGACATGATGAGCGCGCAGAACCTCGAGATGGTCAAGGACTTAGCCAACCGTTTCCTTGTCCTTAATGAACAGTGGATGTCGTTCATTGAGACCCTGCGCCGCTATGCGCCTAACAACTTCGTCTGGCAAGAGCTGATTAGTCACATGCAGCGCGAAGGGCGTCACATGAGCGAGAACATCAAGCATCATCTCCGCTAAGCGGAGACGCCACCAAGCCACTCAAGGCACCAAGGTGAGATGACAACGGGTAGAAGAGTTCACAATGACCAACAGCGCACAAAAATCGTTCCGAGCGAACGGTCGTTTCTTGCAGTGAGTGCCTCTTACTGCGGGCTGTGGGCTGCGGGTTGCGGGCTTTTCCGCAGCGCCCGACCCGGTCGTGCTCCGGTCAGTTCGCCGTGCTCGGCCACCACTTGGCCGTTGACGATCACATAGTGGACGCCGACGACGTACTGATGCGGCTGGAGGAAGGTGGAACGGTCGCCCACGGTCTCGGCATCAAACAAGACCAGATCGGCGGCGTAACCAGGCTTGACCAAGCCGCGATCGATCAGCCCCAACTTCGCCGCTGGCAGCGAGCTCATCTTTCGAACGGCCTCTTCAAGGGTAATGGTATGGTTCTCCCGGACATAACGACCGAGAACGCGGGCGAACGTACCGTAGCTGCGCGGGTGGGGCGAGCCCTGCCCCAACGCCCTGATACCGCCATCGGATGCAACCATGACGTGTGGGTTACGCATCAAGACCTCGATATCTTTGGGGTTGATGTAATGATAGATGATGAATGGGCCGCCGGCCAGATAGCTCTCGATAACCAGTTCCACCAGGTTCGCCAGAGTAGCCTCTTGGCCGCGTGCATCCAGGACCTGGGCCGTGTTCAGCCCTTCCCAGCTGCGATCCGCGCGATAGGTGGCCACCTGGATCTTGCTTGGGTCTTCGCCGATCCGGATGCGCAACTGATGAGTGGCGTAGCTGCGGATCTTCGCAGCGAGCTCTGGCTGCTGCAGACGGGCGGTAAGCGCCTCTTTGCCGCCTTCCAACGCCCAGTCGGGGAAGCACTGGGAGAACCCGGTATTGGACGCCTCGTAGGGGTATTGGTCGGCGTTGACATTAACGCCTAAGCTCCGGGCTAGGCTGATCATGGACGAGATCTGTGGCCCATAGCCCCAGACTTCGGCGCCACACGCCTTGATATGCGAGATCTCCACCGAGACGCCAGAACGTTGCCCGACTTCGATGGCTTCAGCGACCGACTCCAGCACACCGGTCTGTTCATCGCGGCTATGGGTGCTGTAGATGCCGCCATGCTCCGCAACGACCGAGCCCAGCTCGACCAGTTCATCGCGAGTGGCCCAGCGACCGGGGATATACTCCAGTCCCGATGACATGCCGAAGGCGCCTTCCTGCAGGGCTCGGGATAGGACGGGCTTCATCTTGGCGATCTCTTCTGGGGTCGCTGGAGCGGTCGGATCAGACATGACCGCCTCGCGGATGCTGCCGTGCCCGACCAAGGTGGCGAAGTTGATCGCCAGACCGGTCACGTCGGCCTTGCTCAGAAATTCTCCGACCGGCAGAGGGCCCCCTCCGCAGTTGCCACCAACGATGGTTGTGACTCCCTGCAGCACGTAATTGTCCGCGGTCGGTTGCTCTAGGATCTCACCATCGGCATGGGTATGAATATCGATGAAACCGGGAGCCAGGGTCAGACCTTCGCCCTCGATGACCTGTCTCGCCCGGGTCTCAGGGCAGACGCAGCCCACAGCGACGACCTTGCCATCGGCGACGGTGATATCGCTCTTGAACGCACCTTTGCCGCTGCCGTCCACGATCTGAACGTTCCTGATCAAGAGATCATACATCGTGCGACCAACTCCTCGTCGAATTTGATTTGATGTTGATCTTTTCCACACAAACACGCCAATCTCCTTGTTAGTACGACTATCCACATTTGGCTAGTCGCCCAGCCCAAAGCCAACAGCCATCAGGCATCAGAGGCTTTGCACCATCCGAGCTTCTTTACTCCTGATGGCTGATGGCTGATGCCTTCGGGCTAGCGCTGTTTCTTCGCCTGCCGCTCCAACCAGCGGGCTCGATGGTAGAGCCCGCTGACTGGTACGCTCTTCTTGCGCTTGAGGACAAGCGAGCAGTCACGGGCAAAGCTGTGCAGATGGCGGCCAAGTCCCGACGCATCGCCCTGAGCCAGCGCCTGCCTGGCTCTAAACAAGCGGTCTGCCAGCCGCTTCGTCAGTCTAGGGCTGAGCTGTCCTTGCGCCACGACCTGCTGAAAGGAGCGGATCAGCGCCGGTAGATTCGTCCCGGTGATGGTCACCTGCTTAGTGAGCTGGTGTTTCTGGCCATTGGCGAAGAGAAGATTGGCAGCGACAACGAGTTGATCGTGAGCGGTGTCAGGGACCAGAAACTCAGCTGAGGTGGTGTCTACCCGACTGGGTGTCAACGTACCATCATTGAGAATCTCCCACCGCGTTTGCAGCTGCTCACGAAGCGGCTCAGGCAGTTGGATCGTGAGATGACAAAGGTCGCTGACCTCGACCGCATCTGGTCCATTGAGTCGGATCAGCTCAGGGTTAATGGGGACTATCTGGAGTGGCTCTACATCTCCGATCGGGACACTGTCAGGAACCCCGCAAGGCTCGGTCGGTCGAGACGGAAAGGCATAATGGCTCACGCTCTTGGTTGGCGGCGATGGCCGCAGAGATCGGGAGGGGCGTTGCTGAGGCACGGGAAACCTCCTTTCCACTTGGGGACCGGTCAGCGGTAGGCACGCAAGCACCGCTGCAGGCGATGGGGGCGGTAGTTCGCTATTTACCATCATATGCGCGCCCGATCCATAGAGTAGCTCCTTGCGCAACTCTTTCTTTCAGAACCAGCACGACTGAGTATCGGACCGCTGTGGATGCTGACGTCTATCACAGTGAAGTCAGGCAAGTTCCTGAGAGCTCAGGTGGTGTCGTCAACCCGCCTGCGAATCGACAGCGCCCGTATCGACGGTGACTGTCCGGCCCAAACTAGGGACGAGGTGATGGTAGTGACTGAGAAACGCGACGTAAGAGTGAATGTGGAATCAATGCCCGCCATGCACGCGCTTCAGCAAGAGGCGATGAGAGAGATCGGACTAGATCAGCAGGATGTCAGCATCCCGGACCTAACCGGCGCACAAGCACGCCAGGTAGGCCAACGGATGATCCAGAAGATCGCTGATGCCGCCCAGAGCACTGCGTCTGATCGCGAGGTGGACGATCCACCTGTGATGAAATGATGACTGAACGCAATCAGAAGACACCCGCGAGCGCGGGTGTCTTCTGATTATGGCTGCATCTGATGAGAGCGGTGACCATCACAGCGTGAGACTATGGGAACCGGATAGTTTCTGCTATCATGGTATCAGTGGCATCAGTTGCCAGCCAGGTATGATAAAGAGGTTGCGAGAGTCTCACTTGCGAGTGAAGTTGCCACAGCTTAAGGGAGAGACCGAGCTACCGGGTTTGAAACGTTGAGCAACTGTCTGGTTCTGACAGCTGCCACTGGAGTTGAACTGGCAGTTGCCAGTGGGGCACCGGACGTCAGGCACCTAAATCCACCTCCCTATCGATTGGGGCGAGTGAGCCTCGGACGACAGGCATCAGCTGCGTACTGCCCAACCACCCGTTACCCCAAGGGTTGTCAGAATTATGGTAAAATATTCAGATCATCTAGTTTATACCAGTAATATTGAGAGGAGTGTAGATCCTTGCAGATTAGCACTATTCCAACTGTTGTTGCGCTCCGCCCTGAGCTCCTTGTCCATAGGACAGCAGTGGCCATCGACGTTCTGCGAGCCACCAGTGTCATGACGACCGCCATGGCTCATGGTGCAGAGAGTATTCATCCCGTGCTTGGCCCCGAGGATGCGCATCGTATGACGCGGGGTTGGGACCGGGAGAGCTACTTGTTGGCAGGGGAACGGCAGGCCCTACCGATCCCTGGCTTTGACCTGGGCAACTCGCCGCTGGAATGCAGCCCTGCACGGGTCCAGGGCAAGCGCATGGTGATGACCACCACCAATGGGACGCGTACTATCCGCGCCGCTGATCAGGCCGCGCATCTTCTGATCGGCTCGCTGCTCAATGCCCCCGCTGTGGCTGAACGCGCCCAAGCGCTCGGCGCTGATCTCGTTCTGGTCTGCTCAGGCACGCGCGAGGAGTTTGACCTCTCCGACGCCATCTGCGCCGGTGCCATCGCCAGCCTGATCTGCGCAAGATCATCCGCCACGACTGATGATCTGACGCTGACCATGATGCGCCTCTACCAAGCCTATCGCCATGATCTCGTCGGGCTGGTCTCCGCCAGCGTCCACGGTCAACGACTGCAGCAGTTGGGACTGGATGCTGATCTGCGCTATTGCCTACAGGTGGGGGTCCATGATCTCGTCCCGATCTACCTGGATGGAGTGATAAAGATAGTCCCTAGTCCCTAGTCCCCAGTCCCTAGTGAGCGTGCTAAGAAAGCGCGGTCGCTACTTGTCATCCATCATCCCACCTCTCACATCGCAAAACAACACCAGACCTGCACCAGGTCCGGTGTTGTTTTGCCTCTGCCACACCATACTAAACGTGGGAGTGATCACCGATGGTACAGATCCTACTCTACATAGTGGCAGGCGTTGTCATCATGACCCTTCTCATTTGTATCTTGGGCCTCTTCGTGGGTCGCTTCATCGTTAACGGCGTGATCGGCTACGTGCTGAAGATCCTGATGACTGACGACTACACCGAAAACCTCCTTGAGCTCTTTTCAGCAGTCACCCGCTTTGGTCCACAGCAGCTTGCCGAGCTCAACTTGCGCGCTGAGCGGGGCAAGACGATCCTCCGCCCGTTGGGTCCGCCTAAACGCATGCCTGATCTCGACAACTTGATGTTTGACTTCGCGCAACTGCACCGTTTGCCAACTCCAGTGGAGGCCCCGGTGGAGATGAAAGTAACCTTGGGGCCAAACGCCAAGCGACCGATCGTCCTAGACCTGCCGATTCTAGTCGCAGGTATGGCTTATGGTACGGCCCTTTCCGAACGGACTAAGGTGGCGCTGGCCAAGGGTACGGCCATGGCAGGAACAGCAACCAACACCGGCGAAGGGGCTTTCTTGCAGAGTGAACGTGATGCAGCCAAGTACCTGATTTTGCAGTACAATCGCGGTCATTGGAGCAAGAGTGAGGAGATCATCCGCCAGGCTGATGCAGTGGAGATACAGATCGGCCAGGGTGCGTATGGCGGTCTCGGGCATGTCATTCCGCCTGACCTGCTGGACGAGACCTTGCGGGAGCATTTCGAGTTGCGAGCGGGGCAGGATCTGGTGGCTCATTCACAGCAGCCAGAGGTTCACGATCCACGCCAGCTCAAAGAGTTGGTGAGGCGACTGCGGAATGTCACCGATGGAGTTCCGATCGGCGTGAAGATCGCCGCCGGGAAACACTTGGAGCAGGATCTGGAGTGGTGTATCAAGGCTGGAGTTGATTTCGTCTCGGTTGATACGGCTCAAGGCGCCTCACGTGGGGTGCCTCCCACCTTGCAGGACGACTTTGGATTGCCCAATGTCTACGCCTTCCACCGTGCGGCGCGATATCTGGAGAGACGGCGAGTACGCGATCGGATCACTCTTGTCGCTCACGGACGAATGAGGTACCCCGGAGACTTTCTTAAAGCCATCGCCTTAGGGGCAGATATCTGCGGTATCGGGACGTCAGCGCTGTTTGCCATCAGCCATACCCAGGTCCTAAAGCCGATCCCATATGAGCCGCCTACACAGCTGGTCTGGTATGATGGCAAATTCGCTAAAAAATTTGATGTGGAGAAGGGGGCCAAGTGCCTCTGTCGGTATCTAGAGTCGTGTAAACTGGAGATGGAAGATGCAATCCGGGCGCTAGGGAAACGTTCCATCCATGAGATCGACCGTGAGGACCTGATGAGTATGGATGAGACCATAGGTAAGGCACTTGGCCTGCCCATGGTCTATGAGCCGAGCAAAAACTAAGGCACCGCGCAGGCGGTGCCTTAGTCCTGACCACGGGCAATCAGCTGTCCCTGGCCTCTGGAGTCAGCCGTCTGAAAACGGCTGGCAGAGTCATCTTGCACCGCCAGCGCGCGGTGACGTCTATCTCGGCCCAGCCCGGGCAGATACGCCAGCATTCTCGATAGACTGCTGGTTGGTGCCGGTCAGGGCCGGCTTCTTTACCGCTCATCTCACTTATCCCTCAGCCTGCTACCACGCGGTCTTCGTGATCAGGCCCAGCTTAATCACTAACACCAAGGCCGTACCTACGATTACCGCCAACCAGTCCTTACTGATGCTGAATCTGCCTTTCTCTATCATCACGCGCCCCTTTACCTAGCCAGCAGGCTATCGAGAAAGTCGTCACGCCGGATGTGGCCGCGAATGACCGCCTTGAGTGTGTCGCCGCGCAATCCGACCCTCAAGGCCTCGAGGGCGAGAATGTCGGCGGGTTGGATATTGCCGAGGTTGACATTGGGGCCAAAACGCAGAATGAGGTGCTCCTGCTGGTTCTTGAGCGGGGCTTCCCAGATCAGCTTGCTGGCGTCCTTGACGCCCTCGATCAGTGACTCCATCTCATCGACCTTGACGTGCCCATCGCTGTCATAGATCACCACGCCACGGCCCGATTCACGTCCTTCGACAATCACCCATGACGCACCATGGGCCAGATCCGCCTCCACCAGTTCGTGCATCCGTGTCTGTGAGACCTGTTCGTCGTTGTCCTTCTTTCCCACTTCGCCGATCACCTTGAACCCCATCTCGCAGGCCTTGGTGATGGCGATGTGGCGGGTGTCGTTATCCATATCGATCGTCCCGTCTGAGACCTCGATGGCGGTGAAACCCAGCTCCTTCGCCCTTCTTAGGTAATCATAAAGCCGCCCTTGGAGGACCGCGATCTCTAGGAAGGTGCCGCCGGGGAAGATATCAACCCCATAAGAGGTGACCAGGTCGATCTTCTCGCGCAGAAGCCTGGTTGAGTAGAAGGCAGAGGTGCCAAAGGTCAGCTTCAGGAAATCGATGTAGTCTGCGGAGAGCTCCATAAGGTCGCGGGTTTCTGTGATCCCTAGACCCTTGTCGATGATCATGGTCAGTCCGATCTGGCGGGGTTTGTCATTGCGTCCTTCGAGAGGGAAATCAAACGACTCCCTCCATGCTTTGATCTCGTCCATTCTGGTCTGCACTCCCTTCCCCCACATTTGGGGCTCTGTAACGGGGCTGGCTTCATACCTTCTCTCAAGTCCTAGTTGTAGATTATGAAATCGACTCGAGCGTCGAAAATTGTCCTCGTGCGGAATTTCACTGGTAGTAAAGCTTCTTAACCAAGAACGGGAGAGCCTTTACCGCTAGCCTGGCCGTGCTCTAGTCTTGTCTGCTCATCTATGCCATAATGAGGTAGATTAGCAAGGAGGACACTGCCATGGATCGACTGCGCTACCTGTTTTATACTATACTGCCAAAGAATTTACTCTCGCACTTGATGGGCCTCCTATCAGCCAGCTCAGGCAGTCGTGCCCTCATTCCGTGGTTTGCTCGTGCCTTTGCCATCGATCTTGACGAAGCGGAGCGACCGCTGGGCAGCTATGCGAGCCTGACTGACTTCTTCACGCGTCGGCTGAAGCCCGGTCGACGTGTTGCTGACCCGGGAGCTGCCAGCGTCGTCAGCCCTGTTGATGGTACCGTGGCGGAGTATGGTCGGATCGACCAGGGGACGATGGTGCAGGCCAAGGGTAGGAGCTATACCGTAGAAGCTCTGCTCGGTGACGCCCAGCGAGCTGAGCAGTTTGCGAATGGGAGCTACCTGACTATCTACCTGAGCCCGCGGGACTACCATCGTATTCACAGCCCAGTGGATGGCGTGGTGACGGGGGCGAGCTATATCCCAGGCAGGCTGTTTCCGGTCAATGCCTTCGGTGTCCGTGCTGTGGATCGGCTCTTTGCTCGCAATGAACGCCTGATTACTTATCTCACGGGGGAGGCGGGCACGGTGGCGGTGGTCAAGGTCGGGGCGACCATGGTCGGTTCCGCCCGCGTGGTCTATGACGCCGAACTGCGCACGCAGAGGCGTCCTGCGCGCGTCGATCACCGCACCTTCAGCGGCCCGTGGCTGCACAAGGGCGATGAACTGGGATGGTTCGAGTTTGGCTCCACCGTAATCCTGCTTTTTGAGCAGGGAAGGGTGCAACTCCGACCATGCTTACAGACAGGACAGCGCATCTTGATGGGACAGGCGGTGGGGACGATGGTAGCCACCAAGGCACCAGGGCACCAAGCCACCAGTGGCAACGGGGCGTCCACAAGCCCACAAGTCCATAAGTCCACAGGTGGGTAATGGGGACCGCTGTCGCCCTAATCTTCCAGACGGTTGAAGGCTGACGGTTGAGTCCCGTTGTACTAGAGACAAGAGAACCTGGAGGATCATCGATGATACGCTTGTTAGCCATAGACATGGACGGGACGTTGTTCAACTCGCAGAGCGAGGTTTCGACGGGGAATAGGCAGGCCATTGCCCGAGCCATGGCCGAGGGGATAGAGGTAGTGATCGCCACGGGTAAGCCCTATGGTGGGATCGAGAGGTTGGCCGCGGAACTTGGCCTTACCGCGCCACAGGTCACGCTTAACGGCGGTGCGGTGGTGGCTCCAGATACCAGGCGGATCATCAGCGCGCACCCGATGAGCGAAGTTCAGTATCAAGCCATTTTGGCGCGGCTCACTGAACGTGGGATACCTTGCGTCGTCTATACCCCGGAGCAGCTGTACTGCCGCCAATGGTCAAGAGAGATCGACTTCTTGCTGGAGATCCGTGAACCACGCCCCGTCGTCTTGCCTGAACTGGAGCGACTGAGCGGAGTGGTGAAGGTGCTGACCTTCGTTGAGCGTGGTGATCATACCCAGGAGCAACTGATCAGAGGTCTGACAGTTCCGGGGGTGCGGGTCATCAGGACCAGTGATAAGCTGCTGGAGTACATCGATGAGCGGGCTAACAAGGGTGTGGCGCTGCGGCGATTGGCGGATCATCTGGGGATCAAGATAGATGAGGTGGCGGCCATCGGCGACAGTGAAAATGACTTGGAGATGCTGAAAACGGCGGGCCTCGGAATCGCCATGGGCAATGCGGTTGATACCGTCAAGGGCGCCGCTCGTTGGGTGGTGGCAGATAACGACCATGATGGAGTGGCAGGCGCCGTCGGCCGTATACTGAACGAAGGTGAGAGGTGAGTCTGATGCGTGACCTTAGGCAAAAGCAGCTTTCCAGCGAGCTTCTCTATCAGGGCAGGGTGGTCTCTCTTCATCGCGATCAAGTGGCCATGCCTGACGGACAGGTGGTTGAGCGGGTGGTGGTAGAGCACCATGGTGCGGTCGGTGTGGTCCCGGTGACCGAGGACGGCGATGTTGTCTTGGTCCGCCAATGGCGCTATCCTACTGGGGGTGCGCTGCTGGAGATACCTGCAGGCGGCCTGGAACCCGGGGAAGATCCTGAGGCCGCAGCGATACGTGAACTGCAAGAGGAGATCGGTTACCGCCCAGGCAAGTTGGTCAAGATCGGCGAGTTCTTCACCGCTCCCGGCTTCTGCAGCGAACTGCTCCACCTCTATCTGGCCACCGATCTTACGCCTTCGCGACTGCCCGGTGATGACGACGAGGATATCGAGGTGGTTCAGATCCCTCTGACCGAGGTTATGGCGTGCCCGGAGGCGATCCGGGATGGCAAGACCTTGGTGGGACTGCTCATGGCGCAGAGAATGCTTGGATAGATGAGGCACTCTAGGCAGGACGCGAGTGGGTGGATGGCGAACCTGAATGTCAGCGGAAGAAAGCCGGATGCTTACAGCCTGCGGGGCCCTGGGCGCGCGGTGTCGCTCGTGTCTGCTTGCCGCGACGTCCATGAATCTACGGGCTGATGGCCGATGGCTGATGACACAGCCCCGCCGGAGTGGGGCTGGAAGGAGGTTCGTCAATGCGTTACAGTTTCGATCACGTCGTTGATCGTACCGGTACCCATACGGTCAAGTGGGACAACAATACCGCCCTGTTTGGCCGCGAGGACGTGCTGGACATGTGGGTGGCCGATATGGAGTTTCCTTCCCCACAGCCAGTGGTCGAAGCGATCAAAGATCGTGCTGCCCACCCCATTTACGGCTACTCGCATCCCCCGGCATCGCTTTATGAGACCATCGTGGAGCGGATGGAGCGCTCCTATGGCTGGAAGATCCAGAAGGAGTGGATTGTCTTCACCGCCGGTGTAGTCAATGCTCTTTACTCCGCAGTGGAAGCGTTCGCGCATCCCGGCGACGAAGTGATCGTCCAGCCACCAGTGTACTACCCCTTCTACAGCGCGGTGCGCGATACTGGACGTCAGCTCGCCTATAACCCGCTGCACTTTGATGGTCAGCGCTACGTGATGGACTTCGCAGGCCTAGAGAAGCTGCTTACTCCTAGAACCACCTTCCCCGCTTATACACCGCGGGCCAAGGCGCTCATCCTGTCAAATCCACACAACCCAGTCGGACGGGTTTGGACTAAGGGAGAGCTTGAGCGTCTGGGTGAGATCTGTCTGAAGAACGATATCGTTATCCTGTCAGATGAGATCCACTGTGATCTTCTGCTGGGCGATACGGAGCACGTGGTACTGGCGACCCTGTCCGAACAGCTTACACAGCAGACCGTTACCTTCATGTCCGCCAGCAAGACCTTCAACCTAGCAGGTCTGGCGACATCATTCCTTGTGATCCCGAACGCCAAACTTCGCCGGCAGTTCGAAAGCGTACGTCACGGCCACAATAGCGGCAACCTTTTTGGCTGGACTGCCCTTGAGGCTGCCTATCGCTTCGGTGACGACTATCTCCAACAGTTGCGGGAGTATCTAACAGCCAACGTCGAGTTCTTTGCTGATGCAGTAGCCAAGCGGATCCCGCAGATCAAGGTGATGAGACCTGAGGGCACGTACCTGGTCTGGGTGGATATGCGCAGCTTGGGTATGGATCAGTATCAACTTCAGTCCTTTATGAGGGAGAAGGCACGCCTCGCCCTAGACGACGGCTTTGCCTTTGGCCCTGGAGGAGAGGGGTTCCAGCGCTTCAATCTAGCCTGCCCGCGCAGTATGGTTGAAGAGGCGATCCGCCGGCTTGAGCAAGCGGTCAGCAGTATGTAGACCGCAGCCTACGGCTGAGCCCAAAGGCCAGAGCGGGATGGCATGGACCGCTTGGCATGTCTGAGCTATCTGAACGAATAGGCTGGTAGAAGCCGCCCAAACTTAAAGGCAGAGGGACTATCCCCCTGCCTTCACTATACCTAAATGGTGCTGTCAGGCTCGTACTTGGCGAACAGTGACCGCAGGCGGCGGTCCATCTCAGCCTTGCGGTCAGCAGTTCCCTGTTGGTCAATGGTGATCTGTTCGCCATCGATCCGGATGCAGTCGCCTTCCTTGAGACCCTCGGGCAGCCTACCCCGTGCGATCTGGATTACCCCCTGATCCGTCTCGACCAGCGCGAACTCGCCCTCGAAGCGATCGATCGTCCCTTTGGTCATTCGTCTTCTCCTCCGATCCCGTATTTCACCGCTTATGCGAGTCTTCCCGACTGTGGGCTGTGGACTCGCCAGGTGGGTCGCAGGCCGATCTAGCGAGGTTGCTCAACCGTCAGCGTCTTCCCATCGCTCGCGATTACGATCGTCCCGTCGCGGTCCGTGCGCAGGATGCGCGCCCCGGTCTTGTCGAGACGCTGCATGGTCTCCTTATGAGGATGTCCATAGTCGTTGTCCTTGCCGACCATGATGATCGCCAGCTTGGGCGCTACCGCTCTTAAAAAGGCCTCATTGCTGGAAGTGGAGCCACCATGGTGACCGACTTTCAGAAGATCGGACCTCAGGTCGACACCAGCCTTGAGGAGCTTCTCCTCGACGGGCTTCTCGGCATCGCCGGTAAAGAGCATGCTGGTTGACCCATGCTTGAGCCGGATCACGGCGGAGTAGTCATTTAGCTCCTCGAACTCTTCGCCGACGTCCGGAGACAGGAAGGTCGCCTCAGCCGAGCCGATGCGTACCGCCAGCCGCGTCTGCGCAGCGGTGATCCGGTCCGCCCCCTTTTCTGCGGCATCAAGGAGTCGTTCAAAGGTCTTGGTGGTTGTGGTCGCATTGGGCATGTACAGTGTCTTGGTCCCCAGCTCTTGCAGCACCATAATCAGGCCGCCGATATGATCTTCGTGTGGGTGCGTGGCGACAATGGCGGTCAGTTTTTTGACGCCCAGTTGCTTTAGGTATTTGGTCACCAACTCCCCGTCCGGGCCGTTGCCACCATCGATCAGTAAGTTCTCCCCCTCGGGGGTCTGCACCAAGATCGAGTCAGCCTGGCCGACATTGATGAAATGGACGCGCAACGCGGGCGGCGCCGAAGAAGAGGGGGCAGGAGAGGGCATCCCTGGGGCTGTCTGTTCGATACAGCCCGCCAGGACCACGGCTGCGATGGCAACCATGGCGAAGAGTCGACCCCAACGTGATCGTTTCATCCGTAAACCTCCGTTTGTAGTATCTTCAATCACAGGATCGATCGTTCCCCTTCTGCTTTGAGCGTCAGGTCATCCCTAGGGATCATTCTATGATGTTGGAGGACTGATGGATGCGAAAAGACTGGCAGAGTCCAGGAACCACCGATATAACTGAGGTTGCGAAGTGGTACACACTCCTGGCATTGGTTGTACCTTGGCTCCTTGTGGGCCTGGTCCTAACCCCGATCTCGGAGTTGTGGCCAAGTTTTGTGGCTATCATCGAGGAACCGGATATCCTGATCGTCGACTATGTGGCCGTGGCGGGTCTGGGACCGGCGATGATCAATGCTGGCCTAGTGGGGCTGTCGAACCTCATGCTGCTGCGACTGAACCTGATCCACATCTCTGGTCCAGTGGTTGCTGCGCTCTTCACCATGGTCGGCTTCGCCTTGTTTGGTAAGACGATCCTCAGCATTTGGCCGGTGATCATTGGGGTTTGGCTCTATGCGAGGGTCAGACGTGAGCCATTTCGCCTCTACTTCATACCTGCCATGTTTGGTACAGCCCTGGCGCCAATCTTCAGCCAGGTGACCTTCGGTTTCGGCAAAGGATATTTCCTCGGCTTCCTGGCGGCCCTCATGGCGGGGTTTATCCTACCGCCTCTTGCGGCGCAACTGCTGCGCGTGCATCAGGGCCTGAACCTCTACAACGTCGGCTTCACCGCAGGCTTCATCGGCACCATGTATGCCTCGGTCTTCCGGGCGTATGGACTCACGGGAACGAGGACAATTACCTGGGCGGCGCCGTATCACGAGTGGTTGAAGTGGTCGTTGCCTGCCTATCTTCTGGCTGTTTTGATCATCGGTTGCTGGTGGTCCAGGGGGCATTTGCGCCAGTACACCAAGCTGGTGCGTTACAGTGGAGCGCTGGTCACCGACTTTGTAGATCTGGCTGGATTCGGACCAGCAATGGTCAACATGGCCACGGTCGGCCTGATCGGGTACCTCTACGTGATCGCCGTCGGAGGCAGCTTTAACGGCCCCACCGTTGGGGCGATACTCACCATGGTAGGATTCGCCGCCTTTGGCAAGCATCCTCTCAATGTTATTCCGGTAATGAGTGGAGTTTTCTTCGGATCGATCGGCCATATCTGGTCGGTTCGCGAGCCCTCGGTGGTGATCGCTGCTCTGTTTTCGACCACCTTGGCACCCATCGCCGGTACCTTTGGGCCGGTCTATGGTCTGATCGCTGGGTTCTTCCACGTGGCGGTTACCAACAACGTGACCTACCTGCACGGAGGACTCAATTTGTACAACAACGGTTTTGCCGGAGGCATCGTTGCTACCATGATGGTGGTCATTATCAAGGCGCTGCACCCGAAGTATCGGGATGATTAGTGGAAGAGTCCACAAGCCCACATGTCCACGAGTCCACAGGTTCAAGGTATCGGGGTTGAACCATTCGGTAAGCTGTGTGTTGGGCAAGCGAGGGGCGTATGGATACGCGTTAGAGCTTTCCTTGACGTCCCTGTGTGCGCCGCTTGTGGACTTGTGGTCATGTGGACTCTGCTAGAGGAGGGTGTTTCTTGATTCACGAACGGCATCGTATCATGGGCATATTGGACGAGTTGGTCAAAGAGGCAATGCGGTCGGGTGCGTCAAAGGTGGATATTCAGCTTGAAGACCGTCAAGATGAGGTGGTTATCACCGTCAAGGATAATGGGCAGGAGATGAAGCCCGAGAAGGTGGACGAGATCCGCCACGCGTTACAGCAGCCGCGGCATGACGAGATCGAACCGTATTACCATGAACTTCTGGGGCAGGTCTTCCACGGTCCGGGGTATGCACTCTTGGGGCAGATGGTGGACAGCGGGCAGGTCCAGACTAGCAAAGACGGCACGACCATCAGGGTCGTGAGGCGCAAGCAAGGTGGTCAGCGATGAGCCACTGCTTCCAGCTCCAACCACCCTCGCCGACCAACTTCCAGCACTACCTGCTGCGCTTGGCGCAGATCTCTGAGCGGGCAATGTATCGCGTTGGTGAGAACTGGTTTGCTCGGCTCTTCCGCATCGCCGATCGCCTCATTTACGTCAGAGTGGTCGATCAGGGTACGGATGGGAAGCTGGGCTGGCTCATCGATCTACCCAATGGCGAGGCGAGTGATGAAGAGCCGGTGCGCTCAGCCTTGACGCGATTGCTCTGCCTCGACGCTCCCCTACATGTGATTCAAGCGCTACTGGCGAGGGAGGAGCCCCTGAGCCCGTTGCAGGAGCGGCTCCATGGGGTGAGAATGATCATCGATGCTGAGCCTTGGGAGGCCGCGGCCGGGGCGATCATCTCGCAACAGCTCAATCTCGCCTTTGCTGCAACGCTTAAAGAGAGACTGATGGTGACCTGCGGCGATCGGGTCGCTATCGGAGAGGGGAGCCTATGCGCCTTTCCCACCCCCGAACAGGTCGCACGACTGGAACCTGAACAGTTGCGGGCGGTGCAGTTCTCACAACGCAAGGCGGAATACCTGATTGGTTTGGCCAGAGAGGTGGCCGAAGGCAGGCTCGACCTCGTAGCTCTTGCCGAGCTCCCCGATGAGGCCATCATCGAGAGGCTGCTCGCGCTGCGCGGGATCGGCCGTTGGACTGCTGAGTGCTTCCTGCTCTTTGGTTTGGGGCGGCCGGATCTCCTACCCGCCGCCGATA
>CAYOCI010000041.1:18525-32808 GCA_964402415.1 uncultured Clostridia bacterium
GAGTGCTTCCTGCTCTTTGGTTTGGGGCGGCCGGATCTCCTACCCGCCGCCGATATAGGGCTGCGCAACGCCATTCGTCGTGTCTATGGCCTGGAGCATCAGCCATCTGAAGGCGAGGTCCGCACCATGGCCGCCGGCTGGCACCCGTGGAGCAGCTGGGTCACCTATTATCTCTGGCTTTCAATGACCTGGTAGATTTTCCTTAGGACCCTATTGACAGGAATTACCTCGAAGTATAAGATACAAAGGAAGTAATTGGTGGAGGTGAGGCGCAGTGTACGACATGTCGCGTGTGTGTAGCATGGGTACCGCCTTACCATTCCAAACCCTCGTCTAGCTTTGTACTGGCTTCAAAGCGACCGTGGGGCGTGGTAAGGCATGCCTCACGGTCGCTTAGTATGTACATGGTTAGATTGCAGCGCAGTTGATCAGCCTTATCAGGCTGGACTGCTCAAATAGGAGGATACCGGAAAATGGATCGTTGGAAATACTTTGATATCACCCACCGCAACCACAGCTTCATGAATCCCATGAGCACCGAGAAACTTGATGAACTGATCGGACTGCTCGACCTGCCCCAGGGTGCCCGGGTCGTCGACTATGGCTGTGGCAAGGCTGAGCCGTTGATCCGCGTCGCCCAGCGCTATCAGATCGACGGCGTCGGGATCGACCGCTCACCCTTCTGCGTGGCCGATGCCATCAGGGAAGCCGAGACGCGCGTAGTCGCGCCCTCCAAGCTCAGCATCATCGAAGCCGATGGTGCCAGCTACCAAGCGGAACCGGAGAGCTTCGACCTCGCCATCTGCCTGGGAGCCAGCTGGATCTTCGGCGGCTTTCAGGGCACGTTGGCTACCCTTGCCAAATGTGTCAAGCCAGGCGGTCTGGTATGGATAGGCGAGCCATACTGGCGTCAGGAGCCGCCCGCCGAGTACCTTGCCGCCGCAGGGCTGAAGCGAGAGATCTTTGGGACCCATGAGCAGAACGCTCTCTCCGGCACCGAGCATGGCCTCGTCCATTTCTATGCCATCGTCTCCAGCCAGGACGACTGGGATCGCTACGAAGGTCTGCAGTACCGGGCAGCCGAGCGCTACGCCCTCGAGCACCCCGAAGATCCCGACGTGCCGGCACTCTTAGCAGCTCACCGCCCGGGCCGCGACGCCTATCTCCGCCACGGGCGCGAGTGCTTCGGCTGGGCTAGCTACCTCTTCCTCAAGACCAAATAGCAGCTGAGTTAGGTATGGAACGAGTTGAGTACCTGGTCCAGGACCAGGTACTCAATTCCGTTTGTAATCATAACTCGAAGCAACGCGTCAGATACTGTCGAGAAAAAGCCTGCTCGACCTGCCAGCGTGTGACAGAATGCTCGCTGGGACAAGCGTATAATCACCATGAATGGAGCGTAGAGCTACAGAGAACAGCAGGGAGTGGTGATGGCCTTGTCAGTGGTCAGGCGTGATATCTTCGATAAACAGAGACGTTGCCCAGCAGCTAAGGGCCTAACCTTGGCCCCCGAACGGCGGCGGTCGTTATACCTATGCAACGTCTTCGCCAGCGCGTCGCCCCACGAACTTCCTCGCGAGAGCCCATCTCCGGTTCTTAACACCGATCTCTCCACGCTCCGAGCAGCGTGCCAGGATGTGCTCGACGCCACGAACTGGCTGCAGGGCCACTCCTATCTGCGCTTCCATCTAGCGGCGCTGATGGATCACATGGGGTGGATCTATAGCCACTCCATCAATGTGGCCACGCTGACAGCGATCATGGCTTTGCGACTGGGGCTGGCGCGATCGCAGCGTGTCGAGCTGGCAGCTGGCGCGCTGTTGCACGACGTAGGAAATATATTTGTCCCAACCGAGCTGCTCAACAGGCCAGGCTTACTTTCTCGCGACGAACGCTTGGCCGTCAGCCGGCACACCAACTTGGGCGAGAGTATGTTGACCCGTAGCGGAGTCCCGTATCGTATCGCCTGCATCGTCGGGCAGCACCACGAGCGCTGGGGCGGGCAGGGCTATCCCCGTCGCCTAAAGGGACCCAATATCGACCTTGGGGCCCAGATAGTCGGCGTAGCCGACGTCTTTGATGCGCTCACCTCGGTCCGCCCGCATCGCGCCGCAACCGAGCTCAGTGAGGCCAAGCAGCAGCTGCTGCAGAGGAGAGATATCGACTTTCACGCCGCCATCATCGCCCTGCTTTTTCGGCAAGACTAGTAAATGAGAGTAAGTGAAGAAAGTGAAGCCTGACCGCGGGGTCAGGCTTCACTTTCTTCACTTACTTTTGCTATCGTGTGGCTTGTGCGTGTCTGCCAGACGAGCAGTGCCACACCGAGCGTTAGGGCCATGCCGATGGTGATGGAGAATGGGAGACTTGGGTTGATGGCGTAGAGCCAGCCGCCTAAGGATGGGCCGAGGGTTGCGAAGAGTCCGGTGGTGACAGCATAGATGGCGAGGCTGAGGCCTCTGGCCTCAGGTGGAGCGATCTGCCCGATCTGCGAGGTCATCAGCGTCAGTACCGGGACAGCGCCGCGGATGGCGAAGGAGACGATCAGGACCGGGATGACCGGCCAGAGGATCTGGATCAGGTAAGCGAAGGCTAGGCAGCCCAAGCCCAGTGCCAGTACCCGCCAACGCCCAAGGCGGTCGGCCAGGCCCCCGAAGGTTGGCCCGATCAACGCTGCCGCCAGCGAGCTGAGAGAGCCCAGCGTGCTAATCCAGAAGAGATCGGTGGCGGCGCGGTCCTGCAGAAACGGCACCACGAAGCTGGTTGGGATCTGCAGGGTGATGTGCACCAGGGAGAAAACCAAGGTGAAGACCACCAGTTGGGGGTTGAGCGCATTTCGTAGACGCCCCTTTGAGCTGTGCGCCGACTGCTGGTGCGGGGGATTGGGTCTGAGGAAGAAAAAGACCAGTGTCGAGATGATGTAGAAACCGGCTGCCATCCAGAAGATGTAGCGGACCGGCATCACTCGTGTCATGAGGCCACCCATGACCTGCGAGAAGATGCTGCCCATGGAGAAGGCGGAGAAGACCAGTGTGTAGACAAAACTGATCTTGTCCTTGGGCGCACTGTCGAAGATATATGCCTGCAGCGCTAGGTTGCTGAACATTGACAGGTAGAAGAAGAGGTGCCCGGGGATGACCCCTTGCCAGTTCCTGGCCGTGGCATAGAAGATCGGCGCGGGGATGCACATCGCCCAACCGAAAATCATCAACCATTTGCGGTCGATGCGATCCGTAATGTAGCCGCCCGGAATATAGGAGATGGTGCTGACCAACATGGCTAGCGAGCCCAAGGTGCCCAGTTCTACCGCCCCTGCCCCGAGGCTGCGAATATGAGCCGGCAGGATCATGGTGTAGAGCCCCATGCCCAAAGAGAAGAAGAGATTAGATAGATAGATGAGCTTGAGATCACGGTTGAGATGGTGCACGGGTGTCTACCTCCAAGTGCGAACGGTCTACATTATTCTACCATGAAGATGGGGGCGTGAGTCCACAAGTCCACGAGTGTACAAGACAACAGGACCACAAGCCACTGTCGGGGCCACAAAGAGTGCGCGTCGCGGAAACGGGACCCAAACGCGGTAGGTCAGCCAATCACATTGGCGGGGATAGCCCCCTCACCACATGCCGTATCTGCTAGCGGACTCGTGGGCTTGTGATCCTGTGGGTTCTTATATGCTGTATGAGTTTTTTCGTAGGCAAGAGGTATTATCAAGTTTTATGTGGAATATAGTGACTTCGTATACAGGAAGATGCAGTTTGTGGAGGGATCACCATGACTGACAAGACCAAAGAACAACTAATCCAAGAAGCACGTGCGACGGCGGAAGAGTACTTCCGCAGCGGTGGTTACTTCTGTTCCGAGGCTGTGGTTCAGACCATCAACGATATGCTCGGCAAGCCCCTGCCGCAAGAAGTGGTCAAGATGGCGTCGGGCTTCCCCATTGGCATTGGTCGGGCCGGGTGCCTCTGTGGCGCTGTCAGCGGCGGTGTCATGGCGCTGGGCCTAAAGTACGGCCGCACCGCTCCCGGCCAGTCGGCTCCCGATATCCTGCCGGTCAGCGCGGAGCTGCACAACCATATTCGTGATCAATATGGCAGCACGTGTTGTCGTGTGATCGTCCGTGACCTCGGCGAGTTTGGTGGTCCAAAGCGCAAAGCGCACTGTATCAAAATCACCGGCGAAGTAGCCGCTTGGGTCGCCGAGAAGATGCTGGAGGGGAAGACGGAGTAGCATGGTGATCGTCAAGCTTGATATGATCCAAACTCTTGGCCTGGCGTTGGGGTGCTTACTGATCGGCTACAATCTGCAGAAGCGGGTGGACTGGCTCAAGCAGTGGCTAATCCCCGCACCCCTGCTGGGGGGGGTGCTCTATGCCATCTTCAGCTGGGTGCTGCGGGCGGCGGGCATTGCCGACATCCAACTCGATACCGCTCTCCAGCCTTATCTCTTCGCCGGCTTCTTCGCTTCCATCGGTCTACGTGCCGGGCGCAAGATGTTGGCCGAGGGCGCTCCGAAGGTCGCCGTCTTCATGGTAATCACCACCGCTCTCGCGCTGGTGCAGAAGCTGGCGGCCCTAGGGGTTGGCGGCCTGTTTGGTCTCTCACGCCCCGCCATCACGGCCAGCTCGGCCGTCTTAATGGGGGGGAGCGCCCTTGCCAATAACGCGGTGCCGGTTCTAACTGGCCAGGGCCTGAGCAATGCCCAGGCAATCGTTGCGGCATCCGCAACCTTTGGGCTCCTGCTGGGTAGCTTCTTAGGCGGCCCGCTTCTTGTAGCTTTGATGGGTAAGCAAAAGCTCACTCCCGCGGCTGTTAAGCCTGTCCCGGCACCCCTCACTCCGCCAAACCTGATCGGGCATGTCTTTCTCTTTGCCCTCTGTATTGGGCTGGGCAAGTGGGTCAGCGTATGGACCGGCGGGGTCTGGATACCTGCCTTTGCAGGTGCGATGCTGGTGGGGGTGGCGCTACGCAATATCGAGGACGTCAAGCCGCTCTTCCATATGGAACTGCCGTACATCAATGTCCTGGGAAATTTCGCGCTCTCCTGCACGCTGACCATGGCCTTCATGGGGCTGAAACTGCACGCGCTTGCTGCGATCAGCCTGCCGCTGTTGGCTGTCTTGCTGGTACAATTGCTGTTGCCGCTGGCTGTCGGCTGGTGGGTGGTCTACCCGCTGCTCGGTAGGAACTGGATCGCTGCCATGGTCGCTGCTGGGCTTCCCGGCTTTTCAGTTGGCGTCCCCGCCAATACCATGGCCACCCTACAGTGCGCTCAAGAGAACCATGGGGCCTTGCCCATGGCGACGCTGGTCGTCCCCACGGTGGGGGCGTGGTTGATTACCCTGGTGCATCCGTACATTATCAACCTGTTCATGTAGCGATCAGATAGACACCAGACACCAGAGTTCAGACACCAGACTGTTTGGTTTCGGTACCTATGGGGAATGGAACAGCGGGGCATACGTCGTCTTTAGACGCATGCCCCGCTGTTATTGCGTGCTTTGGAGCAGGCGCAGCCTGTCGCGACTTATCAAATCGTGATAGGCTGGCCCTGCGATACCTGCCCTCTGGCGTCTCGCAGCGCGGGTGCTGTGCGCTACACCGCCACCGCCACGCCGTTGCCCGTAAACTGGCTGTTGTAGAGTTCGGCGTAGAAGCCACCCTTGGCAAGCAGCTCGAGATGACTGCCCTGCTCGATAATTCTGCCGTTGTTCATCACCAAGATCAGATCAGCATCGCGGATGGTGGAGAGGCGGTGGGCGATGACGAAGCTGGTTCGCTCCTTCATCAGCTCGGTCATGGCCCTCTGGATAGCGAGCTCGGTGCGGGTATCGACGCTGCTGGTGGCCTCGTCGAGAATCAGGATCGCTGGGTCAGCCAAGAAAGCCCTGGCGATGGTCAGCAGCTGTTTCTGCCCCTGGGAGATATTCGAGGCTTCCTCGTTGAGGATGGTGTTGTAGCCGTCGGGAAGCGTACGGATGAAATGGTCGGCGTGCGCCGCGCGGGCAGCGCGGAAGACCTGCTCGTCGGTGGCCCCGGCGAGGCCATAGGCGATATTGTCGCGGATGGTGCCGTTGAAGAGCCACGTGTCCTGCAGCACCATGCCAAAGATGGTGCGCAGATCACCGCGTCTAAAGTCGCGGATATCGCGCCCGTCGACGCTGATCTTACCGGCATTGAGCTCATAGAAGCGCATCAGTAGGTTAACCAGAGTGGTCTTGCCCGCCCCGGTGGGACCGACGATGGCGATGGTCTGTCCCGGCTGGACGTCGATGTTCATGTCCTCGATCAGGGTGGTTCCCTCTTTGTAGCCAAACTGAACGTGTTCGAAGCGAACCTGGCCCAATACCTCACCCACCACTGAGGCAGAGGCGCTATCCGGCAGTTCCTCTGGCTCGTCCAGCAGCTCGAAGACACGCTCTGCAGCCGCCACTGTGGATTGGATGATGTTTGAGATATTGGCGGTCTGGTTGATCGGCTGGGTGAACTGCCGCGAGTATTGGATAAAGGCCTGGACATCGCCGATGGCGATGCTCCTCTTGGTGACTAAGATACTGCCAATCACGCAGACCAGCACGTAGCCGATGTTGTTGACGAAGCCCATCAACGGCATGATCAGACCCGAGATAAATTGCGCTTTCCACCCGGCGTCGTAGAGCCGCTCATTGATGGTCATGAACTCATCCGTAGCACGTTGCTCACGACCAAAGGCCTTGACGATCTTGTGTCCGGTATACATCTCCTCCACATGGCCGTTCAGTTCGCCCAACGACTTCTGTTGGGCGGCAAAGAACTTCTGCGAGCGCTTGATGATTGGACGCATCACCAACAGGCTCAGTGGTAGAGTGACCAAGCAGATCAGGGTCATAAACGGACTAATGCTGAGCATCATCACCACCACGCCGACCAGTGTTACCATGGAGGTAATCAGTTGCGTGATGCTCTGCTGAAGAGACATACTGATGGTGTCCACATCATTGGTCACGCGGCTGAGAATCTCCCCATGGGTGCGGGAGTCAAAGAAGCGCAGCGGCAGACGCGCCAGCTTCTCTTCGACATCCTTACGCATGGCGAAGACCGTCTTTTGCGAGACCCCAGCCATGATGAACTGCTGAATGTAGGTAAACAAGGCGCTGAGGACGTACAACCAGGCCAGGGTCATCAGGATCTGCCAGATCCCGTCAAAGTCAACCGTGGCCCCTGGGATGCGCATCGACTTCATCATGATGCCTTCAAACAGCTTGGTCGTGGCCTTGCCCATGATCTTTGGCGCGCGAATGCTGAAGATGGTACTCAGGATAGCCATGGTCAGAACGACCAGCAACTGCAGCCAGCGTGGACGCAAGTATACGGTCAGCCGCTTCAGCGTGCCCTTGAAGTCCTTGGCCTTTTCCACAGGGCGCCCAAAGCCCCCTGGCCCGTGCCCCATCCCGCCAGCACGGCGACCTGGACCAGGGCCCATCCCGCCAGAAGTACCTTGGGGTGGCAGTGGCCGTGTTTTTTCGCTCATGCGATCTCCTCCTCAGATAGCTGCGAAGAGACGATCTCACGATAGACCTCGCAACTGTTCAGTAGCTCACGGTGAGTGCCGATCCCTGCCACACGCCCATCATCCAAGACGATAATCTGGTCGGCGTCCATGACGGTGCTGACACGCTGGGCGACGATGATCACGGTGGAGTCGGCCACCTCACGACGCAGTGCGGCGCGTAGCTTGGCATCGGTCTTGAAGTCGAGGGCGGAGAAGCTGTCATCAAAGACGTAGATCTCAGGTCGACGAACCAAGGCGCGCGCGATCGACAGACGCTGTTTCTGCCCACCAGAGACGTTGGCTCCGCCTTGGGCGATCTGAGTGTTGAAGCCATCGGGCATGGCGCTGACAAACTCCATGGCCTGGGCGATCTCAGCAGCACGCTGAACCTCGTCATCGCTGGCATCCTGTTTGCCGAAGCGGATATTTTCGGCGATGGTACCGGAGAATAGCAACGCTTGCTGCGGGACAAAGCCGATCTTGGCGCGCAGTTCGGCCTGGCTCATGCGGCGCAGGTCCACCCCGTCGATCAGGATCGTCCCCGCATTGATGTCATAGAAGCGCGGCAGCAGATTGATCAGCGTCGATTTGCCCGATCCGGTGCCGCCGATGATCGCGGTGATCTCGCCGGGTCTGGCTGTGAAAGATATCTCACTCAGGGCGGGCTGCTCGGCTCCGGCATAGCTGTAGCTGACTCGTTGGAACTCCACGCGACCGCGCTCCCCGTGACTGCGGATCGGCTGTTCTGGATCGGTGATGGTCGGTACGGTATCCAGCACTTCGTTGATGCGTACCGCCGAGGCCGAGGCCCGCGGAACCATGACGAACATCATCGAGATCATCATGAAAGAGAACATGATCTGCATCACATACTGGATAAAGGCCATCAGATCGCCCACCTGCATCTGACCCAGATCGATCCGATGCCCACCCATCCAGATGATGGCGATGGTGGTGAAGTTCATCAGCAGTGATGTGACCGGCATCATGCAGGCCATCAGGCGATGGACCCTCATCGACGTCGTGGTGAGGTCAGTGTTCGCCTCAGCAAAGCGCTGCTTCTCGTGGTCGATACGGTTAAAGGCGCGGATGACGCGGATACCGGTCAGCCCCTCACGAAAGACGAGGTTAAGCCGATCCAGCTTCTTCTGCATGGCCTTAAACAGCGGGACTGCATAGCCGTTGAGAATGTAGATCGCCAAGCCCATCAAGGGAAGGCTAAAGGCCACGACCCGCGACAGGGCTGCGTCTTTGCGCACCGCCATAATCACACCGCCAATGCCCATCATTGGCGCCATGACCATCAGTCTCAGCATCATGGTCACCAGTTGTTGGATCTGGGTAATGTCGTTGGTCGTACGGGTGATCAGCGAAGCGGTGCCGATCTTGTCAAACTCGTCCAGGGAGTAGTTCTCGACGTGGCGGAAGACCTTGCCGCGCAGATCGCGGGCAAAACCAGTGGCGCTTCGCGAGGACAGATAGCTGGCCGCCACGGCACAAAGGGAGCCGCCCAAAGCGACCAGCAGCATCAGGCCGCCAATGCGTAAGATGTACTGCGTATCGCTCTTGGTGATCCCGTTGTTGACGATATCAGACATCAGGTTGGGCAGGTTCAGGTCAGCCATGACCTGGAAGAAGACGAGGATCAGTACCCCAGCCACTTGGGTAACATAAGGTCGCAGATGCTTGAGCAGCTTGATCATAGGCGCATATCATCCTCTCTGATGGGTTACCGTCTTGCATACCTCACTTTTTCGGAACTTGCGTACCGTGGGATCAGGATGTTGAGGACTGCGAGAGTTTGTCATAATGAGATCATGCAGGTTCCTGAGGTGTCTCCACCTGCTTGCTCGTCGGGCTCGAAGTGCCGCTATTGGGATCGTCGCTCTGGGTATCCGACGCCGAATCGGGTCCTTTTGCAGATCGGCTTAGCCGCACAAAATCATGGACCTCGATGAGCAGGTCGGCAAGCCGCGCGCTTTTCGTGGGGCCAAGATGTGTGACTAGCCCATCGAAGGCGGCCAGCATGCTCGCGGTCGTCTGTTCCCACGCTTCGCGCCCGGCATCGGTAATGCTTACGCGCACAGCCCGCCGATCCTCAACATCTACCGAGCGTGTCACCAGACCGCGGGCCTCGAGCGCCTTGACGACTTGGGTGATCATCGGCGGCGTAACCTGCAACTGCTGGCTGAGCTCGGAGACCTTGAGCCCATCGGGGCTGCCAGCCCGGATGAGCCGCTTGAGCAGACCCAACTCAGGGGGACGGAGGCCATCGCTGGGACGTCCTATGTGCAGCTTGCCAAGACGGAAAAAGGCCTCCATGAGACGTTGACTGCAGCTTCTGTCTTCAGACATTCAACCACCTCAATTAGTTTAGTGCGCTAAATTATTAAGTCACTTAATTATCTTCCGGGATCAAGTTGTTGTCAATCCCAACTTGGCGGCAGGAATTTGAACAATGTGTGACGTATGAGCATATAGCCATATTAGGACAATTTACTCAATAGTCTGACGGTATCACTGGACAGAGAGAGGTTGGCGAGGGGAAGGTGCGGCTTGCATCTTCGACTACCAATGGACTATGAAGCCGTTCCCCCATATATAGAGACTACGTTGGTATTCTTCCATTCTCATTAGGGACCGAGAACTGGTCACAACGAAAGGAGCGGAAACCGTGAAATACAGAGACTTTCGCAGCGATACGGTCACTCAACCCACCGAGGATATGCGCATCGCTATGCTCAATGCCGAGGTCGGCGACGATATTTTGGGTGAGGATCCGACAGTGCAGAAGCTCGAGGCGATGGCAGCCGAGATGTTTGGTAAGGAGGCGGGTCTCTTTACCATCTCGGGTACCATGTCCAACCAGGTGGCGATCATGGCCATGACCAAGCTCGGCGATGAGATCCTCGTCGGCGAGGACTCTCATATCTACAACCTCGAATGCGGTGGTCTGGCCGCTCTCTCCGGCGTCCAAGCCCGCCCACTGCGCACGGAAAAGGGACGCTTCAGCCTTACCGAGCTTAGGCAGGCCATCCGCCCACGTGGTATCCAGTCCGCTATTACCCGTGTGCTCTGCTTGGAGAACACCTACAACCTCAACCGCGGTCTTCCACTCACCGCTGACTATATCAGTGGCGTGGCCAAGATCGCGCACGAGAATGAGATGCAGGTCTATCTTGACGGTGCCCGCGTTTTCAACGCTGCAGCCGCTCTGAGTACCGACCTGAAGGATCTCTGCCAGGATATCGATGCTCTGATGTTCTGCCTGTCCAAGGGGTTGGCGGCTCCGGTTGGCTCCGTTCTTGTGGGCAGTCAGGCGTTTATTGACAAGGCACGGTGGATCCGTCAACGGATCGGTGGCGGGATGCGTCAGGCCGGGCATATGGCATCGGCTGGGATCGTAGCTTTGGAGCAGATGATCGCGCGGCTTCCCGAGGACCATAACAACGCCAAGCGCTTGGCTACAGGGCTGGCTACCATCGACCCGCATCTTGTCGACGTGGAAGGGACTCAGACCAATATCGTCCAGGTGGACTTCGCCGCTGTGGGCAAGAACTCTGGGTTCATGGTCGACGCGCTGCTCAAGCGTGGCATCAAGGTCAAGGACATCGGCCCCACCCAGTGCCGTATGGTTACCCACTGGGGGCTCACCGCCGAGGATGTCGATGAGGTCGTGGAAGCGGTGAAGGAAATCTTGGGGTAGCCCGCCGCCCACAGCCCGCAGCCCGCAGAATAGCAAAGACGAAGTCCCCGCTGTAGGTGATACCTATAGCGAGGACTTATCATTAGTTCCCAGTGGTGGGTTGACCACTGACGATATGGAGACTAACGCAGGCGGCTGGCTCATTCTTCACTGCGGGCCGTGGGCTGTGGGCCTCTTCACCGAAGCAGTAATGGAACCATGATTGGCACCAACAGCGCCGTGATCAGTCCTGTCAGGACAATGGCCATGCCGCTCATGGAGCCTTCGGTCTCGCCTAGTTGGATGGCGCGCGAGGTGCCGCCGGCGTGGGCGGCGGTGCCCATGGCGATGCCTATGGCTACGGGATGCTTCACCCCGATTGATCGTAGCAGCTCGGGACCGATGATCCCGCCGAAGGTTCCGGTAAATACGACGGTTACCACGGTAAGGGGCGAGAGACCGCCCAGACTCTCAGTTATGCCCACGGCGATCGGGGTCGTCGCGGAGCGGGAGATCGTGGAGCGCAAGACCTGATCGGTGCCGCCGAGCCATTTCACCAAGGCGACCGAGCTGATGATCCCCATGGCAGACCCGACGGTGATCCCCACCAGAATGGGCAGCCACATCTTACGGATGACCGGCAGCTGCCGATACAGTGGAACCGCCAGGGCCACTGTAGCCGGGCCCAGGAAGAATGAGACCAGACTGGCCCCCTGATTGTACTGGTCGTAGGGGATGCCCAAGATCAGTAGCGTCCCGATCACCAGAGCTGGGGCAAGCAGCAGCGGGTTGAACAGCGGATTTGGCAGCCGTCGGTGAAGCCCCTTTGCCAAGATGAAGGTCCACAGAGTCAAGGTAACCCCGAAGAGAACATTAGTGCTGCTCATGCTCGTCCTCCTTTGCCACTAACTTGACGGTCCAGCCGGTGATCGCCATCACGATCAGCGTCCCGAAAACAATCGTTCCGACGATGGGCAGCCATTGGGTGCGTAGCAGCCCGCCCAGCAGCATGATCCCGGATGCCGCAGGTACAAAGAACGCAGCCATATTATCAAGCAGCAGCCGCGAGGCGGGTTCCACCTCATCCACAGGGATGAGCTTGGTAACCAAAGCGGTGAGTAGAAGCAGTAGTCCGTAAAGCGTGCCCGGCAGCATACCAACGGTATCGGCTAGAAGGTTGCCTAAGAATTGCAGCCCGACGAAAATGGCGATGCCTCTCAAGATGCGATAGTGCTGTTCCATCGATAACCTCCGCATGAATAGTCCACTAGAATGAGTCCATAAGTCCACAAGCCCCCACGATTCCACGAGCAGGAGCGAGGTGCGGGGAATACTGCTAGCATCATCCTCATACAGTGCTTCAGGAGGTGGCGCTCGTGCTGTGGTGGTCGTGGCTAAAGGTGATAGTGGCAGCCCTGTTCTTTGTCTATGTCATAGCACGGCATCGCCTGGTGTTGCGGCGGCGCGCTTCAACTGGTTTGAGACTACCTGTTAGGCGGCAACGGATGCGAGGCTGAGGCCCACGGCGTTCGCGAAGGACTGTACCATTGTAGCACAAACGCTGTGCTAGAGGGCCACCCCGAGGATATGGACAAGCAGGTTGCTTATCTTCTAGCTCACACTCATTACTTAGGCTCGTGGACTTGTGTTCTTGTGGACTCGTGCCCAAACAAGGAGCTGATCTTAGTGCAAGGGACTCGTGATCTTCTCGCTGAGCGCCTCAGGGTTCTGTTCATCGGCTATAACCCTAGTCTGCGTTCGGCAGAGATCAACCACCATTACGCTGGTAACGCCAACCGCTTCTGGCAGATGCTTTATGAGGCTGGTCTTACCGATCGCAAGCTCCGACCCGAAGAGGACGATGAGCTGCTGAGCATGGGGCTCGGGTTGACCAACATTGTGGCGCGTCCGACGCGGGCCGCAGCAGAGATCACCAAGCTAGAGTATGAAGAGGGGCGCGAAGCACTCCGCCTAAAGCTTGAGCGATACCAGCCCTGCTATGCCGCTTACGTCGGCATCGGTGTCTACAAGGTCTTTGCCCGCAATCCGCATGCGCTCTTAGGCCTGCAACCAGACTCAGTCGTGGAAGGGGTACGGGACTTCGTACTCCCATCCACCAGCGGGTTGAACCGGATGCTCAACGCCGAGATGCTAGGCTGGTTTCGAGCGCTGCGCGAGATATTGCCTTCGCGATGATGGGCATAGTATGGCAATGCCCGCCGCCCACAGCCCACAGCCCGCAGTGGGGACAACCGCCTACTGGGTGGAACGTTTCATCCGCTGTGGATTCGACGAGGCGATATGGGGAACCAATGTATAGGTACATCGTGAAAAGTGCAGTGAGAATATGGCCAATCGACGATATAGTCGGCACTGGACGCTCGCCAGGCAGGAGATGGCTGTGAAAATAGCCAAATATAACGAACGATATTAGTACCACGGCGGTACATCCCATCCAGACAGTAGATGCAGACCGGTTGACTAGAGAGAAGGAGGAAGAGATATGGCAACGATCGTTGACGGAAAAAAGATGGCGAATGAGATACGGGCAGCCATCAAGGAACAGGTACAAGCCCTTATCGCGCAAGGGCAGCAGCCAAAGATGGCGGTGGTCCTGGTAGGCAGTGACCCCGCGTCGGTCTACTATGCCAAGGCCAAGAAGACCGCCTGTGAGAAGGCTGGGATAATCTATGAACTACATGAGCTTGCCGAAGACAGTAGTCTAGAGCAGGTTCAGGGGCTTGTCCACCAGCTGAACGCTGATGCAGACGTCCACGGCATCATGATTGAGCTGCCGCTACCGAAGCACCTGGACAAAGAAGCGGTACTCTCACTGGTTGATCCCAATAAGGATCTTGATGGTGTCACCCCAGTGAACAAAGGTCGGCTGATGGCGGGACAAGATGGGCTGTTTCCCGCCACCCCCCAGAGCTGCATTGAGATCATCCTGCGCTCCGGCATCAAGCTGGAGGGGGCGGAGACCGTCCTGGTCGGACACGGGGAAACAGTGGGGAAACCCCTGACCTCGCTCCTGATGCGGCATATGCCCACCCTTACCATCTGCCACC
>CAYOCI010000042.1:0-12356 GCA_964402415.1 uncultured Clostridia bacterium
TGCTGAACGAACGCGAAGTGTGAGCACGCAGCAGTTCAGCGGTGATGAGAGTGGCAAAGGCCATGGTGCGGGCACCAGACAGGTTGTCAGGGAACAGGCGCAGACCCACAACGAAAGCCGACAAGACCGCGATGGTAAGTGCAATGGATTGGATCACGATCCCTATGGTCATGGGACGGTTAAGGATCGGTTCATCGGGTCGACGAGGCTTCTGCTTCATGATCCCGGGATCGCCTTTTTCCATACCAAGCGCCAAGGCCGGGAAGCTATCGGTCACGAGGTTCAGCCATAGGAGCTGAATGGGACGGAGAGGAACCGGCAGATTGATCAGCATGGCGACGAAGATGATCAGGATCTCACCCACGTTGCAGGAGAGTAGGAAGTAGACGAACTTGCGGATATTGGCGTAGATGATACGCCCCTCTTCAACGGCACTGACAATGCTGGCGAAGTTGTCATCGGTTAGGATCATATCCGCGGTCTCTTTGGCTACGTCAGTCCCGGTTATCCCCATCGCCACACCGATATCGGACTTCTTCAGCGCCATGGCGTCGTTGACTCCATCACCGGTCATGGCCACGACATGACGCTTGGTGTTCTTGAAAGCCTCGACAATCCGCACCTTGTGTTCAGGAGAGACGCGGGCGTAGACGCTGACGTCTTCGACCACCGCCTGCAGCTCTTCGGCGCTCATCTTCTCGAGTTCCGCCCCGGTCATCACCTTATCCTGAGCGTCTTCTACCAGACCCAGCTCACGGGCGATGGCAACCGCGGTCTCCTTATAGTCACCAGTGATCATCACCGGCTTGATCCCTGCCTGTTTGCACTGACCGATCGCTCTGACGGCCTCAGGACGAGCGGGGTCGATCATGCCCACCAGACCGATGAAGACCATCTGGCTCTCGATCTCTTCAACCTTGGGATCAGATGGGACACCCTGCAACGGCTTGTAGGCCATGGCCAGTACGCGCAGTGCCTCTCCTGCCATGCTGCTGTTGACTTGGCTGATCTTCTTCTTCAGCTCGGTGGTCAGGGGCTGTTCCTTGCCCTGCATCGAAACACGGTCACACAGATCGAGCATGACATCAGGGGCACCCTTGATCATAGCCAATACTTGGTTGCCAACCTGATGGACGGTGGTCATTCGTTTACGGTCAGAGTCAAACGGAATCTCGGCTATACGTGTCATGATCTGGTTGAGCTCGCTCTGGCTGAGACCTGCTTTGGCGGCCGCCACCACGAGCGCGCCCTCGGTGGGGTCGCCCGCGATGCGCCAAGTGGCATCGGGACCGTCATCGCCACTGAGCTCCAAGCGTGAGTCATTGCAGAGAGTGGCAACCTCGAGCAATCGCTTCAGATCCGGGTCCTGGGCAGGGTCACCTATGCGAGCGCTGGCACGGAAGAACTCGCCCGTGGGATTGTAGCCCTCGCCAGTCACCTTATACTCTTGACCACCGGCAAGGAGCCGAACTGCGGTCATCTCATTTTGGGTCAAGGTTCCGGTCTTATCGGAACAGATAACGGTTGTGGAACCGAGGGTCTCCACCGCCAACAGCTTGCGCATGATGACATGGCGTTTGACCATGCGCTCCATCCCCAGGGCCAGAACGATGGTCACCACAGCTGGCAACCCCTCGGGGATGGCAGCCACCGCTAGACTGATCGAGGTCATGAACATCTCGATGATGTGTCCGCCGCGCAGCATGCCGGTGATGAAGACGATGGCGCAGACCACCAGCGTGACGATCCCCAGCCATTTACCCAATACATCGAGGCTCTTCTGCAGCGGGGTATCCTCCGCCTCCATGCTCTGGATCATGCCGGCGATCAGGCCCAACTGGGTGTTCATCCCAGTGGCGGTGATCAGCCCTTTGCCGCGGCCATAGGTCACCACGGTACCCGAGAAGGCGGTGTTCAGGCGGTCGCCGATGGGGACCTCTGCATCCAAGACAACATCAGCTTGTTTCTCCACGGGGACAGACTCGCCTGTCAGCGAGGCCTCCTCAACCTTGAGGTTGTAGCTCTCCACCAGGCGCATATCCGCTGGAATGTAATCACCAGCCTCGACCACCACCACATCACCAGGGACCAGTTCCCGGGCGGGCAGCTTCTGTACCTTGCCATCGCGCAGGACTTTGGCGTTGGGCGCGGACATCTTTTGCAGCGCCTCCAGGGACTTTTCTGCCTTGGACTCTTGGCTGACCCCCAGGATGGCATTGACCAAGACAATGCCGATGATGACCAGCGCATCCACACCCTCGCCGACGAGCAACGAAACCACGGCGGCAATCAGCAGGATGATGATCAAGAAGTCCTTGAACTGCTCAAACAGGCGCTGCAAGAAGGTCGCCGGCGGCTTCCCCTTGAGCTCGTTGAGGCCGTACTTTTCCAGGCGTGTCTTGGCCTCACTTCCGCTCAGCCCCTGCTCCAACTGTGTCCCCAACTTCGAGACAGTCTCTTGGAGTTCCTTGGCATGCCAGGGCTCGTTTGTTAGATAGTCGCGATGTGCCATTATTCTCCTCCTTGTGTGGAAAATGGGCTGATTGAGCTCTTACATGCCCCACTCAATATGTTATACTATTTAACATCATATTGTAAACAGTTATTCTCAATAACACATACTACGATCTTTACCACTTATGTAGCAGCTCCACCACGCGGTCAATGGGCATGGCGTGGGCCACATGCCCGTCTCTCCCCGTCATGGTCTCAGCGGCAAATAGGGAATTGAGCACTGACTCCTCAACAACTTCAATGGTTGCCTCGAAGAGTGGATCCAGGTGAATATCGCGCAAGACCGTCAGCTGGCAGACCCTGTCGTCACTGATGCGAGGGATCAGGTTAGCGGTGCTAAAGGCCAGGGTCAGCTCACCGCTGGTGTGAGCGGCATAGGTGCCAATTCTCCCTAGGCCGACCACCGAACGATGGGCAAGGCGACTTAGTTGTCTGGAGTCGAGTGGGGCATCGTAGGCCAAGATCACCACCACCGACCCATCGATATGCAGCGTGGGCATCAGGTCGGTGATCTCCCGCCCAACGGGAACACCCGCGATGTTGAGGTGGCGACGATTACCGAAGTTGGCGAGCACTACAGCCCCGACGGTGTATCCACCGAGAGCCTCGGGTAGGCGGCGCGACGACGTTCCGATCCCGGCCTTGAAGTTAAAGGCGCTCATCCCTGTCCCAGCCCCTACCGCTCCTTCGGCCACAGGGCCGCTGGACGCGGTCTCGAGGGCCTGCTTCACATGGTCTGGCCCGACATGACGGCCGCGGATATCGTTGAGGTAACTGTCATCACACTCGGCCACCACCGGGATCACAGGGTCGTACTCGTAGAGCACCCCCATCTTGGGATTACGCTCGAGAACATAGTCAAGCAGGGCGTCATGGACGCGCCCAACATTGAGCGTATTGGTCAGGATAATCGGTGTCTCGAGGATGCCCCACTCCTTGACCTGGGCAAGCCCGGTCATTTCACCTGCGCCATTGAGGATATGTATCCCTGCCACCACCTGATGGCTGTAGATCCCACGGTCGTGCGGGATGATGGCAGTCACCCCAGTTCTTATTGGGCCGCACCCTGGGCGGAGCGGGCCGTCGCCTTGTATCAAGGTCGTATGCCCGACCTTCACCCCACGAACGTCTGTGATGGCGTTCAGCGCTCCGGGCTCGTAGTAACCGATTTTGATACCGAGATCCCTCGCGCGGCAGCGCTGCTCACTCATGGGAATACCACCCTCCACCATCACCGCTTACCTGCTTAGTGTGGCGCTTACCATGGATGGCGATACATCGCCAGCCCGCAGGCCGGAGTACCTTGTCCCAAGTCTCTAGTTGGGCAATCGATGCCACAATCGGTAGGTACCAAGTTCCTCGGATGTTTGAGATCCGACCCGAATCTTCAATGGTGGGCGCAAACGCAAAAGGCACCCTGTTTAGGGTGCCCAATTCGCATAACTCTTGACTCCTGACTAACTTCTCATTTCTCACTGCGCAAGTGTCTGGTCAGCGCACGGCGCCGTTCCAACGAGTAGCGCTCACGGACCACCAGATGAATAATGTTCTTAGCTAGCTTATTGGCATCATGGCGAATGTAGTCCTCATGGGATACAAAGCTGTCGGTAATCACCTTAACACCGAGGCCGCGAATAGCTTGGAGATCAGGCTCCACCCGCTGGCCGCCTTCTTCGCGGTAGCGCTCGACGAACTCCTCGGGGACTTGTCCAGTGTTGATGATGGCGTAGTCAAGTAGTTTCGGTCCGACATGGTCGATGATGGCTCTGACGTGATCAGATGCTTTATAGCCAGTAGTCTCTCCGGGCTGTGTCATGACGTTGCACACGTAGATCACCGTCGCCGGGCTGCGCCGGACAGCATCAGCGATCCCCCGGACCAGAAGATTCGGAAGAATGCTGGTATAGAGACTTCCCGGGCCCAAGACAATGGCGTCCGCCTCGGCGATCGCCGCGAGAGCCTCTCTCAGTGGCGCAGGTTTCGAAGGCTCCAGCTTGACCCGCTTGACCCGACGGTTGCTCCGCCCGATCTGGGACTCGCCGCGAACAATGGCACCGTCATCAAACTCGGCCACCAAAGTCACATCGTCAATGGTCGATGGCAGAACCTGACCGCGAACGGCCAGAACCTTACTTGACTCCTTGATCGCTTGTTCGAAGTCACCCACAACCTCCGTCATGGCAGCTAGGAACAGGTTGCCAAAGCTATGCCCCTGCAGCCCTCCCCCGGACGTGAAGCGGTGTTGAAAGAGCTGTTTAAGCAGAGGTTCGGTGTCTGCCATGGCAATCAGGCAGTTGCGCACGTCTCCGGGGGGCAGCACACCCAGTTCGTCACGCAGGCGTCCAGAGCTGCCGCCGTCGTCAGCCATGGTAACAACCGCCGCCAAACGGGTGGTGTACTGCTTTAAGCCGCGAAGCAGCACGGAGAGGCCGCTGCCGCCACCGATGACCACCACCTTGGGACCACGGTTCAGGTAACGTTTCTGATAAAAGAGGTCGACCAGGCTCTCCTCGCCCTCGGGCAGTACCACCGCGGTAATCGATTTGGTCATCTCACGAACGCCGACCACGACCCCCACCATGCCAAGACCCATCAGCGAGACGCCGATCAGCTTGCCCGACCAGGCCCCGGTCCAGTTGTAGACATAGCTGAGGATGCGGTACTCGATCCGACCCCAGATAAAGATACCCACGGTCATGATCAGACCGACCATGAAGATGAAAGCTCCGAAGATGTTGAGGAACAGCCAGCGCTTGAAATGCATTCCTGGCAACAGCCATCTCAGCGCCCTCATTCGACTTTGACTTCCTCTCGTTCGGTTGTGGCGATATCGCGATGCTCGATGGTTACCCGCTGACGTTTGAGACGGAGATACTCGTGCAGACGGATGGCTAGAGCGACCGAACGATGGCAGCCGCCCGTGCAACCGATGGCGATGACCAACTGCGTCTTGCCTTCCTTAACATAGTACGGGATGAGGTAGTCGATCATGTCGGTCAGCTTCTGCACGAACTTCTGCGTCACCGGCCACTTCATCACATAGTCGTAAACATCCGGATGCTCCCCGGTCAACGGGCGCAGCGACTGAACCCAATGTGGATTGGGCAGGAAACGGACATCAAAGACCATGTCAGCATCCAAAGGAATACCGTGCTTAAAGCCAAAGGAGACCACGGTGATCCCCATCTTTTCCTGCTCAGGGTCATTGGTAAAGAGCGCAGTTACCTTTTCTTTCAGTTGATGGGGGGTCAGTTCGGAAGTGTCGATGATCTTGCTAGCTCGCCCGCGCAGCTGCTCAAGGCGAGCACGCTCGGCCTTGATCCCCTCAGCAACTCGCCCCTGGGGGGCCAAGGGATGAGGTCGGCGGGTCTCTTTGAAACGCCGGATCAGGACTTCGTCGGAAGCCTCGAGGAACAGGATCTCGTAGTCGACGCCTTCTTTCTCCAGCTGCTCCAACGAGCCAAACAGGCTGCCGAAGAACTCACCGCCGCGAATATCGATCACCAGGGCAACTTTGTTGATCCTACCGTTGGAAGTAGTACAGAGCTCGGCAAACTTGGCGATGAGGGTCGGGGGAAGATTGTCCACACAGAAATAATCCAGATCTTCAAGCGAACGAATCGCCTGCGACTTTCCCGCACCGGATAGACCAGTGATGATCACAAAACGCAGATCGGTCATGGAAACACCCCTTTAACGCGAAGGCATGCCCTCGCTATAGCTGGCAGCCCACAGCCCACAGCAGCGATAGCTACCAAGAGCTAAGGCAAACCGCGTCTATGGTCTCTTCCCCGTCAATGGTAAGCGCCATTTGGGCGTCGCGACTACTGCAGGCCGCGGGCGGCGGGTTGTGGGCCAATAGTAGCAAATATTCTCCAGCCGCGCTCCCTACTCCTCTCTAGCATTGAGGATCTGTTCGCTGGGCAGCTTTGCCCTCTGAGCAACGGCAAGTCCTGCCGAAAGCTCACCCACAGCATCAGGGCGGTGGGCGTCGCTGTTGATGCAGAACTTCACCCCGGTCTTCATGGCGGTTTTGATGAAGTCATCCAGACGGTCGGCAATGCGATTGTTGATCTCCAGAGCCGTGTCACGCCTGGCACAAGCTCGCGCCAGTTCCGCAGTATCGATAGGCACGCCGTGCCCAGGGTGAGTGATCACATCGATGTCGTTCCGATAGACAGCCTCGACCACCATCTTGGTGAAGTTTGCCTTGGCCTTGGCGTGCTGCTTGTGGTTAAGCTTGCCCCGCCAGTGCTCCAGAAGCATGGGAGCCCCCTTATGCAGCCAACCAGCAAAAGCCAGGGGGTGCACGCCCGCCAGGACCATATCCAGCTCCTCTTGGCGTTCGTGCGACATATCTAGCTCACCTGTGGGTGAGATGATATTGGCCTCCACAGACTGCTTGATCGAAACTTGCGGAAACTCCTTCTGGCAGCGATCGATATCCCGCCTCATCTCGTGCCATGCCTTATCGCCAGTGACACCCAGCCAGAAGAGCGCGGGCCCATGGTCAGAGATCGCGATCTCCTCCAGGCCTCGATCGGCCGCTGCCTTGACATTATCATGGACAGTCCCTTTGCCATGGCTGTAACAGGTGTGGGTATGATAATCCCCGATGAGTTTCACGAAGTTAGCCTCCTTTGTTGCCCGCGGCCCACAGCCCGCGGCCCGCCGTATCAGAGCCCCATCGATTCGACGACCTCAGCAGTTCGCAACCGGAGCTTTTGGCAGACCGGGCACATGGAAGGGTGGGCCAGGGTTCCCCTACTGCGGGCCGCGGGCTGTGGGCATCTTCTCGTCGTGTTATCATTCCCCAAAACCCACCCTGTACAAGAAAAATGGCGAGCCCGAAGGCTCGCCCATGGGAAGAGGGTTAGTTGAAGAGAGAATAGGCGGGTCCGGCTTAGCGAAGCTTTTCCCAACCTTCACTAACAATACGGTCGACACGGGCGATCATGCGGACGTGCCAAGCAATCCCAATCAGCTCTCTCTCATCGCGGGCTTCAGCAAAGAAGACCAGGCGCTTGTTCTGCACTTCCTTAAGAGTCACCGTGACGTTGACACGATGACCAATAGGGGTGGGGGCTAGGTGCTTGATATTTAGCTTAGTACCAACGGTGACATAGCCCTCTGGTAGGCGTTCATCCGCTAGATGAGCCGCTGCGCTGAGGATTAGGGAACTAAGCGCGGGCGTGGAGAGAAGTGATTGGAAGTGACCCGCCTTGGTGGCCAGTTGGGTGTCCTGCATATCCACGATCTTCTCGATGGTGGCTGTCATACCGGGCTGTAGGTCAAACATCCGCCGAACCCCCTCGTATGTATCATGTGGTCTTAACACTTGGTTATATAAGTAGATTATACAACACCGCTGCTGATTTGTAAACCTATAACAGTTTGTCCACTTTTGTGGCGGACATGCTACGCCGTAGAGCAACGAGCCTCTAGTCCCTAGGGAGGCTGGCAAAAAAGACCTCGTTGAGCAGGTTCCGTTCACTCGAAGTTTGAGTGTATAGAGTTCACATGTATGTTATTGACCAACCAGTCTATAATTGCTAGAATGTAGTGGACCAGTCGGTCAATTTTATATTTGCGAGGCATGCCATGAGAAAGGAAGAAAAGACAGGGATCACAAAAGAAAGGATCATCGCAGCTGCCATTAACGAATTTGGGACAAAAGGCTACGATGGTTCCTCCCTCAATACCATCTGCAGTGATAGCGGTATTTCCAAGGGGCTGATCTATCATAATTTCCATAATAAGGATGAAATCTATTTGATGTGTGTCGGCAGGTGCTTTTCTGCATTTACGGCTTTTTTGCGTAATCAGGAACTTGGAAACGACCTGCATCGGTATATGGAACTGCGCTTTCGCTTTTTCTCGGAACACCCGTTCTTCGCTCGGATCTTCTTTGAGGCAGCATTGCAGCCGCCGAAGGAGTTGGTCAGTGAGATTAGGGAGCTAAAGAAGGACGTTGATGCGCTGAACAATCAGATTTACCGTTCGGTACTGTCCTCGCTAACTCTCCGCGACAATATATCAGAAGCGGATGCGCTGGAGTATTTCAAAATCATGCAGGAGATGTTCAACGGTTATTTCAGTAGTTCAGCCTATGCTGGTGCTGATTTCTCTGCTGTTGTCGCTGAGCATGAAGGGAAACTGAGGCAGATGCTGGACTTCATGCTTTATGGTGTTGCAAAGGATGGTGCTCGGAGATGATTGTGTTGCTTCTTCGTCTCGTTGCCGCTATGATCGCTGCTTTCTATGTCGGAAGACTCGTATCCAAGATCAAGTTGCCATCCATTTTGGGCTGGCTCATCGCCGGCATGATTTTGGGGCCTCATGCGTTTGCACTGATCAATGACGCCATTCTGAATGCCGAATGGTATCAAATCGCCGTCAACGTATTGGAATGTGCCGTGGGCTTAATGATCGGCACGGAACTCGTCTGGAGCGAAATCAGAGAATACGGCAAATCCATCATGATTACAACGCTGACCCAATCGCTCGGTACCTTTATTGTGGTGTCGCTGGCCTTTGGAATAGCATTTTCTTTCTCCAATACTCCGATCTACCTTGCGTTTGTCTTTGGCGGCATTGCGCTAGCAACTGCTCCGGCTCCGGCACTTTCCATTGTGCGGGAGTTCAAAACAGACGGCCCGGTCACCGCAACGCTGATTCCGATGGCAGCACTAGATGACATTGTGGGCTGTGTTGTATTCTTCACAACGATCGCCATCGTCGCCAGTAATATCTCAAGTCAGCAACTGCCTGCGTATATGATCGCACTGGTGGTGCTACTGCCGCTCGTGATTGGCGTAGTGACAGGGCTTCTTGCCGGAGTGCTGTTGAAGAAGGAACGCAAGACCCCGGCGACGCTAGCGCTGCTCCTTCTTACCATTCTGATCACCTCGGCGGTTGGGTTTGTGTTTAACCACCATATTCTGCCGAAACCGGTAGTGAACTTCATGCTCATCGGCATGGCTTTTTCCGCGACCTTCTCTAACATGGTATCTAAGGAGCGACTTGAGCAGATCATGAAGGACTTCAACCCTGTCCTCGGCTTTGCCATGATCGTCGTAATTCTCAATCTCGGAGCGCCGCTGGATTATCGTCTGGTGATGGGAGCCGGGCTGTCCACAGCGATCTATATTACCGCCAGAGCCTGCGGCAAATACTTCGGCGCATTTTTCGGCGCGAGCATCACAAAGTCGCCGAAGACCGTTAAGAGATATCTGGGACTGACGCTACTCCCCCATTCAGGTGTGTCGCTGGTATTCACGGGTATCGCTGTGTCAGTGTTGTCCATTCCCGCACCGGAGTCTGCAACGGTCATCCAGGGCACGATCGCTGCGGCCGCGGTCATCAATGAGATCATTGCCGTTATCATCGCCAAGAAGGGGTTTGAATGGGCAGGCGAGTTTAACCGAACTGATTGAGGAAACCGCTCCGAACTAAGCCCCAGTCGCAAGCCACTACAGACCATGGATGTTTGTCGTTAGTCGACGGATCCTGTACTCAACAGAAGACATGTTTTTTCGTCTCCATTGATAACGATGCTGTCTGTAGTCATGTTGGTAGAAGACTAGGACGAGTGTGCTCCCGTGTAAGATCGATTTGCGGACATGATCAGTTGATCATCATGAACAAACCACCCTGCATGCAGGGTGGTTTGTTGGTATGCCTTTTCGGTAGCCCCTCTAGGGACTAGGAACTAGGGACTCAACTCGGCTCGCCGCCTCGCGATCAAGGATGCAGGTTACCTGCGGATGATGTTGGAGGATTGACGCAGGAACGTCTTCGGTCACGGGTCCATGCAGCGCGGCAGCTAGGATATCGGCCTTATCGGCGCCACTGGCCAGTAGAACGATCCTCCTGGCCTCCATGATCGTCGCGATCCCCATGGAGATCGCACGGATTGGAACATCACCCGTACTGCTGAAGTAACGGGCATTGGCAGCGACGGTTCGTTCAGTTAAGTCAACTAGATGAGTACGCGAAGCGAAAGACGTCCCGGGCTCGTTAAACCCGATATGTCCATTGTGCCCGATGCCCACTACCTGCAGGTCAACCGGGCCATGAGCGTGGATCTTGTCCTCATAAGCCTGGCACTCGGCGCGGAGGTCCTCGGCAAGGCCATTGGGGATATGAACGTGGTCAGCAGGCAGATTGACCTGATTGAGGAGGTGCTCCGCCATATAGTGGCGGTAGCTGCAGGGATGTTCGGCTCCGAGGCCAACATATTCGTCCAGATTGAAACTGGTAGCCTGGGAGAAGTCGAGACTGTCGCCTTGGTGCATGCGAACCAGTTCGCCATACATCCCCACGGGAGTACCACCAGTGGCCAGCCCCAGCACCGAGCGAGGCTTCTCATGCAGTTGAGCCGCCAGAATGCGAGCGGCCTGGCAGCTCATCTCGTTATAGTCGTTGACGACGATGATGTTCATGGTTACACTCCGAATATTGTTAGTCCAAAGGCCAAATCAGGTAGAGACTCGGGCGACCTCAAGCAGAAGACTATACCACTTTGCCATGGTCTTGCTGCAGCAGTCTACACGTTAGATGCTACAGCGAAACCATTATTCGCTTTGGGCTTTAACGCTTGGCCTTTGGGATGTGGTGCGACACCACTACGCTGGCGTGATGCTTCCCAACACTACCGGCCTGCGTGCCCCGGTGGCGCCGGGAACGTTACTGGGGAGCCCACAGATGGTCTCGTTGGCGAGGATGGCGAAGGCTATGGCCTCTTTGGCGTCGCTGGAGATGCCAAGGTCCTCATGAGTAAGCACCTTGGCCGTCCCCAAACGTTCACGCAACATAGCGAGCAGCGTGGGATTGTAGCTGCCTCCGCCGCCGACGACCACCTCCTGAACTGGTCCATTGATGCTCAGGAAGCGGCGGTAGTGATAGGCGATGCTCTCGGCTGTGAAGGCGGTGGCGGTGGCAACCAGATCAGGGCCGCTGACCCCGATCCGCTGCGCCTTGGCGATTAGCTCCTTGGTGAACTGTTCACCGAAGAGCTCACGTCCGGTGGTCTTGGGCGGCTGCATGGAGATATAACGGTGCTGCATCAGGTCAGCCAGCAGTATCTCCGAGACCCGCCCTGATGCCGCCAGTCTACCATCGCGATCAAACTGCTCTCGGCCCCCAGTCATGAACTTGACCAGAGCATCAATGATCATGTTGCCAGGCCCAGTGTCAAAGGCCAGGACCTGATCGAGAGATGCACTTGCGGGCAGGTAGGTGACATTGCCGATCCCACCGATATTCTGAATCGCGCGGGTGATGCTGGGGTGCCGGAAGAGGACATAGTCTACATACGGCACCAGGGGTGCCCCCTGCCCGCCAACCGCCATGTCGCGGGTGCGGAAGTTGGCGACCGTGGTGATGCCCGTCCGTTCAGCGATGACCGCTGGCTCACCCATTTGCAGTGTCGACATGGTGGTGATCGGACCGGTAGTTTGCGCTGCCGGAATGTGGTAGAGGGTCTGACCGTGGGACCCGATCAGGTCGATATCGCGGTTGCGTAGACCCGCCTGACGGACGATACGATTGACAGCCTCGGCAAAGATCTCGCCGATGACGAAGTTCATGTGGCAGATGGTCTCGACATTACTGCTCTCAGGCCTAAACAGGGCGAATATCTCGCCGCGAATCACGGGATCAATGGGGTAGTTCTCGAAAGCCACCAAGCTGACCTTGGTGTTTACCCCACGCCCGGTGATCTCGACCAGCGCAGCATCAATCCCATCCACCGACGTGCCGGACATCAGACCAACGACCCGCTTGGTCTCCTTGCGGGCAAGCTGAGTGAGATCCATAGTTACCTCCTTTGGAGAGTCTGC
>CAYOCI010000042.1:12456-13979 GCA_964402415.1 uncultured Clostridia bacterium
TGTAGCCCGGGAATAGTCACCGGCAGACGACCGGTGGGGGTCACTTCACCGAACAAGCAGGCGACCGCTGCCTCGATCGACGGGTCACGATACTCATAGGCCGCTAGATACGTCGGTGCTTGGGGGAAGGCCATCAGATCATAGGGGTTGCGCAGGGCGAGTACCACAGTCGGCTTTCCTAAGCGCAGCAGCTCATTGACCAAGGCGGCCTCACCGGCGTAGAGATTAGCACTGACAGTTCCAATGATGATCAGGTCTACCTTCTGAGCCCGCTCCAATGCTTGGCAACAAGTCGCTACATCGACGGTGACATGGGCGTAGCTCAGCTCCTGGACATGAGGATGGCGAGATTGGATCGCCTTGCCCAGGGTGCTGGCTACTTCCAGCTTATCCTCAGCGATGGTTAGAGCTCCTGCCCGCGGGGTAATGACCAGGACTTGGGCATCGGCGGTGAGCCTCAGGGGCAGTAGACCTGGCTCATCGCGCACCAGGGTGACGGCATGCTCCATCACCTCGCGCGCCTTGGCTCGATGCGCCGCCGTACCGACGACACTGGGGATGGAACTCAGATCCACTTGGCTGTTGGCGAGCAGACCGAGCCTCTCTTTGGCGGCGAGCAGGCGGCGAACCGACTGATTGATCCGTTCCTCGCTGATCTCGCCGCGCTCGACGGCCGCCCATAGCCCTTCGATGGCTTGGATCTGCATCTCCAAGGTATGGCAGACCAGCAGGCAGTCGGCACCGGCCCTCACGGTCATGACGGCGGCATGGGCTGTGCCAAAGTTGTCCGAGATGGCCTTCATCTGCATGCAGTCGGTGAAGATCAGCCCCTGGAAACCAAGCTCCTCGCGCAGTAGACCTGTCAGCACGGGCTGGGAGAGGGTCGCCGGCAGACCGGGCGTGGGGTCAATGGCGGGGAAAGTGACATGGGCGGTCATCACCGCGCCTACGCCAGCCTCGATGGCCGCACGGAAAGGTTTCAGCTCGACCTCGTCGAGACGCTGGCGGTCGTGGTTCACCGCGGCCAGAGCCAGGTGGGAGTCGGTATCGGTATCGCCATGGCCGGGGAAGTGCTTCAGAGTAGCGATCACGCCGCCATCTTGGTAGCCACGTACAGCGGCGACCCCTAGCTCGGCAACTAGGTCGGGGCACTCACCATAGGAGCGGACGCCGATCACCGGATTGGCAGGGTTGTTGTTGACATCAAGGACGGGGGCAAAGTTGACGTGAACGCCGACGGCGCGTAGTTCCTCTGCGCTCATCTTGGCTGTCTCGTAGGCGTAGTCGGTGGAACGGGTCGCCCCTATGGCCATGTTGCCCGGGAAGACCGTCGCATCCTGCACCAAGCGCGCCACCGTCCCGCCCTCTTGATCGGTGCTGATCAAGAGCGGCAGGCCGGTCGACTGCTCAGCAAGGGCCTGTAGGTCGTTGTTGAGCTTCGCCACCTGGACCGGATTCTCGAAGTTGCGTAGAAACAGGATGATACCACCGACATGGTAATCGGCGATCATCTTGCGGGCATG
>CAYOCI010000042.1:14079-24665 GCA_964402415.1 uncultured Clostridia bacterium
CGATAGCGGATATGTTGGGCGTTGGCTCTGGTAGGGTGAACCCGATTGGTGAGCAACACCACAAATAGGTCGTCGTCGGGACTGATCCAGAGTGAGGTACCGGTAAAACCGGTATGGCCGTAGGAGTTGGCCGGGGCCAGGTCTCCACACCACGGGTACTCATTGCTGCGCATCTGCCAGCCCAGGCCGCGGTTCTCCTGTAGGCCAGGGGTGTAGTTGCGGGTGGCAGTGCGGATGGTGGTTGGCGCGAGGATGCGCCCAAGTTCGCTAGACCCCCGCCGCAGCATCATCTGGGCGAAACGTACCAGATCCGGGGCGGTCGAGAACAAACCGGCGTTACCGCTGACCCCGCCTTGGGCAAAGGCGTTCTCGTCGTGGACCTCACCCCAGACCACCCGTCCGCGCCAAGGGCACTCCTCGGTGGGCGCGACACGCTCGCGTGGCTGTTCAATCGGGCCGTAGCCTGTGCTGCCCATGCCCAGCGGCTCAAAGAGGTTGTCGCTGAGGAATCTGTCCAACGACTGGCCCGTCACCGTCTGAACAACATTTGCCAGGGTGATGAAGCCCAGGCAGCTGTAGACAACCTGACTGCCCGTCTTGTACTGCAGCGCGGTCCGCGCGATGGCGTCCAGCATCTCCGCCTGCCCCCGGGCGACCTGGTAGTAGGGGTTGAAGGCGGGCAGGCCGGAGGTATGAGTCAAGAGGTGACGAAGGCGAATCTCCGCCTTGTCGCCTTGGGCAAAGGCCGGGAGAAAGCGGCCGACCGGGTCATCCAGGCGAAACTCCCCCCGCTCCAGCAGCATCAGGGCGGCGGTGGCGGTGAAGAGCTTACTCAGCGAGGCCAGGTCATAGATAGTCTCCTCGCTCACCGGAGCGCCACCCTCCAGAGTGGTGGTCACACCGTAGGTATGGATGGTAGCCTGTTCACTGCTACCCACGGCCAAGACCGCACCAGGAAACACTCCCTCGCCGAGGGCGCGCTCCATCAGCTGGTCGACACGGGTCATGTGCACTCACATCCTTTCGTGCAGTCACTAGCCCCTAGTCACCAGGGGGTGTGTTTGGCTTCGCCTCATCCTCTGGCAACTCCTACTGGCTAGTGCCTGGTGGCTAACTCAAGTGCTTTCCTGACAAATCCGCTGGCTTCGGTGAGCAGCTCCTTGGCGCGAGCCGCTTCAACATGACCGAGGATCATCACAATTGCTGTCTTGGGGTTCAGTCCGCACTTGGCCAGAGCGCTGGCGGCATCCTCTTCGCTGCAGTCTGTGGCCAAGACCACGATCCGCTTGGCACGCTCGACCAGTTTATCATTGGTGGCTTGCACATCGACCATCAGGTTGGAGAAGACCTTACCCAGCTGGATCATGCTCGCCGTTGTAAGCATGTTGAGCACCATTTTCTGGGCGGTTCCTGCCTTTAGGCGTGTCGAACCCATGACCACCTCGGGGCCGACCACGGGCGAGATGGCCACGTCGGTCATCTTGGCCATGGGGGAAGCAGGATTGCAGCTTAGGGCGACGGTCTTGGCTCCGATGCGCTTGGCCTCTTCCAGGGCGCCGATAACGTAGGGAGTACGGCCGCTGGCGGCGATCCCCACCACCACGTCTTTGTTGGTAAGACCGCAATCGAGCACGTCCTGGCATCCCAGTTCCGCGCGATCCTCAGCGTTTTCAATGGCCTTATGGATAGCGCCTTCACCACCGGCGATCATCCCTTGGACTAGAGTGGGTTCAACGCCGAACGTGGGAGGACACTCGGATGCATCAAGAATCCCCAGTCTACCGCTCGTGCCCGCGCCAAGGTAGAAGAGCCGACCCCCATGGCTAAGGGCATGAGTGATCAGATCAACGGCATTGGCGATGGCACCGAGCTCCTTCTCAATGGCGAGGGCAACTTTCTGATCTTCTTGGTTCATGAGATGGACAATCTCGAGACTGTTCATCTGATCGATCTCGACCGTATTCGGATTACGGCCTTCTGTTACCAGTTTCTCTAGATGAAGGTTCATTGGGTCTCAGTCCTTTCATGGAATGTTGCCCGCAGCCCGCAGCCCACCGCTATGACTAACCGACACCATCTTTGGGACAGCTGGTGCATGGTCCTCGTCTTGCTTGGAACTGGGTGCTATCCACGGCAGATGGTCTTACCCATTCCGCCATGTTGTTGCCCATACAAGCCTGCTCCAGCTACTGCGGGCCGCGGGCTGTGGGCTGTGGACTCCGTCTAAATCGTCTCAGCGACATTCTCTACCATCTCATCTGTTAGTCCACTGTTGGTCAGCTTCAGTGCGAGCAGCAGCGCCCCTACCGAAGGTTCAAATCGTGGCACGACCACATTGGACTGAGGTGCCACCTCACGGGTTAGGCGGCTGATGGTCTCAACAATCAGCCCTTTGGCTCGTAAGACCCCACCGGCTAAGCCAATCTCAAACTCATCGAGCTGCATACCGAGCCCACGGATGACAGCGATGGCACCGATGGCAAGCTCTCGTCCAGCGTAAATGAGGATCTCCTGGGCGACATGGTCCCCTTTGTTGGCGGCATCAATCACCAGGCGCGCCAAGGTGGCTATCTCATGCCGCTGCATGTTCTGGACATGCACACGGGCGACCAGGCGCTCAATGGCGGGCAACTGTAGATACTCCAAGATCATGGGTTTGAGCATGGTACTCGGACCTCTGCCATCCCCGTCCCGCATGGCAGCAACCATGGCGCGCCGACCGATATCGTAGCCGCCACCTTCATCGCCGAGGATAGGTCCCCATCCACCGGCACGACGCCGTTCTCCCCGCTGGTTGATGCCAAAGGCGATCGAACCAGTTCCGCAGATCAACACCACACCTGGTCTAGCCACAGTGGCCCCGGCGAGAGCGATCACAGCGTCATTGTCCGTGGTTCTTGACCAAAACTTCACGTCCAGGGCATCGAGGATCCGATTGACCACAGCATAGTCATCGGGGCGATCCACACCGGCCATACCAAGGGTAATGCTCTGGATCTCGGTGATCGGCCGCCCGGACTGAGCGATGGCCTCTCTAATGCAGGCATGGATCGCTTCCTGCGTGCGCTCTATCCCTACCACGTGGTAGTTGGATGGCCCGGCCACACCCTTGCCGATAATGGTACCGCTCTCATCACTAAGCAGACAGACCGTCTTCGTTCCGCCGCCATCGATCCCCATGCAGTAGCGCATGCGAGCACCTCCCGTTGTGTAGCCCGCGGCCCGCAGCCCGCAGCCCACGGATGGAGTTCCGGGCTTGAGGCGGAGCACACTGGCTATGGAACTCGTTCTCGTTTCCCTCATCGCCGAGTCCTAAGTTTTGGACCCAACTATCTCACTAAACACATGATGGCCTTGTCGAACAAGGCTACTGCGGGCTGTGGGCCGCAGGCGGTGGGCTAATAGATCAGATACTTCTCCCTGACCGCCTTGAACACAGCCAGTTCACTCTGCCAGCCAGCGATGATCTCGCTGGGGCTGACCCCACGATCCAGGTCAAGGCGCAGCTTATCAGTCCCGGCCAGGAGGTCAAAAAAGTAGCGGCCATTGTATGGTTCGCGCCAAGCAAAGTCATGGGGGTACATCGTGCGCACCATTGACAGCATCTCCAGGCCAGTGCGGACTGGTTGGAAGCGGTCACGGTCAACCACGTGCAGTTCAACGCCGCCGCAGACCAAGCCTTGATGCTTTGAGAAGGTTGGGGTGAAGTATGTCGGGCGAAAAATGACGCCGGCTAGGCTGAGGTCGTTCAGGGCCTCAGCTAGGTCTTCAGCAACCACCCAAGGCGCACCGATAGTCTGGAAGGGCTTCGTGATCCCGCGGCCCTCGGAGAGATTAGTGCCTTCGAAAAGGCAGGTACCCGGATAGACCTCGGCAAACTCGGGGGTTGGAGAATTAGGGCTCGGGGCTACCCACGAATGCCCAATCTCATCCCACCACATGGCGCGCTGCCAGCCGATCATGGCGATCACATGCAGATCACAGCCGATGCCGAACTCAGCATTGAAGAACTTTGCCAGTTCGCCGATGGTCAGCCCATGGCGCATGGGGATGGAGTAGAGCCCCACAAAGGACTCAAAGCCAGGCTGCAAAACATTCCCTTCAACCTGGATGCCATTGGCGGGGTTCGGCCGATCTAGGACGACATAGGGGATCCCATGTTCTGCCGCCGCCTGCATGGTATAGGCCATGGTGTAGGGAAAGGTGTAGTAACGACAGCCACAGTCAAGGATGTCAAAAACGAGCACCTCGACCCCAGCCAGCATCTCAGCACTCGGCCGCTTGCTGGACCCATACAGACTGTAGACGGGTAGCCCGGTTCTTGGATCGGTGTAAGTGGCAACATGCTCCCCAGCTGCAGCGCTGCCGCGGACCCCGTGTTCGGGGCCATACAACGCGACCAAGTGGTAATCAGGGTGATTGTGGAGTAGGTCAATATTGGAGCGCAGCTGAGCATCCACCCCGGTGTGGTTGGTGATCAAGCCGATCCGCTTGCCTTTCAGCGGCTCATAGCCCTCATTGATCAACCGATCAAGACCGTACATCACCATGGATAATACCTCCTTCGGATGAGTCCCTAGTCCTGTGGATGAGTCCCTCGCCCCTAGCCCCTCGGCCCTCGTAGGGTGGCGGGGACAGGACGCTAGAGGCGACCATAGCGGGCGGTTCCCGAACCGCCGTATGATAGGGCTGACTTCACTGTAACCGAGATAGACGCAGACGCGTCCCGGCTTGTCGTCGGGGGACCCGCTGCCGCAATGACCCACGAGGGGCGAGGGACGAGGGGCTAGGGGCTTTCCGTCGGTACTAGCCGGAACTTGCCGCCCGGCTCGACGAGATCGACCAGTGGCCAGTCCTCCTGCACCACCCGGCCAACTACGCTCACTCGCTCGTCGGCCGGCAGATCACACAGAGTGATCTGCAACTCACCGGCATAGCGTTGGTAGCCCTCGTTGTCGATGGTTATGGTGTAGCGTGGGCGCGCACTGCAGTTCCGTGCGGGTACCCCCTCACCGATGGCCGCCATGGTGCGTGAGGTTGCTGAACGCAGGACCAACTCTGAAGGGTCACGCCGACTGGTATGTAGGGCGTTCACGGTCGCCTGTTCCCTCGGTCCAAGCTCAGAGACCATAACACGCAGAGGGATGATCCTGTCTTCGATCATCTCCCTTAGCGCCAGCAGCACGGTCAGGTCGGCACATGGGTCTCCCATCACCACGGTGTCGATGGCACCGGAGCGGATCAGTTCCGCCGCCGCCAACCGTACATCAAGGCTGCGATGACGCTCCACCGTGGGCAAACCTAGACCCAAAGGGGGTCTAGCCTCAGGCAACCATGGCAAAAAGGCTCCTACCCGAAAGCCCAACTGCCTCAGCGCCTGTGACTGGCCCACCATCCACTCAAAACTGAGACCTGTCTCTGGTCGGGGGTAGAAGTTATGCCAAAACTCCACTCGCCCAAGCGGGAGAACCCCCTCGACCACCCGCGGATCCACGGTTGATGCATTCAGCACCACCTTGATCCCAAAAGGGTTGTCGGCCATACGAGCGATCGTCTCGAGTGGAAAGCCATAGTCGATTCTTAGCCCCCTGATTCCCAACGCCGCCAGTGGCTCGAGGTTATCAGGGCGCGCTCCCAACGCATCGAAGGTGCGAGGTGAGACATCCGCGATCACTTCGGCCTGTGCGCCAAGATCGGCAACGCTGGACTGCAGCGAGACAGCCATCCCGCGGGGGTCCAACTCAGTGACATGCAGCGAGGTAAAATACCGCTGCACTCCTGCCTGCCGTGCGGCTCGCAAATAGGTAAGGTTGTCTAGACCATATCCGAGATAGAACGACGCACCGAAAATCATAGGCAACTCCCCCCCTTGGGGGAGTTGGCAGACACCAGACACCTGACACCAGAGCGGTGTTGGGCGGGTATCCTCTAAGTTCCCCCTGTATCTCTTGTAAGGGTGGCGACAGTCTTCATATCAGAGGTCGCCGTTAATCAGAGCAGTCTGATATAGGTCACAGCACACGCCACTTCTGGTGTCCGATCTCTCACTCAATCGCTGCCGCGACTGCGTTATGCACCAATGGCCGTAGACGAACGACGCTGCCCTTGCAGTCCGGGTGAACACGGTTGGTAAGCAGAGCCACGAAGACGTCCAGATCTGGGTCGATCCACAGCGTGGTCCCAGTAAAGCCAGTGTGACCGAAGGCTCGGTCGCTGAACAGGTCACCAGCGGATGAGTACTCACGATCCTTCATCGACCAGCCCAAACCGCGATGTTCGTTGAGCCCCGCAGTGTGATTGGTCGTCATGGCAGAGACGGTCCTGCCGCTGAGCAGCCGATAGCCGTCCAGTTCTCCAGCGTTCAGGTAAGCGGTGGCCAGGCGAGCAACGTCATGGGCTGTGGAGAACAGCCCGGCATTGCCGCTCACACCCCCCATCCCCCAGGCGTTGCCGTCGTGAACCTCGCCGATCAGCAGATGCGTACGCCAGCCTTGGAAGGCTGCCGCTGTTTCCGGACCGACCATGCCCTGCTCGAAGCCGTTGCCAACCTCAGTAGCGGCGATGCGGTCTCGCCACGACGAGGGAGGATTGAAGCAGGTCTGCTTCATCCCGAGCGGAGTGAAGATCCGTTCGGAAGCGAATTGGTCGAGACTCTGACCGGTCAACCGTCTGACCAGTTCACCGAGCAGGATGAATCCCAGGCAGCTGTAGACGACCTTGCTGCCCGTGGGGTAATCCAAGGGAAGTCGACAGATGTAGGGGATGACCTCTTCGGGACCGTGGCAGACGGTATAAGTGGACGCCCAGGCCGGTATCCCCGAGGTGTGGGTGAGCAGATGGCGGAGACGGACCGTCTCCTTACCCTCGCCGACGAACTCGGGAAAGAAGCGAACTACGGGATCATCCAAGCGCAGCCTACCCTCTTCAAGTAGGATCATGATGCTGGTGGCTGTGGCCATGGGCTTAGTCACCGAAGCCATGTCAAAGATGGTCTCTTCAGTCATGGCACACGTCTCACCAAGTAGGTTGGCTGATCCAAAAGACTTGATCGCCTCGATGCCGGTATGCCGTCCCACGGCGAGCACCGCTCCCGGGGTCTCCCCTCGCTCGATGGCTCGCTCGATAGCATCATAAGCGCGAGCTAGCCGTTTGATGTTGAGTGACATAGGGACACATCCTTTACTGTGGGGTGCCGGCCGCCCACAGCCCGCAGCCCAGGGTCAGGGAGCCTTGGGCACAGTTCCAGAGCTGCCGACATGCACATGCACCTTGGGTGTCATGGGCTACTCCACTCCGCAAGTGGCTTCTGTGGGCTGCGGGCCGGGGTCCGCGGACGACGACCATAGGCCGTCTACCTCTCCAGTTCGACGTAGAACTTGTATCGATCGCCGCGATAGAGCGACTTAACAAACTCTACGGGCGAGCCATCAGGTGTATACGTGATCCGTTCAATTAGAAGCAAAGGAACCGTCGGTACGATACTGAGCAGCTCCGCCTCCAGCGTACTCGGCATGGCTGGTTCGAGTGTCTCGCTGGCACGGGCTAAGACGATCTGGTACTTGCTCTCCAGTAGCCGATACAGCGACTGCCTTTCGAGCTCATTCGGATCCAAGCCAGGGCAAAGGTGGGTTGGAACATGGGATATCTCCAGCGCCATGGGTTCATCATTGGCCAGGCGCAAACGCTCCATTTGAATGATCCGGCTATCCAGTGAGACCTTGAGCCGGTCGGCAATTTTGCGCGTCGGTAGGATGGTCTGAAAGCTCAACAGCTTCGTTCCGGGTGTAAGCCCGCGACGCATCATATCCTCAGTGTAGCTGGTCAGGCCAAGTAGGCCTTGGCTTATCTTGGGCATGGCCACAAAGGTGCCTTTACCCTGTTCGCGAAAGAGCAGACCTTCATTGACCAACTCCGTGATCGCTTGGCGTGCGGTCATGCGGCTGATCTCATATCGCTCGCTTAGTTCTCGCTCTGATGGGATACGATCCTCGGGCTTCAGCTCCCCGTTATCGATCTGCTCCCGGATAAGCTCTTTGAGCTGATAGTAAAGTGGAAGCGGATGGCGGCGATTGAACACAGTCGTCCCCCTTTCGTCCTGTCTATACCACGTATTAATTCTACGAAGTGGTATGAATACCTGCAGGAAAATCGACCTTACCTATAATCAGGCAGTCGATTTTCTTGCTCGAGAGGGATCTCGCCACCCCCTCGATGCTCTCCCCACTCTGTAAGTCAATGGGCATACCCCTTGACAATCCCCCGTCGCGTTGTACGCGCCGCAAGAAAAATGAGCCCCAAAGGGCTCATTTTATCGCCAACTGCCCACCGCCCGCAGCCCGCTGTATGGCTTCCGAAGAGCGGGGCAAGTGGACGGTCAGCGTTTCGTTAGAATGTCTCCATTGCGCTGACGTCTGGCTCTGTCGATAATGTTGCGCACGTGGCCTGGATATCCCTAGAGAGACTGTGGGCTGTAGACCGGTCTTCCTAAGTCTTTCACCTGGGGCATGATGGCCTCTCACTCTTCACTGCGGGCCGCGGGCGGCGGGCTGCGGACTCAAATGATCCTCTTCTCTGTCTGCTTGTCAAATAGATGTGCCTTATCCATATCCAAGACCAGTTCCACCATCTCCCCTACCGCGGCGCGGCTTTCAGGATGAACGCGTGCGGCAATGGGTATAGAACCAAGGCTCAAGTACAACATGGTCTCAGCTCCTAGGTGCTCGACGACCTCCACCTTTGCCTTCAGTGTACGGTCGTGCTTAGTATTCTGAGTGTGAGCAGCGTCTTCCAGATCTTCAGGCCGAATACCGAGGACTAGCTCTCGACCAATGTAGAACTGCAATGGGTCAGCCATGCTCACGGGCACCGCGATGCTGGGCTCACCCTGCCTGGCCAGATAGAGCACTCCGCCGTCCTGAGTCAGGGTGGCTGGCACGAAGTTCATCGGCGGACTACCAACGAAGACAGCAACAAATCGGTCGACCGGTTGCCTATATACCTCTTGTGGCCTGCCAACCTGGTGAAGATGGCCATCGCGCATGACAGCGACCCGATCCCCCAGGGCCATGGCCTCTACACCATCATGGGTGGCGCAGATGACAGTTACCTCGATCCGCTGATGGAGCCAGGCGAGTTCCTTACGCATGAAGGCCTTGAGCGGGTCACAAAAACTCGCCAGTGGCTGGCTCATCAGAATAGCTTTCGGGTGAGAAACAATTGCCCGTCCGATGGCCACCCGCAGCCGTTGTCCGACGGTGATCTCCGTAGGCTTGAGCCCGAGTAGCCCTTCGATACCGAGGGTTACTGCTACTTCATGTACCCTTCTCTCGATCTGGGTTCGTGTCAGCCGCTCAGGCTTGAGGCCGGCAGCGATATTCTGATCAACGGTGATGCGGGGGTTCAGATCTACGACGATGGCGACGTCGCGGTCTTGGGGCGGGAGACCCACGACCTCTCGATCGCCGATACGGATGCAGCCGTGGCTGGGCTGCTCGAAGCCGGCGATCATCCTCAGAATGGCCGCATGCCCACACCCCGTGGGTCCGACCAGAACGAGAAACTCCTTGTCCCGAATCTCGAGGCTAAGGTCGTCCACTACGGTAAAGCCCTCGATCTGTTGGCAGACATGGTCGAGAATAACCCTTGCCATTGCGCGCTATCTCCTTTGAACCCAAAGAGGTCAAGATCAAATAACCAAGGCGCGGATACGCCCCTCACCGGTAGACCCTGATCGACCGCTACAGAGGGCTGTGTCGCCATAGTACCTTACCCCAATCTGGCCCCTGTATCCAAAAGATAGAGCAGGTTGAGCGAACGCTCAACCTGCTCTTCATTTCTCCGCTGATGCCTGATGCCTGATGCCTACGGCCTTATCTCAGCACAAATCTCTCGATCGCTTCGGCAACGCCGTCTTCATCATTACTCTTGGTTACATAGTCTGCTACTTGCTTGGCCCGCGCCTGACCATTACCCATGACGACGCCCAGTCCTGCGTAGCGGATCATGTCCAGGTCATTCTCCCCATCGCCGCAGGCCATCATCTCAGCAGGTGAGATCCCATACGTCTGGCGGAAAAATGCCAGCGCCTGCCCCTTGCTAGCATCTGGATGGCTAATCTCGAGGAAGTGCGGCCAAGAACAGGTGAGGCGGACTCGATCACCCAGTCGCGCTTGTATCTGGGCACAGATTCCCGCGATGGTCTCTGGGTCATGAACGATAACGATCTTGGTTGGAGCCTGCTTTATCCAGGTGCTCAGTCGCCCAACGGGATGAATGGGCACTCTGACACGATCGGCGTAGGCCTGCCCGCGCTCGGTCAGCTCCGAGACATAAAGTTCGTCGTCCACATACAGGTTGAGCTGCACGGGGCTGTCTTCAACGAGCCCGATGATTGTCTCAGCAACGTCCAGGGGGATAGGATGGTGCAAAAGCTCCTCGCCGGTCAGAGCGGTCTTGATCAAGGCGCCTTGATAGGTGATGAGCGGCACGTCCAAACCCAGTTCTAGGGCGAATGGCAGTGCAGACTGATACATCCTGCCTGTGGCTAGCGTTACCATCACCCCGCGCTCACGCGCGGCGCGAATGGC
>CAYOCI010000042.1:24765-30092 GCA_964402415.1 uncultured Clostridia bacterium
TCCTGCCTGTGGCTAGCGTTACCATCACCCCGCGCTCACGCGCGGCGCGAATGGCTTCCCGATTGCGGGGACTGACATGGCGGTCAGTATTGAGAAGTGTGTCGTCGAGATCGATGGCGATGAGACGTATCATAGTTCCTCCTGGGAGTCCACAAGTCCACAAGAACACGAGTCCACATGTTGGCCCAAAGAGCTACCAAGGCGCATGCTCAATCAGTATCTTCTGATTACGTCGCTTGCCTAGTGGATGATTTGCTCCCATTCTACTTGTGTTCTTGTGGACCCGTGTTCTTGTGGACTCTTGTCCGTTCTCGTAGCCTTAGTCTTGCTTCGCAAGACTGTTTAGTTCCCTCACCAACTGCGGTTCCAGCTGGAAGAGCTCAGCGACGCTGCTGACCGTATCCCCATCTTTCACGACATAGTCTTCCATGGGGAAAGTCGACCAATCCAGGAGCGCACTCAAGGGAACCGGCTCCAAATGGCGCTCGCGCAGCTCAGCGATTACATCCGGTAATACGCTGACCGTCTGCCAGACACCGAGATGCATCAGAGCGATGCCCCCATCGCCCAACTTGCGCAGCCGCTCAGTGATGACCGCCTCGCCAGGACTCATCCAGTCGTGGGAATCGATTGACCACATCACTGTCCAATGATAGCCCAGCTCACCCAGGAGCTTGAGATCCCGGTCGCTATACTCCCCATAGGGGGGTCGGTAGTAGGAGCGACCTTGCTCGGTGAGACCGTCCAGCTCCTCGCGCGTCTGTTGGATCTCTACCATGGCCACGGAGTTACCTAACTCAGGGATATGGCTGTGTGTCCAGGAGTGATTGCCAATCTCATGTCCATCGGCGGCGATCTCCTTGACCAGATCAGGGTAGGATCGCATCCATCCTCCGCGAAGAAAGAAGGTCGCCTTCACCCCGTTCTCGCGCAGAACCTTCAGCAGGGCCTTGGTCTGCTCAAACTCCCAGCCGGCGTCAAAGGTGAGAGCTACCTGGCCCGAGCCGACCTTACCAGCGGTGATCACCCGCGTCTCTCCGCGCTTGGGCAGCTTCAGCACCCGACCAACTTCGATCTCGGGTTTCTCTACGACCACGGGAGGCGGGGGCGGTGGTGGATAGGGGCTACTGATGGTGATCTGCTTGGGCCCTGGCTGGGCCAATAGAATGGCCAGGCTGAGGGCCAATGAAGCAAAGCGATTGGGCATAGGAACCTCCGTCGGATAGCCCGGAGCCATCAGGCATCAGGCATCAGTAGGGTACTCGTCTGCAGGACCGCAGTATCAACCAACTAATATAGACGCGCCAGTCACCCGAAAGGTTCCACATTCTGGTACACATTTCTAGCCTTCCGTTTTGCCCGCCAGCTTTGTGCTCCGCGAGGGACTTATCCGACCGTCGTTACTCGACAACTGCTGCCTGATGCCTGTGGCTTCGGGCTGGCGTAATAAAACTGGCAGGCGTTACGCCTGCCAGTTTCATTACGCCTCTTTGGCCAGTGGCGCCTCCTGGTGTTTGAACTGCATCTCGTACAGTTTGCGGTAGATCCCGTCTCTGCCCAGCAGTTCTTCGTGACTGCCTGCCTCCATGATCCGTCCCTGGTCGAGTGCATAGATGCAGTCAGCATTGCGGATGGTGGAAAGACGGTGTGCAATGACGAAGGCTGTACGCCCCTGCAGCAGACGATCAAGAGCCTGTTGGATCAAGAGCTCTGTATAAGCATCTACACTGGAAGTCGCCTCATCAAGGATCAGAATCTTCGGATCAGCGATTAGGGCGCGGGCGAAGGAGATCAGCTGTCGCTGACCCACGGATAGGGTTGAACCACGCTCATGGACCTGCGTGTCGTAGCCGTCCGGAAGACGCATGATGAACTGGTGAGCGTTGACCGCTTTGGCTGTCTCAATGATCTCTTCATCGGTGGCATCCAGTCGACCGTAGCGGATGTTCTCTTTGACCGTCCCGGAGAAGATGAAGGTATCCTGCAGTACGATCCCCAGCTGGGAGCGGAGCGACTGCTGGGTGACATGACGGATATCATGCCCGTCGATCAGGATGCGGCCTTCTTGTGGATCGTAGAAGCGGCAGAGCAGATTGATGATGGAGCTCTTGCCGGCCCCGGTCGCGCCCACGAAGGCGACGGTATGGCCGGGTTTAACCGTGAGGCTGATATCATGCAGGATGCGTTGCCCTTCCTCATAAGCAAAGCTGACGTGCTCAAAGCGCACCTCGCCAGTCACAGCTGGCAAGGGCTGGGCCCCGGGAGCATCCTGCACTTCAGGGACCTCATCGAGAAACTCAAAGATGCGCTCGGTGGAGACGGCTGCCGACTGCACCACGTTCAACACCTGGCTGACATCGCGAATCGGCTGGAAGAAGCGGGTGACGTAGCCGAGGAACGCGACCACAGTCCCGACCGTCAGAGCTTCGTTCATGACCAGACCGCCACCGACCCACAGCACCAGAGCGGTACCTAGAGCGCCGATCACTTCGATCAGTGGGAAGAAGGCGGAGTGCAGGGTCGCGGCCTGCATATTGGCCTGCAGGTTGCCATAGTTGGTCTGATCAAAGCGCTGTAGGTTCTGATCCTCGCGTGAGAACGACTGCACAACCTTCATCCCCGAGATACTCTCCTGCAGGTTGGCATTCACGTCGGCGATCTTGCGACGGACATCATGATATGCCTCACGCATCCGGCGAGTGAAGAAATTCGTAACGAAAGCAAGCAGCGGGATCGTCGCAAACGATACCAAGGCCAAGCGGGGATTCATGAAGAGCATGATGGTAATGATCCCCACCAGGGTGAAGACGTCGTTGACCAGGTTCACCAGACCCGAGGTGACTAGCTGGTTAAGCGCCTCGATATCATTGGTCACACGCGACATGATTCGTCCGGCCTGAAGTCGGTCGTAGAACTTGAAACCCAGCTTTTGCAGATGGGCGTGGAGCTCACGACGCAGGCTGAAGATGACATCCTGTCCTACCTTGGACATGATGAAGGTCTGATTGTAGCTGAAAAACCAGTTGGCCAAGTGGGTAAGAATGTAGACCAGCGCGATCATGTTGATCACGGTCAGGTTGCGGGCCTTCATCCCGTTGTCGATGGCAGTCTTGAGGAGGTACGGACCAGCTAGGTTCATGGTCGACGCCGCCAGCATACAGAGGATGGCGAGGACCATCGACCATTTGAAAGGTCTGATATACCCCCACAAGCGCTTTACCATATGGCGATCGATCTCGGTCAGTTTGCGCTTTTCAATCTCAGCGTTGCGCAGACCGCCCATGCCGCCGCCACCGCCACCAAAGTGCATACCCATTAGCGATCACCTCCCAGAGCGGCCAGACGATCATCGGTATCGCCCGCCTCGGCCTTCTCCTGCGGTCGGAGCTGCATCTCGTAGATCTTACTGTAGATCCCGCCGAGGCGCAACAACTCCTCATGGGTTCCTTCTTCGCCGATATGTCCTCTGTCCAGAACGATGATCTTCTGGGCGTTGCGTACGGTCGAGAGACGCTGGGCGATAACGAAGGTGGTGCAGCGCTCCATCAGCTTGGCAAAGGCCTGCTGGATGGCATACTCGGTTTCGGTATCAACGCTGGATGTCGACTCGTCGAGGATGAGGATGCGTGCATCCATCAACAGCGCACGGGCGATGGCGACGCGCTGCTTCTGTCCACCGGAGAGGCCCACACCACGTTCACCGATCACCGTCTCATAACCCTGCGGCAGCGAGACGATGAAATCGTGAATATGGGCGGCCCTCGCTGCCTCGATGATCTCCTCCATGGATGCGCCAGGTTTGCCATAGGCGATATTGTCCTTAATGCTGGACGAGAAGAGAAAGGTCTCCTGGAGCACGATCCCGATCTGGCGACGCAGACTGTCCATGGTCACCTTGCTGATATCATGTCCGTCGATCAGGACGCGGCCCTTGGTCGGATCGTAGAAGCGCGGGATCAAGTTGATCACACTACTCTTGCCCGAACCGGTAGCGCCCAAGATGGCGATGGTCTGCCCAGGCTCCGCTTCGAGATTGATCCCTTCCAGCACGGGGGTACGCTTGTCATAGCTGAAATGCACGTTTTCAAAGCGGACGCGCCCCTGGACAGTGGGGAGTTCGGTGGCATCGGGGGCATCGGCGACCTCACTCTTGGTATCGAGCACCTCAAAGATACGCTGCCCGGATGCGGCAGCACGCTGAAACAGGCTAACCAACCAACCAAACATGCGCACCGGCATAATCAGCTGTATGAGTAGCGTGTTGAAAGCCGTCCAGGAGCCAACCGTCAGGTGGCCGTTGATCACCTCATAGCCGCCATACCAGAGAACTAACGTGCCCATGATCCCGGAGACGAAATTCATCAGCGGGCCATAGTAGGCCTGCAGGCGGACGGAGCTGAGGTTCTTGTCGTAGTAGGTGCGGTTCTGACTGTCAAACTTCGCGATCTCGTGCTCCTCACGGGCAAACGCGCGCACCACACGCACACCGGTGACATTCTCTTGCAGGACCGATGTGAGTTTGGCCATCTGCTCCTGCACTTGACGGAAGGTGGGGCGCACCTTGGTGGCAAACTGAGTGACTGCCCAGATCAGAAACGGCATGGCAGCGAGGGAGACGAGAGTCAACTTCCAGTCCTTGCGGATCAAGATGGTCAAGATGACAATGATAGTCAGGGCGTGGGTGGTGAGGTTGATCAACCCCATGCCTAAGAAGTGGCGTAGTGTCTCGACGTCGGCAGTCAGGCGAGACATCAGTTCACCGGTCTGCGCCTGGTCATAGAAGCTGAAGGAGAGCTCCTGCAGATGCTGGTACAGGCGGTTGCGGATATCATAGATCGCCCGCTGGGCGGTGTACTCCATGATATAGCGCTGGCAGAAGGTCAGCACTCCCTTAAGGATGGCTAGACCGACCACCAAGAAGCAGAAGAGCAATAGCATGTTCATCTGCCCATTGGGGATGAAGACATCGATGATCTGCTCGGTGATCAGTGGGTTGACGATCCCCAACCCCGTGACCGTGAACACCAATACGACGGCACCTAAGACTTGGTACCAGTAGGGGGCAAGAAAGCCCAAGAGTCGACCGACAACTCTCAAACCCACACCTTCTTCCTCGCAGTCGCACGCCAAAGCGGCGATCTGCTTCCATAGTTCGAGCGGCTCTGCCGCATAAATTAGCCACCGTTCACTCCCAACTGTGCTTCCACCGATCCACGGAGCAGTTGGCACGGTAAGCTAATATTTCGCTAGTCAATGTATCATATTCGTCTTCCCCCAGATAAATCCTTCTGGGAAAAGAGAGGGGAATCAAAAAAGACTGGCCCTTG
>CAYOCI010000042.1:30192-32762 GCA_964402415.1 uncultured Clostridia bacterium
GCCGGGGATGTGGAAGGGAAGAAGCGCGCATACACGCTGTTCACTGCTGTCCAATGGGCGATATCAGTGATGAAGACCGTCACCTTGACCACATCATCAAGGGTAGACCCCGCTGCTTCGATGACAGCCTGCAGGTTGCGCATTACCTGATTGGTCTGTGCCTCGATACCCGGCTCGACGATCTGCCCCGTCTCGGGGCATAGGGGTAGTTGTCCTGCGCAGAAGAGAAATCCATTGGCAACAACCCCTTGGGAATAGCAACCACGCGCCGGCGGGGCACCATTGGTGGCAACAATGCGTTTGCTCATATGACTGCCTCCTTATCTGACTTGTTCGGTGTCCAGTGCTGATGGCCTTTTCGGCCAACCTCACTGCAGGGGCTGTCGACAAACCCGGGCGCAGCCTATCGCGATTTGGACAAAGGCTACGCCCGCGGTAATCCACCTGTGGACTCGTGGACTTGTGTTCTTGTGGACTCCCCTACCCGCGCTCCTCGAGGAGCGCGGTAATCTTGTCTGTCGCTTTCAGGCCGCTGCCGGTCAGCTCGACCACCGTTCGTTCAGCTGGGCCGATCATCCCGCCCTTGCGTAGCTTGATCACAGCCGCTGGAGCGGTCGCCGAGGTTGGCTCGACATAGATACCTACCTTGGCCAGGGCGCCTAGTGCATCCCAGATCTCATCCTCGCTGACGCTGACCAATAGGCCATTGGACGCCCGAATCGCTTGGAGAATGGATGTACCTTTGACAGGCGCTGCGGAGGCAATCCCCTCCGCCATGGTCGATCGTTTGTTGATGGGAGCGGTCTCACTGGCTCCCTTCTCCCATGCTTCCACCAAAGGCGCGCACGCCGCTGACTGGGCAGCGATGATCCGGGGCATGCGGTCAATCTCCCCGCAGGCTACAAGCTCACTGAAGCCTTGATAGAGTCCGAGGACGAGACTGCCATTGCCCACCGGAACGACAACGCTCTCCGGCGCGGTCCAGCCCAATTGTTCCCAGATCTCGAAGGCCAGCGTCTTCACTCCATGGACGAAATAGGGGCTCCAGTTGTGGCTAGCATAGAAGACCGTCTTGGCCGCGTCTTCGGCGGCGCGGGTTGTATCCTCACGGGTGCCAGGAACCTTAACAAGCTGGGCGCCGTACATGCCGATCTGAGCTGCCTTGCCGGCCGAGGTATAAGCTGGGATGAAGATGCGACAGTCAATCCCCGCCCGAGCACCATAGGCCGCCACTGACGCGCCTGCGTTGCCAGATGAATCCTCGATCAGCTCATCGACGCCCCATTCGCGGAGCCTCGTCATCATCACGGTTGTCCCTCGGTCTTTGTATGAACCAGTTGGCATGAGGAAATCCAGCTTGAAGCTTGCATCGCCCCACGGACCGGCAGCCTGGACCAAGGGGGTCATTCCTTCGCCGAGGGTGATAGCATCCTCGGCGCTGTCCACCGGAAGCGCCTCGCGATAGCGCCAGAGGGTATTAGAGCGGGCCTGGATGGCCGCTTTGGGAAAACGGCTCTGATGGTTTAGGTCGAGGTAGCCACCGCAGTCGCAGGACCAGCGTGGGGTAGACGGGTCGTGTTGAGCACCACAACGATGACAGATTAGCATGGGGGACCTCCTTAGTCGTAGCCATCAGCCATCAGCCAACAGCCCGCAGAAGTGTTGGATGTTTATTGACGACATTTCGACAGCTTCAGTGGCGCATCCTTCCTATCGTCCAACCGAGCATGATCATGCAAAAGTAAGAGGCGTAGCACCGCTACGCCTCTGGGAGCCTTGATTACTTGATGATATTGTTGACGATCGAACTGATGATGGACAGCAGGATCGAACCTAGGATCGCTGTCCCTATCCCTCGGACTTTGAAGCCGTCGACGATCCCCGAGACAATCTGTAGAATGAACCCATTGATCACCAGGGTGAACAACCCCAAGGTCAGGATGTTGACGGGCAGGGTGAAGATAACGAGGATCGGCCGAATGATGGCATTGGCAATGCCGAAGACCAAAGCTGCCACCAAGGCAGTGCCGAGGCCCTCTACCTTGATCCCGTCAAGGATATATGGCAGCACCATGATCGCCGCGGCGTTGGAGATCAGACGCAGTAGAAAAGCATTCACGTTGATAACACCTCCGGTGTTGGAATAGACACTAGACACGAGTCACTAGACACTAGACCTGTACGGTGCATGGGAAAGAGATCTGGCGCCTACGTTATCAAATGCATTCTATGCGGAAAACCCGTCACTCTATGCACGCTGCGCGCGTGATCTTCCGTGTCCACTAGTGTCTAATGTCTTGGGTCTAGTGTCCGAACTATAGGGCGACGAAGTCGCCCTATAGTTCCACGTCCGGCGAGACGACGACGCTGCCGTTTGATGTATGGGCGATGATGGCGAGCCGACGCGGTTGCAGATCGAAGTCAGGGGTACGGCTGGCCAGGCGACGGCGGCTGGTTGAGTCGCCCGCACTGTCACAGCCGGGGAGTTCCACGCGCACTTTGCCCATGCTGGTGCTCAGGTCGAGGAGTGAGCCAGCTGCTCAGGGTTATCCACCCGGACGCGAACGCTG
>CAYOCI010000043.1:0-22418 GCA_964402415.1 uncultured Clostridia bacterium
AAGCGCCTTGGTCTTCGTGATGAAGTCACTGACCTCCCGATTAGCACCGTCCTTAATCCCTGGGCGGACCTCCCATATGATAGGAATAGTAGCCGCCGCACTCTTGCGCAACTCGTCAGTGGCGATGCGATCAACCGTCGTTCGCGGGGCCTCGATATCTTGGGGGCTGGGCTGGCCCACCTCCAAAGATACCCGCTCCGGCAGAACGCTGGGTGCCAAGATCGCCATCGTCGCCGCGACCACGAAGGACAGAATCACCAACCGCCCCACCAGGGGGCTGGTCAGCCAGGAGCTGGGCAATCGTTGACGAATGCTTGCCCAAGCGGTCATCTCGTCACCCCTATTCCTATTCCATGACTACAAAAACTAGCTCTGAGCCTTCGCTCATTGACACTCACTCATGTCACTCTCTGTCCTCGGCTCGCCGCCGTTGTGCAGTTCATAGGCCTTGATAATCTTCTGAACCAGATTATGCCTGACCACATCGCGGTCCGAAAGGTAGACAAACCCGATCCCCTTCACATCTTTGAGCACCTGCCGAGCGTCGTCCAAACCCGAGCTTGTCCCCTTGGGAAGATCGATCTGGGTAATATCACCTGTGACAACCATTTTTGAGCCGAAGCCCATACGTGTAAGGAACATCTTCATCTGTTCTTGGGTGGTATTTTGAGCCTCGTCAAGGATGATGAAGGCATCATCCAGGGTCCGACCACGCATGTAGGCTAGGGGAGCTACCTCGATAATGCCTTTCTCCACATGCCGTTGGAAGGTCTCGAGACCAATCAGATCATAAAGGGCGTCGTACAGTGGACGCAGGTAGGGATCAACCTTCTCCTGAAGATCACCGGGTAGAAAACCCAGCCTCTCTCCCGCCTCTACAGCCGGGCGTGTCAGGATCAGGCGCTGGACGCGCCGTTCCTTCAGGGCTGCCACTGCAGTCGCCATGGCCAGATAGGTCTTGCCGGTTCCTGCAGGCCCGATCCCAAACACGACATCATTCTCACGAATGGAGTCAAGGTATTTCTTCTGTCCAATGGTCTTGGGCCGTATCTGCTTGCCCCGGGTGGTCGTGTAGATAACATCGCTAAAAACGCCGTTGAGCTTTTCCAGTTGTCCTGCGGCCGCCAGTTTCGTAGCATAGCTGATCTCGCGTGCACCAATACCTACCCCCTGACGCACAAACGTCAGCAGCTGGGTCAGCAACTGCTCCACCAACTGGATAACCGTCTGCTCACCGACGATGGTTAATTCGGTTCCGCGTGGACGTAGGTGGACGATTAGGTCTTCCTGTGCCAACCTATCTTCGATCAATCTGAGATGGTCGTCATTGCGACCGAACAGCGCCATGGCCTCATGGGCGTCACGAACCATGACCTTGCTTTCGGTTTGGGCTCCATCCAAATAAGTGTGCCTCCTTTAGGTTGCCAGGTGTGCGGCAGTCGCCGCTCTGCATTTTCCCCCGTAGTCCTGTTGTTCTGTTTGTTCCCCATGCCACCTCTTCGGTGGCACCACGGTGAGGGAAATTGCGCCCGCGACTTACCCCACGAGGGACTCGGGACGAGGAACTAGGACTCATTTCGTGTTAGCTATATCAATGGCTCGATTCATTGCTACATCGGCTGCATGATCATCGACTATCGCCGGCGATGAACACTCCAATATCCTCAAGTGTCTCCACGAGGACGCGCACGCGCACGTCGTATGGCCCTTCCCCAGGAAGGATCTCCACCTGCTGTGAGGCCACCTTAGCACCCACAGGCAAGTTCGACCTGATCGCCTCGACGGCCTGAGCCTCAGCCAGCTCCAGAGCCTCTTCACGGGTGTACTCCTGGATCTGTTCCGCAACTTCCAGGTAACGGATGGTTATGATTTCGACGGGGAAGTGGTTTATCCTCCCCAGGGGCTCCCTTTTTATCTCCTCGCGGTCATAGATCGGATATGGGCTGGATACTTTTCCCCTAAACAGTATCTCCTTCTCCCCTAATCTTAGAAGCTGACCCTCGGAGACTTGGCCAGTTCGTAAGCGGTCGACGTGCTGCATGGCAACAGTGGCAAACTCTTCGCGCCAAACCCGTGCGAGCACCTGGCCGTCGGCCCTGACCGCCTGCTCTCCACCACCGAGCGCCACTTGCGTTCCGCGTATCAATACCTCGCCTTGACGGACGGTCTGTCCCTCGTTGGCAACCTTCTGCCCACTTACCACCAGCACTCGCGTGACAATGCCAGCGGTGCTCGCTACCATATCGCCAACCGCTTTGACGTTGACTGGGTTGATACGTTCCACGACCTCCACCACAGCGCGGGTCCCTCGGATGTTGACTCCGACCCAACTTATGCGATCGCTCAAACGCAGCATCAGGACATTTTCGAGCTGATCCGTATCGATCTGTGCCTTCCTGGCACCTGACTTCAGCCCCAGTTTCAGCAGTTCCTGCTCAATCACTCCGGGATCGGAGTAGCGCAACCCACGGATCTCCACCTTCCAGATAAAGGTGGATAGGTAGATGAGAGCAATGCCAAAGAGGACTGCCCCCCACATGAGGCCCTGACGCTGCCACATATGGCGCCAGAAGAATGGCAGTCCCCGTTTGCGCACGATATGAACGCGAACATGCGTCTTGCGCGCGATGGGTCGCAGACGCAGGAAATCTGAGACCTTGATCTCGAGGAGCAACGCTCCACCCCGCCGCTGCAGGTTCCAGAAATACAGCCCATTGGCAATCCCGAGGTTAATAAACCGTTCGAGATCGCGACCCGTGACCTGGAGTTTTAGGTATCCAGCAATGTTGGCCCAACCCGCTCGCATGGTTGTTCGACCTCCTCTCACGGCCGTAGGCCGTGAAGTCATAAGTCATGCGTTCTCATACCGCAGACGCGGCACCAAAAAGGATGGAATCGCCCAGCTTCACGAACTGTTTCTACTGCGGGCTGTGGGCCGCGGGCATTTCCATAGGAGTCACCGAGGAAGCCAAGGACTAAGTTCGCCCCAATCCCCACAGCCTCTGGTGCTCTATGCAGAGGCGCCTTTAGTGCTCAGTGGGTGCATCTGACTCCTGACGTATGACGTGTGACTTATGGCTCTCTATCCCTGCTCAAACTGGATGCCCTCAATATCGCCGTCAATGATAATCTCGTCAATCATGATGTTGCGCACGACGAGGTTCTTCCCGTTGATACGAATGGTGCCGCTGCTAATATTGATGCGGATGCTGTCACCGTCGAAATCCACGATACCACGATGGTTCTCCAAGTAGATCTGTACGTTGCCCACCATGGTGATGCGTGGCATGTCGAGCACGATATCTTTGGGCAGTTCCGTGAGGTCGGCCAGCAGCGAACGTAAGCGTCGCCCGCGCACCCTAGATGGCATATCAGACTCCCCCTTTGTACGTAAATGTTATGGTAGGAGGATGCACAAAAGAACAAGATCGACCAGCTGGTCGATCTTGTTCTCTCTGTACTGGTGCCTTAGCGTCGTTTGTAACGAAGTGCCAACGGCGGCTGCAGGATTTCAGACCAGATAACAGCTTTGAGCAGACTAGACAACACCATCTCATCCTCATCTTCAACAGGCATGATCATGTCTGTGATCGCAAGCTCAGCCGCCTGCGCTGGTGCCGAATCTGGTGCTTGCTCGACTGGCAGTCCTTCGTCTAGATCATCGTCTTTGCCAATAGCGAACGTCGTCTTACCCGTCGCCCAGTCTGGCCAGTTGGTGGGAGGGAGCTCAGGTGCTCCCGTAGCCGTGTCTCCCTGAACTCTAGGAGATAGGGAGAACGGTCTGCGGGGGTCCCGACGCACTCGCTCCTTCGCCTGCTTGCTGGTCACCCATCCAAACAGGGTGATGATCACCGTTAATAGTGTGAGGACAAGGTCAAAGTTGCGGTTCACGGGACCACCTCCTGTGGAGCTCTACTTCTTGTTATCGACAATGGAGCTCGCATCGGCCTGCCCCACCTTACTGATATTGTCCCGCATCTGGGTATCAGCCTTCAGATTCTGCATCTGATAGTAATCCATCACTCCGAGCCTGCCCGTGCGCAGAGCATCTGCTAGAGCACGAGGTACGTCTGCCTCGGCCTCCACCAACTTCGCTCGCTTCTCTTGAACAGCCGCCTTCATCTCCTGCTCATAGGCCACGGCCATTGCCCGCCGTTCCTCAGCCTTGGCTTGTGCGATCCGTCTATCTGCTTCCGCTTGATCAGTCTGGAGCTGAGCACCGATATTCTTGCCCACATCCACGTCAGCGATATCAATGGATAGGATCTCAAACTTGGTGCCGGCGTCTAGACCTTTGCCCAGCACGGTGCGGGAAATCTTGTCAGGGTTCTCCAGCACGTCTTTGTGCGTGCCACTGCTGCCGATGGTGGTGACAATCCCCTCCCCAACCCTGGCGATGACGGTCTCCTCGCCAGCGCCACCTACCAGACGATCAATGCTGGCACGGACCGTAACCCGCGCCTTGGCCCTGAGCTCGATCCCATCCTTGGCTACCGCTGCCACGATCGGTGTCTCAATCACCTTGGGGTTAACACTCATCTGGACCGCTTCCAGCACATCTCGTCCCGCTAGGTCAATGGCTGCGGCCCGTTCAAAACCAAGATCCATGTCAGCACGCTGGGCCGCGATCAGGGCATTGACCACCCGGTCCACATTTCCGCCCGCTAGATAGTGGGCTTCCAGCTTGTTCAGCGAGATCTCGAGGCCAGCCTTGGTGGCTTTGATCATCGGATTAACAATGCGGACAGGGGCAACGCGACGCAGACGCATACCGATTAGGTCACCGATGCCGATGCGCACTCCTGCGGAGATCGCAGCGATGTAGAGCCCCAGCGGGACAAAACTGAGGACGAACGACAGACCGATGAAAAGTAGTCCGATCACGATGAGATAGAAAATAAACGGATCCACTGTGATACCCCCTCTTCATGAGACGCTAGACCCACGAAACTTGTGGACTCCAGGTTAGTTCTCCACTGGTGCCACATAAACCTTTGCTCCCTCCACTCGAACCACACGCACACGCGTCCCTGCAGGTACGAAGTCGCCATCTGAGACAACATTGACCCTTTGACCATCGATCTGAACAATGCCGCTGGGGCGAAGGGGTGACATGGTCGATCCTTCCTGACCTAGGAGCAGACGATGCTGTGATGGCGTCGACACATAGCCTTCTTCAGTGCTTAACTGGGTTGATAGAATGATCCGCTGCCAGAGGCCTTGTCGACCGAACTGGCGTATCAGGACGACGATCAACAACGCCACCAGTACCAACGAGATCAGAAGACTCTGGATACCTTCTGGGCGGCCGCCCACCGCCACCACGATGCTGCCGATCACGGCGGCTATGCCACCAAATCCCATCAGGCCGAAGCCTGGTACGATCGCCTCAGCCACCAAGAGTCCTAACCCCACAACGAATAAGAGTATAACCTCAAGCCCAGCCAGACCCGCCAGCCAATGCCCACCGAAGAACAGCGACCAAGATGCTAGACTGACCAATCCCGCGATCCCAAACCCAGGGTGCAGAAGCTCGACGACTATGCCACCAAACCCCAGCGAGAGAAGAATCGTACTGATAGCAGGTGATATCACGGCACGGGCAATGCTCTCAGCGGGGGTCGGCACGATCTCCCGTACTGAGCCCGAGGAGCTACCGAGCTTGCTAAGTAGAGCCGACCGGTCTGGTACGAGCCCCTCAGCCAACTGAAGCTCCTGTGCCCGTTGAGCCGTTAGAGTCAACAGCTTCCCTTTTTCCACCACGCCAGCGACTGGCATATCCTTGTCCACCATGCTCGCTGCCAACTGCGGATCATGCCCTTGACGCTCGGCAGTCCCCATCATCTCCGCGCGCCACAACGAGAGGTATTTCTCCGGCGCTGGTTGCGACCCTATGAAGGGTTCAGCCGCACCGATGGTGGCGGTGGGAACCATGAAGATCCTATCGCACGCCAGGGTAATAAGCGCTCCTGCGGAGATGGCGCGATCCTTAACAAAGGCAATCGTCGGGAGATTTGAGCGCTCGATACGGTCACGGATCTCAAGGGCAGCATCAACACGCCCTCCGAGTGTACCGATCTCCACAATCACGACATCGACATTTTGCCCTTCGGCAGTACTCATGGCACGGTCGATGAAGCGCGACAGACCCGGTTCGATCTCACCGTGGACAGGAACGACAGCGATGACAGGAGCCGCTAGAGCTTGCCCACTGGCAAAGGCAAGCAAGATCAGTAGGCAGGCTAGAACAACCCTCACTGATCTCACTGACAACACCTCCTTCTTCTGCAAATGAGTCATCGATCCCGGAAGAGAGGGATCGAGACTTAAGTCGCTTTCCCCTAATACGGTCGAGAAGGTGAAAAGGTTTCACCAATCAGCGTACGGCGATCTCGCCCGTACAATACAAAGACCTGGCCCAATGGCCAGGTCTCCGGTGCTAACCCAAGCTTTCTTTGACAAACTGACTGACCAATTTCCCGTCAGCCTTCCCCTTCACCTCAGGCATCAATGCCGCCATCACCTTGCCAGTATCCTTAGGACCCTGGGCGCCAACTCGGGCAATGACGTTTTGAACAAGCTGTCTGATCTCATCAACGGTCATTTGTCGAGGGAGGTAACCGCTAAGGATCTTGATCTCCTGGCGGATCTTCTCAACATACTCGAAGCGATCGGTCCCTTCGACAGCCTCGATCGCATCTTTCCGCTGTTTGATCTCCTTCGCCAAAAGACCTATGACATCATCATCAGTCAACTCACGCTGCTCGTTCTTCTCCACAAAGAGAATGGCAGCCCGGGCTAAGCGGATGGTTGCAAGCCGTTCCTTGTCCTGGGTCTTCATGGCCTGCTTCATATCATCATTAAGACGTTCTTTCAACGTCATCGCAAATCACCTTACTTGAACTTACGTTTCCTGGCGGCCTCTTGTTTCTTTTTCTTGCGGACGCTAGGCTTCTCGTAATGTTCGCGCTTTCTGACCTCAGCGAGCACGCCAGCACGCTGACATTGACGTTTGAAACGGCGCAGAGCGCTGTCAAGAGTTTCAGACTTACCAACCCTGATTTCTGCCAATTTCTCTCCCTCCCTCCGCTACAGAGAATTCTACCCGGACTAAGGCTAAGACTGGTTTGGGGGATTTAGCAGAAAGGTACAAAATAGCACAATGAGCATTTTACAGCAAGACAGACCCTAAAGTCAATATCTTTGCCACAAGTCCGTCTGTGTCATCCGTCAAGGGCACAGTTTGAGATGGTGTATCGCCTAGATATGAGGTTTCGCTTGCGCGAAACGATGTATGTCGGCTTCACCGCCATATGATGTGGCTTCGCCATGAGGCACGATTGCCGAGAGTAGCTTCATTTGCCCGACAGGGCAAGCATCATGCATCATCGCCGAAGGCAACATCATGTCCGTTAGGAGACATCATGTCCGCAGGGCACCACTTATCCCGGGGGCCACTGGAGCTTGCGGCCGGCTAGCAGGTGCACATGCAGATGCTGGACGGTCTGACCGCTGTCTTCGCCGGTATTGATGACCAAGCGGTGCCCTGCCCCTAGCTCATACTCTTCGGCTAGTTTCTTCGCTGTGAGCAATAGGTGACCCATGAGCATCTGGTCACCAGATTCAAGCTCAGAGATTGAGCCAACATGTTTCTTGGGGATGATCAGAAGGTGCGTTGGTGCTTGGGGGGTGATATCCCAAAATGCCAGCACTTGATCGTCCTCAAAGGCGACCTTGGCCGGTATCTCCTTGGAAGCGATCCGGCAGAACAGACAGTTTGCCAAAATTCCCACCCCCTAACATCCGCGAATATCACTATTCTGCGCAGTATCAGAGTTATTTCTTCAACAAGACGCAAATACCTTCTTTACTCGGAAAGAAAGTCCTCGCCATCCGCCCCTCGCGCGGTCATTGACAGCCATCGTCGTACGCCCTCTCTGTCCGTGCCGGTGGTGACGTGGAGACCTACGCTTTGGGCTTTGGGCTTTGGGCTTTGGACTCGTCAGTCCGAAGGACTGACGATCCCCACCCCATTCTGTTCAGTTCGTCACGGATGATCTCCTGATCGACGAAGGGGACAGAGTAATCTTTGTAGACCTGGAAGCGCTCATGCCCCTTGCCAGCGATCAGCACCACGTCACCAGGTCGTGCCCGCCTTAGAGCGTGAACGATGGCCTCACGGCGATCAACGATGATATCGTAGTGACGCTCGCCCCTACCGGCAGCCCTTATCCCAGCAGCCACCTCGCGTGCGATCGCTTCTGGCTCTTCCCCATGGGGATCATCGGATGTGATGATGACATACTCAGCGAGTCGCGCAGCAATCTCACCCATGATCGGGCGTTTTAGGCGGTCACGGTCGCCAGTACAGCCGAAAGCAGCAATAACCTGCCCACGGGCAAAGCCGCGAATGGTCTCCAGCACCTGCTGGAGACTGTCGGGGGTATGCGCGTAGTCAACAATGACGGTGAAGTCCTGCCCCATCTGAATGCGTTCAAAACGCCCCGGTACGCCCCCAAAGCACCCGAGCGCCTCAATCATGGCGGGAAGATCGAGCCCTTCCGACAGGCCGACGGAGATGGCAGCCAGCGTGTTGTAGACATTGAACATGCCTACCAGCGGCAACGAGACGTCAAAGCGGCCTAGTGGGGTCCCCAGCACGAAACGTGTACCCATTGGTGTCAGATGCAGGTCATTGGCAGTGATATCGGCTGGACGCGTGATGCCATAGGTTACTGTTGGCACAGAGACCGACTCCAGGATGCGTTCTGAAGCGTGATCGTCAGCATTTACGATCGCAAACTTGCGCCCCTTAAGCGTGTCGACACTAGAGCTTCCCAGCTGGCTAAACAGCATCGCCTTAGCATCCAGGTACCGTTCCAGAGTTCGATGAAAATCAAGATGGTCGTGGCTAAGATTGGTGAAGACCCCCGTGTCGAAACTGCAGCCCCCTACTCGCCTCTGCACCAAGGCGTGCGAAGAGACTTCCATGACTACATGGGTCACTCCGGACGCGACCGCCTCCGCAAAGAACTGCTGTAGGGTGACGGCATCAGGGGTAGTCATCTTGGACGGGACAACCCTCTTGCCGATACGCATCTGCACCGTACCGACCAGTGCAGTCTCTCGGCGCTGCGCGCTGAGCAGGTAATCAACTAGAAAACTGGTGGTCGTCTTCCCTTTGGTTCCGGTGATGCCGACCATACGCATCTTTTGAGTGGGATCGCCATGGAAGCGCGATGCCAAGAAGGGCAGCGCCTCCTGCGTATTCCTGACGACCACCTGTGGGCAGTCACAGCCCTCCACATAGTGGTTGGTGACGATGGCGGCCGCCCCCTGCGCTACCGCCTGGGGAACAAACCGATGCCCGTCCACTGTCAAGCCGGGTATGGCTACGAAGAGCGTCCCCGGCTTCACCTGGCGCGAGTCGGCGGTGATCGCACCGATCTCGCTGTCAGACCAATTCTCCACCCGCTTCACCGGCAGGATCTTAAGAAGCTGGTCTAGGTTCATCAGCCTCTCCTCCATCTATGCTAGCTGTAGTCGGTCTGCTCGCTCTGGATCAAACAGTCTGCACGATCCACTGATATCTATTCATCAAAGTCTACCGTCTGCAGGTCTTATTCATACCCGACCAGAGGTTGTACGGAGTGACTTATGAAGGTCTATGCACTGCAGCCCTTACAGTATCCCGGGTATGGTTAGTTTGCTTCATCATCGCCGAGACGAATTCCTGCTGGCAAACCAAGATAAGCTGCCGGCATATCCGACAGCTCACCCTATGCGGACGAACCATTTACTTCTTCCTCAAGTCGAGCTGATCCTTGTTCAGATGGTGACAGAGGGTCGCCAACCCGACCGCCAGATCCTCGTTGCGTACGGCGATCTCCTTTGGCAGTTTGAGAGTGGTAGGAGCGAAATTCCAGATGGCCTTGACGCCATTATCGACCAACAGTTCAGCAGTTGCCTGGGCCGGTTCACGGGGGACGCAGATAATACCGAGCTCGATCCCAAGGCGGCGAACGATATGGGGCAGCTTATCCAAAGAGAAGACCTGGGAATCCCCCACTCGCGCACCAATCCGCTGCGGATCGTTGTCAAATAGCGCAACGATGCGCAGTCGATAGCGTCCAAATCCCTGATAGCTGGCGATAGCTGTTCCCAAACGCCCCGCGCCCACCAGAACCGCTTCATTAGGGGTCTCCAGGCCGAGTAGACGCTCCAGTTCGCGCATCAGCGTTTCAACATTGTAGCCTACCCCGGGACGCCCGAACTCGCCGAAATAAGCTAGGTCCTTGCGCACCTGGACAACGTTGACGCCGACCTCGCGTCCGATCTCATCGGATGAGATCGTCTTCTGGTCCCGTTCCCTAGCCAAACAGAGACAACGATAGTAACGTGGCAGCCTCTCCAACGTGGGGCGCGGGATTTCAATCATCTCACTCACGTCATCTACCTCCATAACCCCATGATCGGGGGCCGGGGTTACCCGAAAACCCGTTCAATCACTAAACTAGAAAAAAGGATGCCTCGTATACGAGGCATCCGTATCTCTCTACTATTGTACTCTGAAATGGCAATTAGCGCAACTTTGGAAGGACATGTTCTTGGAATAGTTCATCGACTCGATCCGGGGTCATGCCGCCAAGCGTCTTGCCGTTGACCTGCACGCAGGGACCGCCAGCGCAGGACTCGCAGCAGAAAGTGGCGTCGACCTTGACCTTGTCTGATAGGCCCTGAACCTCTACGAGATGCGAGACCTTGGTAAGCGTGTCATAGGCACCCTTGAGATAGCAGTTGGTACCGACGCAGACTGCGACGCTCACAGGCGCCTCCGGTGCCTTCACAACCTCAATGTCCTCACCAGAGATACGACGTTTGGGGTGATAGTGGGTGTGGAGCGCCTCGTGAGCCACATGGCTGTTGGGCTCACCCAACCACTTCTTGTAGAAGCCTTGGACCACGGGATTATCCTGTGATTTGCGTATGGTGCTGGCCTTGTCGGCGTCATAGAGCCCCTTCGCGCGGGCGCTACGGCAGTCTGTCGGGCAGACCGGCTGACCGCCACCACCGACGCAGCCGCCGGGACAGGCCATGACTTCGATGATATGGTACTCCGCCTCACCGTTCTGGATTCTCTCGATCAGAGCGTTGGTGCGAGCGAGGCCGTGGACAACGGCTACCTTGACATGGGTGCCATCGAGATCGATGGTCGCTTCTTTGATTCCTTCCATGCCGCGGACGGCTTCGAAGTTTACATGATCGAGGGACTTCTTGGTCACAGCCTCATAGGCATGGCGCAGTGTTGCTTCGGCCACACCACCGGTGGCACCGAAGATCACGCCGGCACCGGTCCCAAAGCCAAGCGGCATATCAAGCGATTCGACATCAAGCTGATCGAAAGCGATACCGCTCTCCTTGATCATGGCGATTAGCTCTTGGGTAGTGAGCACGATATCCACATCGGCAACGCCATCCGTGGAGAACTCAGGACGTTTGGCCTCGCCCTTCTTAGCGGTGCAGGGCATGATTGAGACCATGACCATGTCCTTCGGGTCGATACCAATCTCCTTGGCGTAGAACTTCTTGGCGATGGAGCCAAACATCTGCTGCGGTGAGCGGCAGGTGGAGAGGTTGTCGAGTAGTTCTGGATGATACTGCTCAGCGTACTTTACCCAACCCGGACAGCACGAGGTGAAGTGCGGCAGCCGTTCGCCCTTAGTCAGGCGGCCGATGAACTCGTTGCTCTCTTCTACGATCGTCAGGTCGGCAGCTTGGACGGTATCGAAGACCTTGTCAAAGCCCATCTTCTTTAGCGCTGCCACGATCTTGCCGGTGGTTACCTGCCCGGGCTTAAGGCCAAAGGCCTCGCCTAGGGCAACGCGCACCGCTGGAGCGATCTGCGCCACCACCATCTTGGACTTGTTGCCTAAGGCCTTCCACGCCTGAGGCAGGTCAGACTTAATCGTTAGTGCTCCCGTCGGGCAAACCGAGGCACACTGCCCGCAGGAGATGCAGTCTACTTCACCCATTCCCTTGCCAAAAGCAGGGGTAACCACCACATTGGAGCCGCGGTGGGCAAAGTCGAGAATGCCGATTCCTTGCACCTCTTTGCACATGCGAACGCAGTCGCCACAGAGGATGCACTTGTTGGGATCACGGACCAGGGCGGTATGGCTGGTATCGAGAGGAAGCTTCTGGTCGCGTTCGCCGAAGCGAACCTGACGTACCCCTAAGCCGACAGCCAGGTCCTGCAGCTTGCAGTCGCCGCTCTTAACACAAGTGGTGCATTCACGGTCATGATTGGCCAGTAGCAGTTCGATGACCATCTTGCGCACCTTGCGGGTGCGAGCGGTGTTGGTGCTGATAACCATGCCATCAGTTGGCGGTGTGGAGCAGGCGGCTACCAAGCCCATCCGCTCGACCTCTACCACACACATACGGCAGGCACCATAGACACTCAGCTCGGAATGGTAGCAGAACGTGGGCAGCTCTACACCAGCCTTGCGTACGACCTCGAGAATATTCCTCTCATCGTTCAGCGACACTGGAACGCCGTCGACGATTACCTTGCTCATGGTGTTATACCTCCTCGATGGCTTTGAACGGGCAAGATGAGAGACAAGCGCCACATTTGATGCACTTCTCAGCATCAATGACATGAGCCTCTTTTACCTTGCCGCTGATGGCCGAGACCGGGCAGACGCGCGAGCACTTGGTGCAGCCCTTGCACTTATCCGCGATGATGGTAATCCGCTTGAGCGCGGTGCAGACGCCGGCTGGACAACGCTTGCCGTTGATGTGCGCCTCATATTCCTCACGGAAGTACTTGAGTGTGGTCAGGATCGGGTTAGGAGCAGTCTTGCCCAAGCCGCAGAGTGAGCTGTCTTTGATGACATGGGCGAGCTCTTCCATTAGCTCCAGCTCTTCCATACTCCCCTGCCCTTTAACGATGCGCTGCATGCCCTCGAGCATCCGCTTCGTACCTTCGCGACAGGGAACGCACTTGCCGCAAGACTCGTTTTGGGTGAAGTTCATAAAGAAGCGGGCAACTTCGACGATGCAGGTGCTCTCATCCATGACGACGAGGCCACCGGAACCGATCATGGCACCGACCGAAGCGAGAGAGTCAAAGTCGAGAGGGAGATCAAGATGCTCTTCGGTTAGGCAGCCGCCGGACGGTCCACCGATCTGGACGGCCTTGAACTTACGGCCGCCGCGGATGCCGCCGCCGATATCGAAGACCACTTCCTTAAGAGTGGTGCCCATCGGCACCTCGATCAAGCCGGTATTGCCAACCTGGCCAGTAAGGGCGAATGTCTTGGTTCCTGGGCTGCGCTCGGTGCCGCGGCTTCTGAACCACTTGGCGCCTTTGAGGATGATCGGCGGAACATTGGCCAGTGTCTCGACGTTGTTGATGATCGTCGGCTTGCCCCATAGTCCGCTGTTGGCCGGGAAGGGGGGCTTGGGACGAGGCATTCCCCTCTGACCTTCAATGGACGCGATCAGCGCCGTCTCCTCACCGCAGACAAAGGCACCAGCACCTTCTTTGACATGCAAAGTGAAGTTGAAATCGGTACCCAGGATCTTCTTCCCTAGTAGGCCGCTGGCCTCCGCTTGACCGATGGCGTTGCGGAGACGCTTGACGGCCAAGGGGTACTCGGCACGCACATAGATGTAACCTTCATCGGCACCAATAGCGAAACCAGCGATCATCATCGCCTCGATAATGCGGTGAGGATCACCCTCCATGACGGAGCGATCCATAAAGGCACCGGGATCTCCTTCGTCCCCGTTGCAGATAATGTACTTCTTGTCACCTGGAGCACTCTTGGCGAACATCCATTTGCGACCGGTAGGGAAGCCGCCGCCGCCGCGACCGCGCAGTCCCGACTCCAGGATCTCATTGGTTACCCGATCCGGTCCCATCTCGACGATGGCTTTGGCCAAGGCTTGGTATCCACCGTCAGCGATGTATTCGCGAATGTCGTCCGGATCCACATGACCACAGTGGGCCAGACCAACCCGAGTCTGTTTCTTGTAGAAGGGGATGTCATGCTCCTTGACATAGCTCTCGCCGGTCACCGGATGACGATAGATGAGTCGATCGATAATATGCCCATCGACTACGGACTGAACGATCTCTTCAGCGTCCTCGAACTTCACCTTCGTGTAGAGGATATCAGCAGGCTCGATACGGACCAGAGGTCCCATCTCACAAAAGCCATGGCAACCGCTATGGGCGACCGCCACGCCCTCTTGGCCCTCAAGCAAGAGATCGACATCAACGTAGGCGTTCTTCCCTTTAACAAGACGTTTGAGCTCCTCAAAGACTTTGAGCGAGCCGTTGGCGACACACCCGGTGCCTCCACAGATCAAGATGCGGGTCTTAATCCCCTTCTGAGCATCCTGGAGCTTGCTTTGCAGTGCATCTAGAGCATCACGGTTGGCGATCATTACTTGTCACCCTCCTCTTGGATCAGCTTATCGAGAATGAGGGTCATGGCCTCAGGAGTCATCTGACCGTAGACCTGGTCGTTGATCATGATGACAGGAGCCAGGCCGCATGCTCCCAGACAGGAGACGGTTTCGACGCTGAACTTCATGTCGCTGGTGGTACGCTTACCCTCAGCCAATGCCAGGCGTTTGTGGATCGCATTGAGAACCGGCATAGAGTGGCGAACATGGCATGCCGTACCATCGCAGACACGAATGACGAACTTCCCTTTAGGTTCCAGGGAGAACTGAGAATAAAAGGTCGCTACCCCATAGATCGTAGCTGGCGAGAGCCCCATGGCTGTGGCGAGGTAGGTCAAAATCTCCTCCGGCAGATACCGGTACTCCGCCTGGACCTCTTGCAGAATTGCGATCAGGTAAGACTCTTTAGCGCCGTACTTGGCCACGATCTCGTTCACTTTGTCGAACTTGCGCATGGCCGGAGAAGTTACCATCGGCTTGTTCTCCATTCTCTCTTCCTCCTTAACTATATTCTCTATCTGTTGGCGCACAGCCTAAGCTACGGTGCGGAATAAGGAGTCTCTAGCCAACAGGTATCAGGAACAGGTCATGCCATGAGGCTGAGCTGCTGATGGCTGGTTAGTAGTAGTTCAGACAGACCTGTTTGCCCCGGTGCGCCAACTCGCTGCTGAGTTCATCAACGATCTTCATCTTCAGTGCGAGGTTGATTGGGTGACTGGGGTTCTGGTGCGCTGGATTAATAGCTCTGCCTACCAAGAAGCTGATACAGTCACTGTATTGCAAGAGATGAGCTAGCTGGCTGGCACCGTCCTTGGCGTTCTCTAAGTTCGCATAGTCCTTTTTCTCCTGCAGCAGCTTCAGTGCCTTGGCAAGCGTCATGATCCCCTCGGTCACCAGATCAATGCCATGGATCTGTCCCGTAGGTGGAACCTCGCGAGTTAGTGTATCTAGGTTTACAGAGACCGACCTGCCGATCTCGCGAGCGACAATATTACTGGTCGTCCCACCACAGACCACCTTTTTCCCCTGTTCCGCCATGAGTTCTCTGACAACCTTGCGGTCATCGTTGCGGTCAATGGGTGGCCCAACCAGGACAGTGGTGGTGCGTGGCGCTCGGGCTTTCATTGTAATCACAGTGGCATCATCTCCAGGTCGATGGGCGTAGAGTTGGTCTGTAACCATGACAAGCCAATCTGAGATCGCTTGAGCATCCTTCTCGCCGACCGTCATGCGTTCGGCATATTCGGCGACGCTCTCCCATCGCCAGCCGAGATTCAGCACCCCTCCAACTCCGGCATGGATGACTCCATCGGAAGCGAAGATGAGGTGGTCACCTTCAACAACTTGGAAGTGCGCTTCATAGACAACCTTGTCATCGATGACCCGCGGGGTGCGGTCAAGTGATCGCAGACGGCCACCACGCAGGAAAAAGGCTTTCGGGTTATCAAACTCAGCTAGATAGGCTCGGCCATCGCTATAGATACGGGCAATGGTAAAAGTTGAGTAGGCGATTTTGCGCACCTGACAGATAGGTAGCGTCTGTCCGATGGTGGCGATGACCTCATCCAGGTCACAGTCGCTCTCCAACATGGTAGTAAGGATCTTGGTTGTCAGAGTGGCCAGGATGTTGGCTTTGACCCCGCTCCCCAGCCCATCCGAGAGTACGGCGATCACAGAGTCTGGGGTACGGATGAGAGCGTAGTTGTCGCCGCACAACTCTTCGCCATACTTGGTGATCTGCGCTGCGCCGGCCTCGATGAAGAGTCCCATTATAACCCTCCCTCACTTAACGCCCTCACTCACTCACCTCGCATGACTTTCATCAGCTTCGTGAGCAGGACCTTGGTCTCGGCGGTGGTCTCACCTAACAGACCAGCAATCTCCTGGGCTACGCGCATCTGCTTGTTGATCACCTCTTGGGCCTTTTCCAGTGTCTCGCCGCGTACCTGGTCCAGCTCACGCTGCTGCGTCACCTCTTGAGTCATATTGTCAAGCAGGCTGATGACGACGCCCTGATGCGCCACATAGAAGAAGGTTCCACGGAAGATCAGTCCATACGAGGGTACGGTTAGGTCCAAATGCATGGACTCGTGAGTCTCGAAAGTCTGTCTAAATGGCTCTGGATCCATGAACTCGTCGATGGCCCGCCCAGCCACTCGCTCACGCTGGCAGGAAAACATGTCTGCGAAGGCTGGATTCGTTTCCACGATTCTTAGGTCTCTATCGACGACGACCACTCCATCCGGGCTCGCCTGGATGATGAGATTAGCCATCGACTCGGCCTGCTGGCGCATATAGGGCATACACATCTCGCGCTCAGCCATCCCATGGAAGACGGCCACCGCCTTGGCACGGCAGGAACTGTAGCCGCAGGCGCCACAATTGAGTTCATCCTCGGGGCCAATCTTGCCAATACTCGCCAATATCTCATGGATCTGATCTTCACTGGGCTCCGCAACAGCCAATGGCTTAGGTCCAAATGAGCAGGCCAGACGAGCGTCCGCAGAAGCTCCGCCCTCTGTCGCGCCAGCATCAGGGAGGTCCTCAGAGGGCCGTACTCCGGCATGGGTGACCACTTGTCGACGCCTCTGCAGGGGGCTTCCTTCTCCGGTATGTCCTGGGCCATTAATACAGCCACCTGGGCAAGCCAGGAGTTCGACCATCATCCGCCCGCTGAGCCCCTCAGCATCCAGTTGGTCGAGGATAGCCATGCAGTCGGGTAGACCGGTGGCACTGAGTGTTTGGTCAGCCATCAAGTCAGTGGGCAACGATGCAGTCTTCAGCATCCCTCCACCGAGCGGGAAAAGGCGAGCAGCACCGATATCGTCTGCGTGCAGATTGGCATCTTCTAGGCTTGATGGATCGATGGATTGGTCCTTTAAAACCAAAAAAAGATCTTTAAAGGAGATGACGGCATCCACCCACGTTGCGATATCTTCACGCTCTCGTTCAGCGATCTTCGCCAAGCAGGGGCCGATGAACACTACTTTGACCTGGTTACCCAGCTTCTCCTTGAGCTGCATGGCATGGGCAACCATCGGTGAGACCACCGGAGCCAGGTACGAGATTAGGTGGGGATAATAGCGTTCCACCAGGTTGACGATGGTTGGGCAAGAACTGGCAATAATCGGGTGATCAGTGCAAGCCAACAAGCGGCGATGCTCATCGGCTACGCTCTTGGCGGCGACTGCGGTCTCCTCGACGGTAGCGAAACCGAGTTGCTTGAGCGCGGCAGACATCTGGGCGAACGTCGCTGTAAAGGCAGAGATAAAGGATGGTGCTAGGCTCGCAATGACCGCATCCCCTCGCTTTAGCCATCTCTGGACACCGGCAAGATCGGTCCTGACCACTTTGGCATGCTGGGGACAAACACGCACGCACTCACCGTCGAGGATGCAGCGTTCTGCGACGACCTCGGCGTGTCCGTGGCGAATGCGTATCGCCTTTACGGGACAAGCGCGCACGCAACGGTAGCAGTCCTTACAGTTCGCCGGGTTGGTGGTGATAATTGCCACTGATCTCCCCCCCTAGCTCAGATGCGATAACCTGCCGGAACAGTTCAACGGCCTGCTGCTGTGTTTTTATAGAGTGTATCTGATCGCGAATGCGTACTGTGACTCCTTGGGTGCAATGCTCCAGGCAGAAAACCCCGCGGAGCTCCACTTTGTCCTCCAGTTGATTGTCGGCAATCAACCGGTCAAAGGCCCCTACAATCTCGTATGAGCCCTTCAGGTGACAGGAGCTTCCGACGCAAACCTCGATGGTTATCATGGGTTCACGCCCCTTCATACGACTGGGTATTAGTGCTTTTTTTCACCATATATATTTCTAGCACAATCTTAGCACCAATCCTTTTCCCTGGCAACGGTGATTGTGAAACAATGCACGAAGTTGCACTAGTCCGACTTTAGTCTACAAAGATCGAGATGGGGCCGAGAAAGTAGTCGCTGTGGACATGACAAACACCCCCGAAGGGGGTGTCACAACAATCATAGAGTATTGCGGAACGCCGACTACTCAGATCACCTGAGTATGAACTTGGCTACCTGTGGGTGGTCGAGCCGTTCCCACTCCCCCTTGACACCGGCATGGCGAGCGCCCAGCTCGAAGTGAAGCATGGCGATCCCACAGTCGAGGCGTTTGCTGAGCTTGGCGCCAGCGGTCTCATGACCCTGTACCGATAGCGTAACAGCGTCATCTGCCACCATAAAAAGCCACGGCTGTTTGTTGGCAGCCGAGGGAGCGATGCGCGCCGCCTCCAGACCCGAGCGCACCCACTCTGGCCAGCGCTCCTGACTGAGCCCAGCAGTGATCTCGCTGAGGGACTTGCGCTGAGCGCCATTGGACAGCCGTTTGAAAAGCAGATCCTTGATGCCTTGGCGCAACATGGGGTAGCCCACCGGACAGACACAGACGACCCGTTCATTGGGCTGCAGGTTGATGTAGCGATTGACCTCGTCTTCGCGGAAGAAGCCGCCAACCCAGCAGGTACCAAGCTGCAGCGTCGTGGCCTCAAGAACCATCGCTTCACCCAGATAGCCTACGTTTTCCTGCATGAGGGGGTGTCCGGTATCGCCGATAAAGGCAATAAAGGCTGCGGCACCCGTGATCGCACCGTAGCTCCCGATCAAGCCTCGAAGAACTTTTTCGGCTGGTTGGCTAACCAAAACACAGCGCACGCCTGGAATGGTCGAACGCCCGCACGTGTAAGCCAACGAACCCAGGACCTCCTCATCCACCGTCTCCCTACGAAATGATCGAACCGAGTGCCGTTCGGAAATTGCCGCATACCAACGATCAACCTGCAACTGCATGGACATCTGTCCCACCTCTGACTTCAGATTCCTTACTCTATTTTAGCGGAATATGGAATATTGGCATAGAGGAAAAGACAACTGAAACAAAAGTAACCGAATAGATGGAGGCAAACCCCATCTGTTCGATTACTCTTAGAGCACCTGCCCGGTGGCGCCTTCAGCGTCAGCACTGGTGAGTAGTACTGGCAGGATGGCGCCAGATTCGGCCTTGTCATCTGGTAGTTTGGCGCTGACGCGGATGTAGTTACCGGTGTAGCCGCTCCAAACCCCGGCCAGTTCACTCTCATGCTCGAAGAGCACGCCGAGGCTCTGGCCGACGAAGCGTTGGTGATAGGCAAGCGCCATGCGTTCACCCAAGTGACGCAGCCGTTCGCTGCGCTCCTCCTGCACCGCTTTCGTAACTGGATCTGCATACTTGGCTGCCGGTGTCCCCTGTCGGGCTGAGTAACGAAAGACGTGCAGACGGCTAAAGGCCATCTCTTCGACGAAGGAGTAAAGCCGCTCGAATTGCTGCTCGCTTTCGCCTGGGAAGCCCACAATCACGTCGGTGGTAATGGCAATCTCAGGGACTGCCCGACGTAGTCGGGCAACGAGCTGGCGGTACTCTTCGGTACGATAGCGACGATTCATCCGCCTGAGCAACTCGTCCTCACCACTCTGAAGGGGGATGTGCAGATGCGGGCAGAGCTTGCGCTCCCGTGAGAAGAGATCGATCATCTGGTCGGTAATGTCTGTGGGCTCAACTGATGAGAGACGGATGCGCTCGATCCCGTCTACCTTGGCCAACTGATGCAGCAGGCCGGTCAGGTCAGTCCGCGGCTCATGATCACGCCCGTAGGAGGAGAGATGAATACCGGTCAGGACAACCTCCCGGTACCCAGCCTGACCAAGACGGGTGGCCTCAGCTAGGACACTAGCCACTGGGCGACTTCGTTCAGGGCCACGCGCATAAGGGATGATGCAGTAGCTGCAGAAGTTCTGGCAGCCTTCTTGGATCTTGAGCATGGCACGGGTGTGGCCGGAAAACTCCGACACGCTTAGCTCCTCAAAGGCCAGTCCTTTGACATGTTCATGCACGGCATTGGCAGGGCTGCCAAAGTCCATCTCGTCAAGCATGGCCACAATCTTGGCCCGATCCTGAGTGCCTACCACCAGACTGACACCGGGGATCTCGAGGATCTTCTCAGCCTCCAATTGGGCAAAGCATCCGGTCACCACGACCTTCGCCTTTGGGTTCTGCTTCACCGCCTGGCGGATCTGATGCCGCGATTTGGCCACCGCCTGCGCCGTGACGGCACAGGTGTTGATGATGTAGATCTCCGCTTCCTGTAGCCAATCCACCACGCTGTAGCCGCGACGACGGAAAAGCTCAGTCAGGGCCTCGGTCTCATACTGATTAACTTTGCAGCCGAGCGTGCTAAAAGCGACAGACGGCACCTAGACCCCTCCCATCTCTCCGTAGTGATACATAACCATGGACAAGAGTGCGACACCAGCGGTCTCTGTCCTCAGAATGCGCTGACCGAGGGTGACGGTCTTCGCCCCAGCTTGACGCGCCAGCGCGATCTCATCCGACGATATCCCCCCCTCAGGGCCTATCACCAAGGCGATATGAGCTGCATTAGGGTGCTGACCCAGGACCGCGTGCAGACTCATGCCCATCTCCTCTTCCCAGGCGACCAGGATCAGGTCAAACTGATCAGAGGAGGCCCAGAACTCTCGCCAGGTCACAGCCGGCTTGACCACTGGAACGCGCCCTCGGCGCGACTGCTCTGCAGCCTCTTGGGCGATCCTCTGCCACCGTTCCTGCTTGCGAGCAACCTTATCGGCCTGCAGTTGAACCACAGATCGCTCCATCTGCACAGGGACAAAAGCAATCGCACCGAGCTCGGTGCATTTCTGGATGACCATCTCCAGTTTGTCGCCCTTGGGCAACCCCTGAACGACGGTCAGCCTGTGTCGAGGCTCGGCACTGCTTACAGTCCTGGCGATGATCTGACCGATGAGGCGTTCACGACCAAGCTCAACCAGTTGAGCTTGGTATTCATTGCCGGTGCCGTCCAGGACCGTGACCACATCGCCCTTCCCAAGGCGGAGTACTCTGGTGGCGTGCTTGACATCGTCGCCGAGGATCATCACCTGAGCGTTGCTTACCTGCTCGGGTTGGACAAAGAACCGTGCCACCATGCTCTACTCCTTTATCGCCAGCAGCGCGACCCACTCGCCCTCGGTGGTTACCTCGCATGCACGTAGGTGATGGCGCTCGCACGCCTTGAGCACATCCTCACGCCTCTCTTCGATGATCCCAGAGGCGATGAAACGGCCCCCTGGTTTGAGCACGCGGTCTATGTCGGGCAGTAGCCTGATGATCACATCAGCCACGATATTGGCGACCACGAGGTCAGCTGGCTGCGTAACGTGGGAGAGCAGATCGCCCTGCATAACCGTAATCTTGTCTTGAAGTTGGTTGTGTCCGATATTCTCGCGACTAATCTTCACGGCCAGTTCGTCAATGTCCACCCCAATTACAGCCTTGGCACCTAGCTTTGCAGCAGCAATGGACAAGACACCCGAACCGCAGCCAACGTCACAGGCATAGTCATCTTTCCGCACGTGCTGCTCAAGGAGTGCAAGGCACATTCCTGTGGTCGGGTGCGTTCCGGTACCAAAGGCGAGTCCTGGATCCAGCTCAATGATCACGTCCTGGTCGCGAGGCGTAACCTCTTCCCAGATCGGCTTGACAAGCAGATGACGGCCGACGCGCACTGGTTTGTAGTAGGCCTTCCATGCGGTAGCCCAGTCAGTGTCTTCCACCGCTGCAGTCTCCACACGACCAGAGCCGATCTCCAGGCCGAAGCTCGGCAGGTTCTGTACCGCCTGCCGAACGTGACTGACAACATCCTGGATATATGAAGTGATCTGTAGATATGCCTTAACTACTACCTCGGCATTGGGGTCATGGTCAGCGGGGATCTCGACATAGTCCCATCCCCCTGGGCTGGCTTGTTGCTCAAGTATTGCCAGTGGGTCTTCGATGACCACTCCGTTGGCCCCTGCCTCGTGGAGGATATTGGCGACGGCCTCAATCGCTTCATGGGTGGTGGATACAGACAGTTCTAGCCA
>CAYOCI010000043.1:22518-25755 GCA_964402415.1 uncultured Clostridia bacterium
CCTTGACCCTTGCATTCTGGGCATGGAGTGGAGATGATCTTGCCCGTCCCATGGCAGTGTTCACATGGACGTACGCTGACAAAATTGCCGAGCGGAGTGCGCTGGGCGGTCTGAACCTGTCCCGTACCACTGCATACCTTACACGTGCTGGTCTGGGTCCCTGGCTTGGCACCACTGCCGCCACAGGTAGGACATCCCTCAATGCGCGCAACCTCAATCTCCTTCTCGACGCCGAAATACGCTTCCTCGAAGGTGATATCCATATCATAGCGCAGATCCGCCCCGCGTTCTGGTCCGGTGTGACGGCGTCCACCCGCCATACCTCCAAAGAAGGATTCGAAGATATCGCCGAAAGGACTAGCCCCAAAGTCGCCATACCCGCCTTGTTGCGCTCCGCCAAATCCTGCTTGTTGGTCGAAGGCCGCATGACCAAACTGGTCATATTGAGCACGCTTCTGGGGGTCGCTGAGCACGTCGTAGGCTTCTTTGACCTCCTTGAACCGATCACCTGCCTGGGGATCATCGGGGTTGGCATCTGGATGCAGCTCGCGAGCCAGTTTGCGATACGCTTTCTTGATCTCGGCTTCATCAGCCCCCTTGCCTACCCCCATAACCTCATAGAAATCGCGTTTGGCCACATGGTCACCTCCTTTGAAAGGCACTAGGCCCTAGGCACTAGCCACTAGAAGCGGGTACGGATGACAGGCGTGTACGACCGCAAACTGCCGCGCTGGTGAGAGCGCGGCAGTAGGTTTGTCGCGGACAACCACATCAGTCTCTTCTTCTAGTGTCTAGTGACTGGTGGCTAGTGGCTGCATTATTCCTTCTTCTCGTCCTTGACCTCATAGTCTGCATCGACCACATTATCGCCATCAGGTGTCTGACCACCGGGTTGGGGCTGACCTTGAGCCTGAGCAGTCTGTTCATACATCTTGGCTGACAGCTCGTAAAGGTGCTCGGTTAACTCATCAGATGCCTTCTTGATAGCCTCGATATCAGTGCCCTTGAGCGCTTCACGAACCTTCTCGACACTCTCGCGCACTTGTTGCGCCTTAGCAGCTTCCACTTTGTCTCCCAAGTCTTTGAGCATCTTCTCGGTCTGGTAGACTTGGTTGTCGGCGTTGTTGCGCGTTTCGACCTCTTCGCGGCGCTTCTTGTCTTCGCCGGCATTGCTCTCGGCCTCTTTGACCATTTTCTCAATCTGATCTTTGGAGAGGTTGCTGCTGGAGGTCAAGGTGATGTGCTGCTCCTTACCAGTACCCATATCCTTAGCCTTGACGTTGACGATCCCATTGGCGTCGATATCAAAGGTGACTTCGATACGAGGTACGCCGCGGGGAGCCGGTGGGATGCCATCAAGGTTGAAGCGTCCGAGAGTGGTGTTGTAAGCGGCCATCTCGCGTTCACCCTGCTGCACATGGATCTCAACACTGGTTTGCCCATCGGCGGCTGTGGAGAAGGTCTGGGTCTTAGATGTGGGAATAGTCGTATTGCGATCGATCAGACGAGTGAACACGCCTCCCAGGGTCTCCAGGCCAAGTGAGAGCGGAGTGACATCGAGGAGCACCATTCCCTTGACTTCACCGCCAAGGATAGCACCTTGGATAGCAGCACCGGCGGCGACCACCTCATCAGGGTTGACTCCCTTGTGTGGTTCTTTGCCCAGGTAATTGCGAATGGCATCCTGAACTGCAGGGATGCGTGTCGATCCACCGACAAGGATCACCTTGTCAATGTTGGCTGGCTTCAGGCCAGCATCGGCCATGGCTTGGCGGGTAGGTCCCATGGTCTTCTCGACAAGGTCCGCGGTCAGTTCGTTGAACTTAGCGCGGGTCAGAGTTAGGTCAAGGTGCTTCGGGCCGTTGGCATCAGCGGTGATAAACGGCAGGTTGATACTGGTCGTTACGCTGCTGGAGAGCTCGATCTTCGCCTTCTCTGCGGCCTCTCTCAAGCGTTGTTGAGCCATGCGGTCTTTGGATAGATCGATCCCGGTATCACGCTTAAACTCCTTGGTCATCCATTCCATGACGCGATCGTCGAAGTCATCGCCACCCAGACGATTGTTGCCATTGGTCGCCTTGACCTCAAACACGCCGTCACCCATCTCGAGGATCGAGACGTCAAAGGTCCCACCACCAAGGTCGAAGACCATGATCGTGTGGTCCTGGTCCTTATCGAGACCGTAAGCTAGCGCTGCGGCGGTTGGCTCGTTGATGATGCGTAGGACTTCCAAGCCTGCGATGCGGCCGGCATCTTTGGTGGCCTGGCGTTGGCTATCCGTAAAGTAAGCGGGTACGGTGATGACGGCCTTATCGACCTTCTCGCCCAAGTACGCCTCAGCATCTTCCTTCAGCTTGCGCAGGATCATGGCAGAGATCTCTTGCGGAGTGTAATCCTTGCCATCAATGCGAACCGTGTAGTTGGTTCCCATATGCCGCTTGATGGAACTAACGGTCTTGTCAGGGTTGGAAACCGCCTGGCGCTTGGCCACAAAGCCTACGAGTCTCTCCTCACCCTTGAACGCCACCACAGACGGTAGTAGACGACTACCTTCGGATGTTGTAATGATGGTCGGCTGACCACCCTCCATCACCGCCACCACGGAATTGGTGGTCCCTAGGTCGATACCAATGATCTTACTCACTTCACGGTCACCTTCCTCTACTTGAATTAAGAATTAAGAGTTAAGAATTAAGAGTTAAAAGCGAGAAGAAGTCGGGGTTTTCACCATCGTTCGTGTCATCTTCCGACGCCCTTAGCGCTTTGGGCTTTGGCCGTCGGACTCGGGCCACGAGGCGGCTATTTGCGTGCCACTCTGACCATGGCTGGCCGGATGACACGGTCTTTGAGGCAATAACCCTTCTGTAGCACATCGACGACGGTGTTGTCCTCGACGCCCTCAGCCGGGACTTGCATGACTGCCTCATGGAAGTTGGGATCAAAGGGCTGACCTTGGGCGTTCATCTCCGCCAGGCCCTCTCGCTGCAGCAGCTCCATCATCTGGCGCTGAATCATCTGCACTCCCTGGAGAATGCCCTTACTCTCAACGCCAGTAGCCTGAACCGCTACTGCACGTTCAAAATTATCGATGATCGGAAGGATGCTGGTAACCAGCTTCTGTGAAGCGTATTCGGCCAGGTCCTCCTTCTCTCGTTGCGTCCGACGACGGTAGTTGTCGAAGTCAGCCTGTAGCCGCAGCAACCTTTGCTGAAGTTCCTCGCACTCCTGGGCCTTGCC
>CAYOCI010000043.1:25765-32635 GCA_964402415.1 uncultured Clostridia bacterium
CAGGGATCTGAACTTGTTCCTCGGTGGTCTGCTCTACCTGGGGTTCACACGTTTGGTCGGTTTGATATCTCGCGTTCATGGGTCACCTCAGTTTCTTCAGCCAACAGGCATCAGGCCGAAGGCATCAGCGGAGCCGCCCAAAAACTGATGGCTCTACTGATGGCTGATGGCTGCGGGCTGATGGCTATCAAAATTCCATCTGGGCTGGAGCTTCTTGGCCCTTGCCCGGGTTTTCGTCCTTCTTCTTTATGATGGTATCGATCCGCAGGATGGCCTCTGCCACCTCGCCAGCGGCCTTGACCGCATGCAGCTTTACCAGTGTCGGATCGAGCACGCCTAAGCTCAGCATATCGGTGATCTCGCCAGTATCACAGTTGACCGCCAAGGTGTCCTTTCCTTGCTCCAGCTGTGCGGCGTAGACCTCTTCCACCTTCTCCAGGGGGTTGAATCCGGCATTGAGCACAATCTGGCTGAGCGGCTTCTTCATAGCACGTGAGACGCAGTCGACGCCATAGGCGGACATCCCTTTGACGCCTTCCCGAGCCTTCTCCACATCCCTGGCAACCGCCAACTCAGTCGCCCCACCGCCGGGTACGACACCGCCCCGCACCGCTGCCTGGACTGACGAGGCAGCGTCCTTGGCAATCCGTTCGCGTTCGCCGACCACCTCTTCGGTGGCGGCACCGACCAAAATAGTCGCCATGGGCTTTCCTTGACCGCCCATAACGCGAATATGTTCGAGCTTCTCATCTTCGTAGACATGCTCCGCTGTACCCAGAAGCCTAGCAACCTCTGCGGCATCCTTCTTTAGGCTGCTGCGCTTGATCACCCGTGCTCCCGTATGGTCTGCTACCTTGCGCAGTTCCTTGCTGGAAACCCGCGAGATGACCATGACGCCGGCATCGGTCAACATCTCTTCGGCGTAGTCCTGGACACCACGGTCAACGACGATTAAGGTGACGCCTAGATCGATGAGCTTGTCAACATTGGCTCTGAATTCCTGCTGATACTCTAAGTATTTGGCGAAACCAGTCTCAGTACCCAGCGCTTCCTCGCCGATCTCTTCGGGTTCCAGAGCATCGTCGATCACCAGGACCTTGGCGCTCAACAGTCTCTTGGGCATCTGCTGATTGAGCCTCTCTTTATCCACGATCACACCCATGAAGACCTCATTGTCAGCGCCTTCTTTAGCCATGATCGTGTCAGCTAGCCTAAAGCCCTGATCCTTGAGCTTCTCTTCGCCGACCATTCGTGCCGCCCCTACGACCAACTCCGCAATATCCCCGTGCTCCCGACCCGCAATCAGCGCGACCCGGCGCAGGATCTCTTCATCGAGCCCGACCACCGGACGGCTGTGAGCGTTGATCGAGGCCAGAGCACTCTTGATACCGAGGCGAACGCCCTCGATGACCCGTGCCACTGGAACACCCCGGACCACCTGCTCCACGCCGTCAGCCACCAGGGCCCCTGCAACGATGGTCGCCGTGGTGGTACCGTCGCCTATCTCTTCCTGTTGGGCCTTGGCGATATTGATCAGCATTCGGGCAGCCGGATGATTCACATCCATCTTGTCGAGGATCGTAACACCGGCGTTGGTGATAATCACCTCGCCAAACCGATCAACTAACATCGTATCCAGGCCTTTGGGCCCAATGGTCCCCTCCACCGCCGAGGCGATGGCGCGAATGGCACTGGCGTTGGTCATCAGCGCCGCCAGCTTCTCGTCCACATCAGAGCCGTTGCTGACCTGTCGAACGGTCATCCGAAAACCTCCCAACCCGTAAAGCCACTAGGCACAAGCCACTAGCCACCAGGAGAACGCCTAGATAGTCCGATAAGGGGTCACTCCTAGTGACTAGTGACTAGTGGCTGGTGCCTCAATAGATCTGCGCCCTATCGAGTATCTCGTTGAGGATGTTAGTCACTTCATTGACCACTGTGACTACTTTGGCATACTCCATACGCGTGGGGCCCAAGACGCCAATACTGCCAACCGGTCGGCCATGGATGCGGTAGACGGCGGTCACCAGACTGCAGTCGCTCACACCTTGGTAGGGGTTCTCCTGACCAATCGTGACTCGTACCTTTTCCGCCTCGGAGCACTGGCTGATTAGGTTGCGCATGATCTCGTCCTGATCCAGGATCGAGAGCAGACTTTTGACGCGCCCCATATCTTGGAATTCTGGTTGGTTTAGGATGTGTGTCGTGCCACCGAGATAGACGCGCTCATCGTGCTGAGGCCGTAGAAGCTCCACCAGCAGATCGACTATCTCATCAAAGTTCGCAATCTGCGATGATATCTCATCCTCGACCTGCTTAAGAACCGACCCCTGTAGCTGCCCAAAAGTCATCCCCCTAAAACGCCCGTTCACAAACGAGGAGACTTGGTTAAGCTGTTCTTGAGCAAAATGCGGCGGCACCGCTAGCACGCGGTTGGCAACCAATCCAGTATCGGTAATAATGACAGCCAACGCCTGACCAGGCGAGACCTCCATCAACTGCATCTTGAGGAAAGCGCTCTGATTGGTCTGCGGACCCAAGACCACAGACGTATAATGGGTGATGGACGCCAGAATATACGCAGTCTGCTGGATGATCTGCTCTGCCGCCTTCATGCGGGTCGCATAGGACTGCTTGATCCAAGCGGCTTCTGGGTCATTTAGGGCGGGCAGATCCATGAGAAAGTCCACGTAGAAGCGGTACCCTTTGTCGGACGGTATGCGCCCCGCAGATGTGTGCGGCTGTCCCAAGAAGCCCATCTCTTCGAGATCCGCCATCTCATTACGGATGGTGGCCGCACTATAATCGGATAGGTACCGGCGGGCTATGGTTCGGGAGCCGACGGGCTCAGCCGTCGCGATATAGTCCTGCACGATAGCCCTAAGTACACGTTGCTTACGCTCATCCAATCTCACCGATCACCACCCTCTCTCATGACTATCGGTCACCGTGATCTGTTAGCACTCTCTTATAGAGAGTGCTAAAGTTCTACTAAAAAAATACCACCCACCCCTGTGTTTGTCAACCGCTAGACACGAGATAGGAGAGAGTCCCTCGCCCCTCGTCCTAGCCCCTCGTAGGATATCCTCGTGGAGGATGACTGTCTCATGCCTATGAGCAGCGTACGCCGTACGTGGTAGGCGCGGCCTATCGCGATTCATCCAAATCGCTGTCGGTGAGACATGGCTGTGCAGCTACACACGGGTACCGGGATCGACTGAAGTAGCGCAGCGAACGGCCCACGTGGCTTCCGTCTCTCACGAGGGCGAGGGGCAAGGGACGAGGGGATACTACGGTAGAAACTCCATAAACACCTGGTTCGAGACCATCACTCCTCTCTCGGTCAGGCTGATCGAATCGCCAAGACGTTCGAGCAGCCGTTGGTCGACCAATCGATCAATCTCTCGGCCATAGACGGCAAAGAGTGAGAGCCCAAACCGAGCATGGAACTCTCGGTCACTAATCCCAGAGGTCCGCCGCAGCCCCAGGAAGACGGTCTCGGCGCGCTCCAGTTCGGACGACACCAGTTCATCTTCGCTGACGGGGGGGCTCTGATGCTCACTCCATGACTTCAGGTACGTCGTCAAAGAGCGTTCGTGGGCAAATCGATGGTGGTTGAGAAACGAGTAGGCACCCGCTCCCAGCCCCAAGTAGCCCTGATTGCCCCAGTAGAGCAGGTTGTGCTGACACTCGCACCCTGGCCGCGCGAAGTTCGAGATCTCATACTGAGCAAGTCCGGCAGCTCTCAGCCTAGCCTGCGCCAGGCGGTACATGGCGACTTCTTGCTCCTCACCTGGCAGATCCAGTCTTCCTGCGGCCTGACGATCAGCAAATGGAGTGCCCTCTTCGACCTTGAGACCATAGGCCGAGAGATGCTCTGGCCGCAGGTGGATGGCTGCCTCAATTGTCCGCTCCCAATCAGCTAGGCTCTGCTGAGGCAGCCCGTAGATCAGATCGAGACTGAGGTTGTCAAAGCCGGCGGCACGGATCAGTTCCACCTGTGCCACCACGTCAGCCGCCGAGTGGACACGTCCGATGGCGCGCAAGAGCGTATCATCCATCGCCTGGACCCCAAGGCTGAGCCGGTTAACCCCCATGGAGCGCAGAGCGCCAAGCTTCTCGCTGTCTAGGGTCCTGGGATTAGCCTCCACCGTCCATTCCACATCAGAGGCCAGCGGGAAATGCGCCCTGAGCATCCGTCCGAGGCTCGACAACTGCGCAGCCGATAGAACAGTCGGTGTGCCCCCGCCAATAAAGATCGTCTCGACCCGTCGCCCAGCAACTCGTGGGTCGTCTCCATAGTAGGCAGCCTCAGTCTCTAGCTGCCTCAGGTACGGCTCCACCAACTCCCCGCACCCTGCGTAAGAGTTGAAGTCACAGTAGAAGCACTTACTCAGACAGAAAGGAATGTGCACGTAGATGCCAAAGGGCATGGTATTGACCTCCCGCATGAACATGAGAATGCCCGCGGCCTGCAGCCCGCAGTGGAGCTAACCTTCATCCCTCAGCCGTCTGGATGACTCGAGGCGTTTGGTCCTTGGTCCGCTGAGCCGGCATGGCTAACGGCTGTCGACCACGACCATCAGAGTAACGAGCACGCGGAGCTCCGTCTAGTCTTTCGGCAGAGAAAAGCCGCCCCATCGGGGCGGCTGATGATCGCGTCGCGACGACGCCCAAGTAGCGGCTCCGGTGCCCCCACCCCTATTTGTCGATACGTAGGATGGCCATGAATGCTTCCTGGGGGATCTCGACGTTCCCCACCTGCTTCATGCGCTTCTTGCCTTCCTTCTGCTTCTCCAACAGCTTACGCTTACGGGTGATATCGCCGCCGTAACACTTGGCCAAGACATCCTTGCGCATGGCGCTAATGGTCTCGCGGGCGAGAATCTTATTGCCGTGGGCTGCCTGAATGGGGATCTCGAACATCTGCCGCGGAATACTCTGACGCAGCTTCTCACACAACTGACGCCCGCGGAAGACAGCCTTCTCACTATGAACAATGGCCGCCAGAGCGTCCACCGGCTCTCCGTTCACCAAGATGTCCAACTTGATCAAGTCCGCCTGTCGGTAACCGATGAACTCATAGTCCATCGAGGCATATCCCTTGGTTCTGGACTTCAACTGATCGAAGAAGTCGAAGATGATCTCCGATAGTGGCACCTCATAGGAGATCATCGCCCGCGTGGGATCCAGGTACTCCATGTTCTTGTAGCTCCCGCGCCGCTCTTGAGCCAGCTCCATCACCGCGCCAACGAACGAGTCAGGAGTGATGACCGTCAGCTTCACATAGGGTTCCTCGACCATTGAGAGCTCTGTCTGGGGTGGCAGTAGGCTAGGATTATCGACCTCAACCCGTGTCTGATCAGTCTTCGTGACCTGATAGACGACGTTGGGTGCGGTGGTGATAATGTCCATGTCGTAGTGACGCTCTAGGCGCTCCTGAACTATCTCCAGATGCAGCAGACCCAAGAAGCCGCACCGGAAGCCAAAGCCCAGGGCAGCCGAAGTCTCAGGTTCGAAATACAAGGAGGCATCGTTTAGCTGTAGCTTCTCCAGAGCGTCGCGCAGGTTGTCGAACTCGCTGCTCTCCACTGGATAGAGCCCACAATAGACCATCGAAGTGGCTTTGCGATAGCCTGGGAGTGGTTGGGCACATGGGTTATTGGCATCGGTGATCGTGTCGCCGACATGCACATCGCGAACGTTGCGGATAGTGGCTGTGACGTAGCCAACGGCACCCGCATCGAGCCGATCCAAGGCGGTCATGGCGGGGCGGAAAGCACCCACATCGATGACCTCAAACTCTTTACCGTTAGCCATCATCCGCATGCGCATCCCTGGAGCGAGACTACCCTCGACCACGCGAACGTAACTGATAACACCGCGATAGTTGTCGTAGTGCGAGTCAAAGATCAGCGCCTGAAGCGGCTTGCCCGGATCACCCTTCGGTGCCGGAATCCGGTCAATAATGGCCTCCAAAATCTGGGGAATCCCAGTCCCATCTTTAGCCGAGGCTAAGATCGCTTTGCTACAGTCAATGCCGATGACATCTTCGATCTCGTGCATGATACGCTCAGGTTCAGCGCTGGGCAGATCGATCTTGTTGATCACTGGGATGATCTCAAGGTCATGCTCCAAAGCCATGTAGACATTGGCCAGCGTCTGTGCCTCGATCCCCTGGCTGGCGTCGACCACCAGAAGTGCACCCTCGCAGGCAGCAAGGCTGCGCGAGACCTCATAGCTAAAGTCGACGTGCCCTGGTGTATCGATCAGATTGAGCGTATACAGCTCCCCGTCGTTGGCGCGATACTGCAACCGGACCGCCTGAAGCTTGATGGTGATCCCGCGCTCGCGTTCCAGATCCATCTGGTCGAGAAGCTGATCATCCATCTCTCGAGCACTAAGAGTCCCCGAATACTCCAGCAAGCGGTCAGCCAGAGTGGACTTGCCATGGTCAATATGCGCGATGATGCAGAAATTGCGTGTGCGCTGCTGCATGAACTACCTCCATCCTGAGGAGCCCACAAGTCCACGAGCCGACATGCCCCCGAAGCGGTCCCGGAGATGCGGCTGGTGTCTGTTGCCCCATATAGAAAAGTGCGCCCAAGGCGCACCTACTCGTATCGTATCATCACATGGTACAGTGCCACCATGTCCACACATCATTCTAGCATTACCAGGCTGAATCGCGCAAGGGCCTGAGTACCACCTAGCGCGCCATGATCTCAGTCATCTGCTGCCGAATAACATCCTTGGCTCCCGCGATCAGCTCAAACGCTGCCGTGCCGATCGCTGCTGGGTCGACCAACCATTGTTTGCCCAAGATCTGCACTCGAAACCCGCCGTCCTCACCGGGCCTGAGCGCGACCA
>CAYOCI010000044.1:0-32456 GCA_964402415.1 uncultured Clostridia bacterium
CGTCCCTTACCGAGTTCATTGCCGCACCAGCGGTTGCGGCTGTGCTGGCTGGTACAGGTGACGATCAGATCTCCCACCCCAGCAAGGCCTGCAAAGGTGGATGCGTCAGCGCCCATGGCCACACCCAGGCGTGCCATCTCCGTTAGGCCGCGGGTCATGAGGGCAGCCTTCGTGTTGTCGCCAAAACCGAGGCCATCACAGATCCCCGCCCCCAAAGCAATGATGTTCTTCAACGCACCGCAGAGCTCTACCCCTACTACGTCAGGATTGGTATACACGCGGAAGTTTGGTGACATGAAAAGATCTTGGAACCTCTCCGCCACTTCGCGCCGAGTCGCCGCAACCACGGTAGTCGAGGGTACCCCGCGACTCACTTCTTCGGCGTGGTTGGGACCAGACAGCGCAGCAACGCGATCAGAACTGATCCCCAGTTCCTGCGCCACCACTTCGCTCATGCGCATATAGGTATCCGGTTCAATCCCTTTGGTCGCGGATATGATAACTGCATCGGGTTCGAGGTGCGGCTTCGCCTGACGCATAACGCTGCGCAGGTGCTGTGAAACGCCGGCATTGACAACCAACTTCCTCCCCCGTAGCACCTCGGCGATATCGCTACTGGCACGCAAGTTCTCTGGGAGTGAGACCCCCTTCAAGTAGAGCGGGTTAGTGTGGTCCTCGTTGATTACTTGGGTCAACTCGGGCTCAAAGACCCACAGCAGGACGTTATGACCGTTGACAGCCAGCTGTCTGGCCAACGCAGTGCCCCAGCCTCCGCCACCGAGCACTGCAACTCGCTGCCCGGTCTCCTGGTTGGCTCCTGAAGCGTCATCGGTGTGATGACTGATGCCTGATGGCTTGTCCAAGTTCTTCACCTCATCGTTTGCGCACGTGGATACGGATCGGCGTTCCTTCGAAGCCGTAGGTGGCGCGCAGCTTGTTCTCAAGATAGCGTTGATAGGAGAAATGCATCAGTTCCGGGTCATTGACGAACAGCACAAAAGTAGGCGGCTTAATCTCCACCTGACTGATATAAAGGATCTTGAGATGACGCCCTTTATCGCTGGGCGGAGGGCTCATCTGAATGGCATCCTGCAAAAGATCATTGAGAGTACTGGTTGCAAGGCGCATGGCATGTTGCTCAGCAACGTAGTCCACGAGTTCGATTAGCCGCGGGATACGCTGCTTGGTCTTAGCGGAGACAAAGACGACCGGTGCATACTGTAGGAAGGCCAAGTCAGCGCGGATCAACTTAGTGAAATGATCAGTGGTCCTATTGTCTTTCTCGATCAGATCCCACTTGTTGACTACGATAACCATGGCACGGCCCCGGTCGTGAGCATAGCCGGCGATCTTCATGTCCTGGTCTGTAACCCCCTGACTGGCGTCGAGAACCATCATGACCACATCGGCACGTTCGACCGCACGGAGGGCACGGAGTACACTGTAGCGCTCAACGGTCTCATAAATCTTGCTCTTCCGACGCATGCCAGCGGTATCAACCAAGACATACTTCTTATCGCCTCGGACGAAGGGCGTATCCACCGCATCGCGAGTAGTGCCTGGGATATCGCTGACGATGACCCGCTCCTCACCGAGCACAGCATTAACCAGCGAGGACTTGCCGACGTTTGGCCTGCCGATAAAGCAGATGCGCAGAGTATCTTCTTCGTAGGAGTCTTGTTCCTGAGCGGGCAGCCGTTCGACCACAGCGTCAAGAAGATCGCCGGTATTCAGACCGTTTACAGCCGATACCTCAACTGGATCGCCCAGACCCAACTGATAGAACTCATAGACCCCCTGCGATACCTCGCGACTATCTACTTTGTTGACCGCCAGCACCACCGGCTTCTGGGCGCGGCGCAATATGTCGGCGATCTCACGATCGCTGGGCGTTATGCCCTGGCGGGCATCTACCACGAAAAGGATGGCATCTGCCTCTGTCATGGCGATCTCGGCCTGCTTCCTGATCTGGGTCATAATCTCATCTGTACCCTCTACCTCGATACCACCTGTATCAATCAGGGTAAACTCACGCCCCAGCCACTCTGCGTCGGCATACAAACGGTCACGAGTGATCCCGGGGGTATCCTCAACGATGGCCAGACGCTGGCGGATGAAACGGTTGAAAAGCGTGGACTTCCCAACATTGGGCCGTCCGACGATGGCGACCAGTGAGCGCATGTCAGCGCCTCCTCTGTATTGCTTTCTTCTTGAGGTGAGCCCCCAGCAAGAGTTGAATCAAGCCGCGAGCCGACGGTTCAACCACGCGGAGCTCAGCCGAGATCGCCTCTTGAACCTGGGCGGTGGTTAGGTCATCCAGGAAGGTGTTCTTTCCATCGCGCAGCATCACGTCGGGTATGACCACCGGTTCACTGAGTGGCTGTGCGTTGAGCTGCTTGATGAGGTCTTGGCCGGTGATGAGCCCGGTGACAGTGACAGAAGGACCAAAGAACTCGTTGGTGATCACCCGCAGGCTCAGGTCAACCTGCTCAATCTGGTTGAGAGCCTCAACGATCGGCCTAAGTGCGTGTTCACCTGAGACACCGGTGACGATGGTCGCGCGCACCGCATCTGGAACACTTGCAGGCAGGCGCTTCTGAATACTATCCCAACCCACCCAGAACTCGCGAACCAGCCCCACGCCATTCTCTAGCTGGGGATAGTCTTCGTAAAAGTCACGATCCGGAATGTTGCGTTCGGCTCGTAGATAGAACTCGTCTGAGGCCCAAACGAATCTCGTCCCATCTTGCTCGAAGTAATCAGCTGCAAGGCCTTCAACCATATCGACCACTTCGCAAGCGGCGTTCTTGTCAACGGGACGCAACTGGGCGAGGTTCTGACGGTGTTTAGTCAACCCCACAGGGACCACAGCCACTGAGACCACAGACGGATAGTGCCCATGGAGCTTGGTTATCGTTTCTCGCAGTACGTTCCCGTCGTTGATGCCGGGGCAGAGAACGATCTGCGTATGTAGTTCGATCCCATTCGCGACCAGGTAATCAAGCTGCTTCTCCAGGTCTCCCGCCTGCTCATGACCGATCATCTGCCGACGGACGGAAGCGTCCCATGCCTGCACTGAGAGATAGAGAGGTGACAGGCGGAGACGGACAATGCGTTCCAGATCATCCCAGGATAGGTTGGTCAGTGTGATATAGTTGCCGGTCAGAAATGACAGGCGGTAATCATCATCTTTGAAGTAGAGCGTCTTGCGCATACCCCGAGGCAGCTGATCGACAAAGCAAAAAAGGCAACTGTTCTCGCAGACCTGCGGTCGATCAAGGGTGGCGTAGAGAAATTCGATGCCCAAGTCTTGATCAAACGCCTTGCTGCACTGGATTCCAATCTCTGTTCCGTCCTGCTTCTGCCAGCGCAAACTCAACTGCTCCTCAGCGATAGCTATCTTGTAGTCGAGAATATCACCGACCGGCAATCCATTGATAGAAACAAGCCGCCATCCGGGCGAGATACCAAGCTCGGCTGCAAGGGATCCCGGCTGGACCGCTCTAACAAGAGGTGCGTTAACCATAAACATCCCCCTTCACCTCATTATGACTGAAGTGCAGCCAGCACGTCAACCCTACTCCGACCTTAGGGAAGGCAAGTTCGTGGCAACCATATCGCCATGGCCGATCTGAGCATGGACAGACCGCACAAGTTCGGTGAAGGCTCGGTAGTTTTGCAGTATCCCGAGAATCGTGAGCGGTCGCCCGATCCATGTGAGGCCGAGACGACGCGATAGGTACCCCCCCACGCAGGTTAACCACGTGGCGTTGACAATAGCGTCAACAAACAGCAGGTCGTTGGTATCAACCCCGTTTATTCGCAGGTAGTCAATGACCCCTTGCCGCACTAGATGCTTCTGCGGGCCAAAACCCATGAAGTAGATCTGGTTACCCCACTGATCATCGCCCACATAAAAGACGGTGCCGATCTCAGAGTTGGGCGTGCGGTCATACATCTTAAGATCATCGATCTCTTTGAACCGAGCTCGCCGATCGATGGGTAAGATGCCAAGGTGAATATGGGATGAGACCACAGAGGTATGGGCGCTTCCCCAACAACAATAGAAGACTCTCATCCTCGTTCCTCTAGCGACCGGACAGTGTTTCGAACAGTCGCTTCCAGTTCCGGGCGTGCCCATCGCAGTATCTCCGTCTCGCTATAGGCAGTGAGCGCATTCACCATCGCAATCATCCCCAAGCGCCTGAGGCCTGGCAGCTCAAGACCGACGAAGATCATCTCTGAGCGCAGTCCAAAGATATCGTTCATTGAATTGAAGGCCTTCTGGAATATCCGCAAAGATCGCCCGTGCTGCCAAGCGTATACCTCATGCCCTCGGTTGTCACTGCCCACAAGCGCGAACTCACCCTGCCGACGGCCTATCCGCGCACCGTCAAACAGAGGCCTCAAGACAGTCATGTCGCTAGATAGGCCGCCGAGATGCAACGCGGCGGCCCATCCAGACAGATGTCCTGTGGAACAATGGTAGATTACCTTGACAGGGTTAGTCATTGCCTCTCTTCTTTCGCATGCGGCCGAGGAAGCTAGCAAACTCAGAGTTCCCCAGCTGCTTGAGCTTGCCACCCATCTCTTTGAATCCACCAGTGCTGATGGCCAAGAAGCCTATTCCGCCCAGCACCGCCAGACCGAGCAGTGTAGCTAGAGCACGGCCTGCACCCGGGGCAGTTGTATTGCGAGGGGTTGGCCCACCCTGGGCCCCACCAGTTCCCCCTGGTGCGCCAGGAGTGGTCTGTGCTCCCAGGGTTGCTGCCACCACATTGGCAAACGCGGCAACCCCTTTCTCGGCATCGTCTTTGCTGTTCTTCTCTGTCCCGAGCTCGAGAAGCATGGCCTTGTTCGAGAGATCCTGGTTGTAGTTGCCACGCGCGTAGAAGATCCCCTTCATCAAGCCTGGTTGTACCTTGTCACCTACCGCTTTGAGCTGCTTGGCGAAAGCATCGTTGACCGAACGTTTGGGGTTCTGTCTACCAACAACCAATCGTACTTTGGTGACCTGCTCGCCATCGACCTTCGCTACATATTGTTCCGGAGGAACGGCGGCATCGCGATGGACATCGAAGATCGCCAAGGGTTGCTGTTTGAGTAGAGAGGAGGCCGTTCGCCTTGACCGGTTGTAGGCACCGTCATCGTGAGGGTCGTGCTTAGCAGCGGAATGGACTACATTGAATCCTTTAGCCTTGAGCGCGTTGGTGAAGCTAGCGGCTACATCAAGGATGCCACCGTTGCCCTTCTTGCTATCTGTGCCATCCCCCTTGATATAGGACTCATCGGTATGAGTGGAGTAGACAGCGATGGTCCCATTGTTTGCGGCGGCCCCTGTCATGGCCGCCTCCACGGCTTCAAGATCAATACCAGCGAGGTATTGGCTCATATCGACCTGCTCTACGAAACGTGCATGAGCTGCCTGGCCGTCCACACGGTCGACCTCATACATCCTGTTATCCTCATCGAGGTATTGATCGCCCACACTCATCTGCCATGATGTCTGCATGATGATGGTCCCGGTGTCGTCGACCATGTTGAAATAAGCGCCGCCTGTATGCTCGGTTGGTGTCGACGGGTTCAAGACAACCATAGAGAGCCAGCCCTGATTATGGGCGATGCTGATCACCACAGCCATGATGACAAGAGCGATGACCAAAGGGCTTTGACGCCTACTCATCCTCTCCTTCCTCCTTTCGGTCTTCTGGCTGAACCGGAGCATCCTCGGGCTGTAAACCCACGAAGTTCTTCACTCCCTGATCGCCACCCTGATCGTCATCGGTCTTGATATCCTTGAGGTCCTTATGACGCCCTTCACCCAATGGTGCCGGGCCACCTTGTAGACGTTCGCGTGTTTCGCCAATCAACTCCGCAAGCAATACCCCAAGGATACCAGCGATCACTACGCCGTCGAATACACCCGCGCCCCCCAGTGATGTGGTAGTCGCCACACCTTGTCTCGCCATGTCCCAGAGATTGAGCAGGTCCGAGATGATGACGCCCAATACACCGCCAATGAACGCAGAGCGACGCGAGCGACCGGCCAAATACGCGACCAAGCCTGCCACAATCGCCTGGATGTACAGCGGGTCGAGAATGTCACCGCGCGGATCTCCTGGCATCATCCGGTTGATGCCGAAAACGACGCCACCTGTGATCAGGGCAGAGACCACGGCCCGGAGCCTCTCCTTGCCAGTGTCTGCTTTGAAGAACAGATAGAGGCAGAGTAAGGTGGGGATAACAGCCCCGCCAATGTTGATGGAGACAGCGGCTCCCACCGGGATATCAGGGATGTAAGTCCCGACAAACATGGCCAATATGACCGCAAGGGCGGTCTTGTCATTGAGGCGCATGCGGTCGAGGATGCGCTGCGCCACGCCAAAGTAGATCAAGACACTGACCACCACAAGGATGATCGAGCCAATGGGTAAACGGTTCACGAGATCACTCCTTCCAAGATAAATCCATCATAACTCGGTTCATCCACAGTCTGGAGAGTCGACAGTTCTAGTGTTTACGTGCCAAAAGTGGCATATGCGCCGGGTAAATGCGCCACGAACGTGAGAACTGTGAAGTTATTCCACTTGTCCCAGTCGAAGGGCACGGAAGAACGATATCGGGACCGAGCAAAAGAGCCGAGCAACATATGGGCGTCCCCAGTGCTCGGCTGTTGGTTTACTCCATTGACTCTTTTCACCTTAACGGCCATATGCTACCATATCCCAGAAAGCAGGTGAGAAACTTGTCCAAGGTCAGCATCACACGCCAGCAAGCTCGGCGTTTTCTCATCCACCGGCAAGGCTACCGGGTCTATGGGTCACAGTGGGCAGGAATCGATGGCGTCGGAAGCGCCATCGGTCACCTCGGAGCAGTTCAGATCGACCCAGTCATTGCCTTCGAACGGAACCATCACCACGCCCTCTTCTGCCGTGTCAGCGGTTACCGTCCCGAGATGCTCGGGACGTCGCTCTATGAGCGTCGTGAGGGTTTTGAATACTACTGCAACGCGCTCTGCGTCCTCCCCATGGCCGATTATCCCTATTTTCGCTTCCGCATGAACGAGGTGGCTGACAGCCTTGCGGTTCGTCCAGAGGTTCGTCAGGCTGCCAAGCGAGTCATGGCAAGGATCACGGCTGAGGGGGCGACCTCGTCGCGACAGTTTGACAGTGGAGAGAGAGTTAGCGGCTGGTGGGACGCGGATGATCAGGCTGCCACGAAAATCGAGAAACACGCACTCGACTATCTACATCTGATCGGCAGTCTGATGATCACTGGTCGAGAAGGTGTCCAGCGCAGCTACGATCTGCCTGAACGCGTCGTCCCAACTTCATTCCTGGAGCGTACTGTGACGCAGACGCAATGGCGCGAGTTCATGCTGGATAAGTTCCTCCGTTCTTACGGCCTTAGCCAGACCGGTCTCTTCCGTTTTGGGTGGTTTGACGCTCCCAAAGCAGAGAAGAAAGCACTGCTAGCCGAGTTCATCGCCACTGGCAGAGCTGTGGAGGTAACAATCGAGGGTGTTAAGCGCCAATATTACTGCCACAGTACGCTGGCTGAAGAACTGCTAAGGGAGACGCTCGCCCCGCCAGTAGATCGAGCTGTACTAGTGCCACCATTGGACAACCTCCTCTGGGACAGAGATGCCATCGCCGACATATTCCAGTTTGATTACCGCTGGGAGGTCTATGTACCTGCCGCTAAGCGACGCTATGGATACTACGTGCTGCCAATTCTGTTTGGCGATCAGATGGTTGGCAGAATCGAGCTGAAGGCATTGCGGGATCAGGGTCAGCTGGCAGTGACTGGACTGTGGTGGGAGACCAGAAGTGTGGAGGCAGAGGATGCGCTGCGGCGTGCCATTGCCGAGGTCGCTGATTATCTTGGGCTTAACGAGGTTGGTTGATACCTTGGCGACTCTGCCAAGACTCACAACAGCCCCGCGAGCATATCACAATGCTCGCAGGGCTGTTGTCATCTGTCTTGTCTGCGGATGCTCCCGCGGATGGCATACTGGCTCAGGTCTATCCCTCTCTGCCCCAGCCAGCTGAGCAGGCCTCCTCGCATGATCAGGGGTGCTTGGCGCAAGTCGTCTAGCGTTCTCGAATTGGTCAAGAGCATGGCGGATCTCAACTCGCCGATGATCCGCTCCAATGTCCTGAGAACCTCTGCACTCCCACCCTTGGCCAGAGCCTTCACTAGCACTCCTGCCACACCAACGGCGCTGGCACCAAGCGCGATGGCTTTCGCTGCCACCAAGCCATCGCAAATGCCACCAGAGGCGAGTACCGGCTTGGTCCTCCGGCAGGCTTCCAACGTCTCAACCAGGCTGACAGCGGTGGGGATTCCCCACTGGGAGAGCGGACCGAACTGCTGCATCCGCTGTTGCTCGATTGCCACAAAGTTGGTACCACCGCGGCCACTGACATCATAGGCTGCTACCGGCAACTGATTCAGCCTGCTGACCGTTTCATGGGAGAGGCCGAAGCCCACTTCCTTGATGATAACTGGCACCCCCACCCCCGCAGCGATCTCACCGATTCGATCCCACGTTCCCCGAAAGTGTCGATCGCCTTCGGGCATGGCTAGCTCTTGAGGTGTATTGAGGTGGATCTGCAGCGCATTCGCTGAAAGCATAGTCACCGCTTGACGTGCCATGGTCAGTGTGGCATACGCGCCGAGGTTTGCCCAGACAATGCCATCGGGATTGACTGCGCGCACCACGCTATAGGTCTTAGTCAGTGTCGGGTCGTTCAGAGCAGCAGTCTGCGATCCTACCGCCATAGGGATCCCAAACGTTCTAGCGGCGGTGGCAAGCACCCGGTTTACTTCCAGTGCCTCGGGTGCGCCTCCGGTCACAGCGTTTATATAGATAGGGACCGGCCAGTCTCCATCGAAGAGACGGCCGGTCAGATCTATCTCATCCCAATCGTAACAACTCAGCGATTGGTGAATGAGAACCAAGTCCTGAAACAGATGATCTGCCAGATGGCCCGCGTTCAGATTCGATCTGACCGCGTGGCGTAGATGATCAATCTTCCGATGAACCCGCGTCTCATCCACCATCGTCGCACTCCTACTCTTGGTCTTGGCTCTCTTCCTGCTGTTCCAGGTACTGCTGCACCTCTGCCTGCTCTTGGTCCTCAACCAAGGCACGGAGAGAGAGGCTCAGCCGTTTCTTGTCAACATCAACATCGAGAACCTTAGCCTTGACTGGGTCGCCAACGTTAACAACGTCCTCAACCTTAGCCACACGGCGGTTGGCCAGCTCGGAGATATGAACAAGGCCATCAAGCCCCGGCTTGATGTTGACAAAAGCACCCCAAGGGGTAATACGTACAACCTTGCCCTCTACCAGGTCGCCGGCGTGAAGCTCGGCAGCCGCGGCCTGCCATGGTTCAGGCTGGGTCTGCTTCAGGCCGAGAGAGATGCGGCCGCGTTCGCGATCAAGCTTGAGGACCATAAGGTCAAGCTCATCACCGACGTTGACCATCTCGTTGGGGTGCTTGATCCGACCATGGGAGATGTCTGAGATATGTAGGAGTCCATCAACGCCACCGAGATCAACAAAGGCACCAAAGTCCGCTAGGCGGCGAACCACACCGTGACGGATCTCGCCTTCCTGGATGGAGGCCCAGAGCATTTCTTTGACTTTGGCGTTCTCTTCCTCGGTCACGGCCTTCCGCGAGACGATCACATTGCGGCGGTCCTTCTCCATCTCAACCACGCGCACTTGGACATCCTGTCCAACAAAGGTGCCCAGATCGCTGACGAAGCGGCGGTCAACCATGGATGCGGGCAAGAAGGCCCGAACACCGATGTCCACTACGAGTCCGCCTTTGACAGCCTCAGTCACGCGACCAGTCAGGGTCAGGTTGTTCTCCTTGGCTTCGGCGATCTTGTCCCAGTTCTTGAGCTGATCGGCACGACGTTTGGAGAAGGTGATATTCCCCTCTTTATCCTCGGAACGAATGACGGTGACCTCGATCTCATCGCCAACTTTGACCAACTCGGACGGTTGACGGCTTTGATCAACAGCAAGTTCTTTGCGGGGAACGAATCCTTCCGACTTCCAGCCAACATCAATCATCACGCCGTCGTCGGCGACGCTAACCACAGTTGCCTTAACAACATCCCCCTGACTAACCTTGCGGGGGAGATATGCATCCTCAGGCATGCGCTCTTCTTCAAGCTGCAGCTCTTCTTGAATCGACTCTTTTTGCGTCGGCTCTTGTTGAACCTGCTCTTCCGGCTTCTTTTCAAGTTCAGACACGATCTGTTCTACCTCCTTTATAATCCACTCCGGAGTAGAAGCTCCGGCGGTGACCCCTATGTTCATACCGGGCTGTATCCACTCAGAGCGGAGTTCAGAACCACGCTCGACCTGGTGGGTGTTGGGGTTGACCCGGTGACACAGTTCATACAGGTGCTTGGTATTGGCGCTGTGTCTGCCGCCAATAACCACCATTAGATCTACTCTGGCGGCCAACTCAACTGCAGCTTCTTGCCGCAGGCGGGTGGCTGCACAGATGGTCTTCTCAACCTTCAGCTCGTGTGCCCTCTTACGTAAACGCTCCAAAACGGCGTCGAAACGGGCCTCTTCCAGAGTTGATTGGGCAAGAACAGCTAACTTAGTCATCATGGGCAGGGCGTCGGCCTCCTCTGGAGTTTCGACAATCTGCCCGGAGTCTCCTGCCCACTCACGTGCTGCTTCTACCTCGGGATGTCCTTTCTCGCCCACGATCACAACGTGATAGGCATCGTCAGCAAAGCCCTTGGCGAGGTCAAAAATACGCTGAACCGAGGGGCATGTGGCATTGATCACCTGCGAGCTCGCGTCATTGATACCATGCATCAACGCTGGGCCCACGCCATGGGAGCGAATGATGGTAGGACGGTTGTCAATCTCAGTGGTTTGGCTGGCGATTATCAGTCCCCTACCTTGCAGTTCATCCATCTGCTGCTGGTTGTGGACCAAAGCGCCCAAGGCGACCAGAGGCCGATCATCATCCAGCTGCTGATTGGCCAACGCGATAGCGCGTTTGACCCCGCCGCAAAACCCCATATGCCGTGAAAGGATGACAGGCACTAATCATCCCCCCTCAACTTATCAATCTCCTGCATCAGGTGATGACTAAGCTCATCAAGCTTCGAAGAGCCCTTGCCTCCTTGGCTGTAGGGTGCCACGTCGATAGGGGTGCCTACTCGCACATGCATGCGCGAGAACGGTCGATAGGTTCCTGAGATCCCCACTGGAACGATCACGGCACCGCTCTTGACCGCAAAATACGATGCACCGTTGAGGAAGGCCAACAGCTCACCTGTCTTGGAACGAGTGCCCTCAGGGAAGATGCCTAGCACCTCGCCCTTGCCCAGATAGGCCAGTGCCGAGCGGATGGCACCGGTATCGACCTTGCCACGCTTGATCGGAAACATGCCTACGTGGGGTAAGAGCCACTTCAGGATCGGGAGATCGAATAGCTCGTATTTCGCCATGAAATGCAGCTGTCGACGGCTCGCGCAAGCCATCAAAACAGGGTCTGCCCAGTGGATGTGGTTTCCGCAAAAGACGACGGCGCCTGCCTCGGGGAACCTGTCTAGTCCCTCGTACTTCGGACGCCATAGGATGCGGACAATGAGTCTAATAAGGACCATCAGAAATGCGTAAAGCCGCATTTGTCATTCCCCCGTCGGCATGTTGATCCCCCGCGCTCGCGCAACCTCTAGGATCTTGCCCACCACTTCTTCGATGCTGAGCTGGCTGGTATCGATCTCCACCGCATCAGCTGCCTTAACCAGGGGTGATGTCTCTCTCTGGCTATCGATGCGGTCGCGATTGCTGATCTCAGTCTGTACCTGAGCATCCGAGACGCTGACGCCCTTCGCCGTGAGTTCTTGGACACGGCGACGCGAGCGCTCTGAGAGAGACGCTGTTAGGAAGACCTTGAGAGGAGCATCGGGCAAGACATGAGTGCCTATATCCCGTCCATCCATCACGACACACTGTGTGCTCGCCAACTGCCGTTGCCAGTGTACGAGCTGCAGTCGGACGCGCGCCAGCCTAGCGATCCGGGAGACATGAGCGGACACCAACGGGTCACGAATTGCCTCGGTGATATCCTCGCCGTTCAGTAGGATACGCATACTGTCACGGGCTGGCTTGACCGTCAGCTGCAACTGCTCCGCCAACTGTGCCACCTGTGGTTCATTGTCTAGATCCAGGTCCTGCCGTAAGGCGGCCAGCGTTACGGCACGATACATGGCGCCGGTATCGATATGGCAGAAGTTCAGTCGGCCAGCTAACACGCGTGCGACGGTGCTCTTCCCTGCGCCCGCCGGCCCATCAATAGCGATGGCGATAGGAGCGGCAGAGCCCTCGTCCTTATTCGCAGTCGTCTCACAGATATCCTTCTTGCCTCGCGTCATAATGTCTCACACTCTCTTCACAGCAGGTAGCTTTTTCCCAATTGCCTTCGCCATTGGCTCGATGCTCGCCATGAGGTTCTGGAAGCTCGGTAATGTCAGTGACTGCGGTCCGTCACTGAGCGCTCGATCAGGATCCGGATGGACCTCAACCATCAGACCGTCCGCCCCGGCCGCGATGGCAGCCAGGGACATGGGCTGGACCAGCCGCCATCTCCCGGTGGCGTGGCTTGGATCGACGATGACTGGCAGATGGCTGATCTGTTTCACTATGCTGACCGCAGCCAGATCCAGCGTATTACGAGTCATAGGCTCGAAGGTTCTGATCCCACGCTCACAGAGAATGATCTGATCGTTACCCTGTGCCATGACATGTTCAGCAGCCAACAACCACTCCTCGATGGTCGCGGACAATCCACGTTTGAGCAGAACTGGCATGTGGACCTGCCCCAGTTCTTTTAGCAGTGGATAGTTCTGCATGCTTCTGGAGCCAACCTGCAACAGATCGGCGTAGCGGGCCACTTTGTCGATGTCGCGCGGGTCCATCACCTCGGTAACGATGGCTAGACCCGTTAGTTCCTTAGCCTGCTGCAACAACTTCAGTCCGTCTTCCGCCAGACCCTGGAACGAGTAGGGCGAACTGCGTGGCTTATACGCTCCACCGCGCAACAGCCGCGCCCCCATGGCGCGTACCGCTTGTGCTGTCTGGATGATCTGCGCTTCGCTCTCCACTGCACATGGCCCAGCAGCCACCACTATCTCAGGACCACCCACCAAGACCTCTCCCACTTGGACAGCTCTGGTGGGTTCTTGCCTCTCCTTACCAACCAGTTGCCAGCTCATCGTTGACCGCCCGCTAGGTCTGGCCTAAGCGTCATGGCATCACGGAGATAAACATGTCGTATCTCCTTTTGTGTCCGTTCGGTATTCCAGTGCAATAAGACACGGATGCAGCGGGAGAGTGCCCCCGTGATCTCTAGCTCCCTAGCACAGGTGAGTGGCACTTCCGTCCACCCCATGGCGCGGGCGGCCACTGCAGGAAAGACGCTGTGAAGGTCATTGGTCATGGTCAAGAGCACGCTGGCGATATCCTCGCTATGTATCTGGTTTAGTTCAACCATTTTCGCCAATAGTTCAGTGGTGGCCTGCAGAATCAGCTGGCGATCGTCAGCAGTAACAGTGATTGCCCCTCGCACACCACGAAGCATAGTCTACTCCTCCTTATCTAGACCCTAGCCCCTCGGCCCTAGTCCCTTCTCCGGGACCGAGAAGAACCCGGGCGCAAGCACACGCCGAAATGGCCATGTGCTTGTTAGCGGTGGCAAGAGGTTCGGGTCCTTAGTCGTCAATATGGTTAGTCTGCCTCGTCCAAAAGCAAGGCTCGCGTTTGAGGTAAAAAAATACACCCGCCAGGGTCTGGTCACCCCAAAGTATAGCAGATGGGGGCGCAGATGCCAATTGCGATGAGAGACCTCATGCGCCACCCTTATCTGATACTCTTGGACTCAACCCTTCCCAACGGGCGTATCTCTTGCGCAGCCTGTAAGTATTGCCCTACCATGGGTCTGTACAAATTGGGTGATGTCTCCTTGACGCGAACGGTGATTTCGCCGCTCTCCTCCTGGGAGTCTATCTCCACAAGGTCGCCTCTGTTCACCCTGACCGTAAGCGTAGGTCGTATAAAACTCCCTCGTATCTCCCCATTCACCAGAACCTTGATCTTCGGAGTGGCCTGTGGTTGCAGCAGCTCAAGCGATATGCTCATGGTTGTCGTCTGGCTGCTGACCGTCCTCTCCGCCAGGAATCGCTCCCAAGCAGCTAGCTGGGCGGAATTCGGCCTGCCGATACCTTCCAGGCGATCGACTGGGCTATACAGGGCCAGAAATAGCGAGGAGCGCAGCGCCATCTGCGCCAGAACCAGCGCCACTGCGGCAATCACGGCCAGCCGCAACAGTACACTATCCATTCGCCGAGACAGTGTCCGAACACCCTGCTCCCATCGCCGATATCGCCGACCCAAAGCTTCGCCCCCTCTGCAGATGATCTCCAGATGACCGAGGAACCAGCCACAAGACTCACGGTGCTCTGTTCAACGTATGGCCTCAGAGGATGACAATGTTTAGGACCATTCGGCTGCGCTACGACCAGCGACAAGACCGGTGGCGAACGCAGCCTGCAGGTTGAAGCCCCCCGTAAAGCCATCAATATCCATCACTTCGCCAGCGAAGTAAAGTCCCTTGACCAACTTGGACTCCATGGTTTTGGGGTTAATCTCTTTCACATCGACCCCACCTGCTGTTACGATTGCCTCTGCCAGGGGACGAGTAGAGCAAATAGTGATCGAGAGCTCGGTTAAGCTACGAATTAGGTCCGCGCGCTCATCCTTCGTGATCTGGTGGACGGGTTTCTCGGGGTCGATCCCCGACTGAGCTATGATAACAGGGATGAGACGCTTTGGTAGGAGCTCATCCAAGGCATTCTTGAATTGGCGACGAATATTCTGGGCGAAGTCGCGCTGAAGACGTTTGTCTAGCTGCTCTTCGGTCAAAGCGGGTTTAAGATTGATGGAGGCGACAATCGGTTTCTCGCTCAGACGATGCGTCACCAGGCGACTCAGACTCAATACGATCGGGCCGGTGATGCCAAAGTGCGCAAAAAGCATCTCGCCAAACTCGCTGCCTAGCTCCTTCCCATCTTGATACAACGTCAGGGTCACGTTTTTGAGAGCTAGCCCTTGAAGTTCCTTCGGCCACTCTTCGCTGCACTCGAGAGGCACGAGTGCTGGTCGAGGTTCGATGATATGATGCCCGAGGAGCTTGGCGAATCCATAACCATCACCTGTGCTACCTGTCACAGGATACGATGCGCCACCAGTGGTGAGAATTACCGCATCGGCTGGATGCTCTCGCCCTCCCGCCACCAGACTCGTAATGCAGCCGTCACGAGCAATGACCTGCTCAACAGGCGAGCGGAGTCTCAAATCGACCTGATTGTGATTTAGGAACCGCTTGAAGGCATCGACGATATCAAACGAACGGTCCGATGCGGGAAAAACTCGGTTGCCTCTCTCCACTTTCAGCGGCACACCAAGCTCGGTAAAGAAGGTCTGCGTGTCGGCGCTGCCAAATCGAGCCATGGCGCTGTATAAGAACTGACCGTTTCCAGGCATGTTCCTGATCAATGTCTGCAGATCAGCATCATTGGTCACGTTACACCGCCCCTTGCCGGTAATCACCAGCTTTTTGCCAAGGCGGTCATTCTTCTCGAAGAGAATGGTTTGGGCTCCGGCAAGCGCCGCTTGCCCCGCGGCCATCATTCCGGCGGCTCCACCACCGACCACAGCGACTGTTCTCAAGGGATACCTCCTGTTCGGCTCCATCAGAAGGATGAATAGGCTTCATCCTCTGCAAAGCGGCTAGTCTCTGCAGCGCTATGCGTCTTCGCGCTGTGCGGTGTGTTGGGGAGCATCTTTGACCACTCGGATGGCGGCCACAACCGTGCCAAGGACGTCCACATCGTACTGTGTCTGAAACCGCTCAGCTCTTGCCAAAGCCTCACCGCGGCGAGTGACTACGTATCTGGGCTGCAGTCGGTTCAACGCGATCGCTGCGGCATCAATACGGCAGATTGGGCAAAAACACGCACTTGAGTCGTCACCAAGCAACTCAGGGTGCTCCGCCAGATGGTCAATTGTCCTCTGCACTGCCTCTTCCATCACGTTTCTGAGAATCATCGTCTCCCCATCTCCCTCTATTGACTCACAATATTTGGATCGTCATCTTTGGCGACTATGTCGCGCAGGCGCCGTACCTCCGCTGCTGACAGGGAACGATACTCCCCTGCCCCTAGCCCATCGAGTGTCAGAAAGGCCAAACGCGTGCGCCTAAGGTGTTGTACAGGCAGTTCGACAGCATCGAGCATGCGACGCACTTGGCGATTACGTCCTTCATGAATAGTGATTGAGATCCAGGTGCTCTCGCCATCTGTTGTCAATGCTTCAACCTTTGCCGGGGCGGTCTTGCCATCCTCTAGCACAATTCCCCGGGCCAGCTTGCGTAACCGGGTCTTGGTCGGCACGCCTTCTACCAGGGCTAGGTAGGTCTTGTCCACCTCATGACTCGGATGGGTAAGATGATAGGCTAGCTTGCCATCATTGGTTAGTATTAGCAGACCCTCGGTGTCCATGTCCAGACGCCCAACAGGAAACAGGCGCGCCCCCTCGCCTTTGACGAGTTCCAGCACCGTCGGACGCCCCTCGGGATCACTGACCGTAGTCACATAACCTTTCGGTTTGAAAAGTAGAATATGGCGCAGTTCTTGCTCTACGCTGAGCTCGCGGCCGTCAACCGTGATGCGGTCCACAGCTGGGTCCGCTTTACTCCCCAACTCAGTTACCACTGAGCCGTTGACCATGACACGGCCGGACGCGATCATCTCCTCCGCATGACGTCGCGAGGCCACCCCCGCCTTGGCTAGCAGCTTTTGCAGCCTCTCCTCCAAGTGACCGACCTCCATTATCTCGCTAAATCTCTTTCTATAGTATAACCACCCCAAAGCTAAATGGAAATGTTACGTAGAAAAAGGGCCGCATATCCGGCCCTTTTTGGTCATCCGGGGGAGCTCCACTGCTCAGTAGTCTGAGCTGACTGCGACAACGAGCGGTATAGCGCATCGAACTCATCGGCCACCCGCTTCCATGAGTAGCGCTTAACCGCCAACTGCCTGGCTTTCGCACCCATTTCCTGCCACTCTGTGCGGCGAGACAGCAGGTGGGTTATCACCTCACTCCAAGCCTGACTGCTGTGGTAGTTCCGCACCCGCCAACCATTGACTCCTGTGACGATGCTCTCTCGGATCCCCCATGCGTCACTCCCGAGTGCTGGCAGTCCACTGGCTGCAGCTTCCACATTGACCATGCCGAACGCCTCAGGTAACTGTGAGGGGCATAGGAGCAGATCTGAGGCTAGGTAATAGCGATGGATTTTTCGCGACGATACGAACGGGAAAAATCGGACAGGCAGACCGCGGGATAGGTTGCGAACCTCCTTATGAAACGTACTGGATCCCGTCGGCCTGCCGCCCACGACCCAGAGCTCAAAGTCAGTGCGCTTGGAGTACACTCCTCTCAAGGCGCGCAGCAGCACCGAGATTCCTTTTCTGGGTAAAAAACGACCCACCAACAGCAGGATTGCCTTCCCATCGCCGGCACCATTGTGAGTACGCATCGCCTGGCGGATGGCCCGCCCACGTTTTGATCGCTTGGAGGGAAACAGGCCTAGATCCACGCCTGGGTGGATGGCGTGATACTTAGCAGCGAACTGGGGAAAGCGACGTAACAGCTGTCGATGTACATAACGACTGTTGGCAACTATGGCGTCGACAGCTCGAAAGCTCTTGACCACCTCTGATGGGCGGATTAACTTCGGTGCAAGGAAATTCGTCGAGTGCATATTGAGCACAATCCGGGTATGCGGAAACTGCTTACGGAGAGGTGTGATGTAGCGGGGCCTGTTCTCAACCTGTATAGTACGATATCCTTGCCGCAATGATCGTTTGAGGACGTGTCTGAGATAGGCCGGGCCAGAACCAGAGACGGGGATCTCTTCGATGCCAATACCATCTCTGTTGACCGTCCGACCACTGGATCCACGGGCGAAGATCCTGACCGGTGCTTTTCTTCCCAGCTCACAGCCAAGATGATACACATAGATATCCACGGAGGAGCAGCGTGCAGGTGGCAGGGGATCGTCACCTGGAGAGACCAGTGCAATCGTGTTCTTCTCGTTCATCTGCTTTCGCCTCACATTCAGAAGATACTAGGTGCGCCAAGAGCAAGTTCATGTTACTACCATCTGCATATCGCCAGCCCTTACCCGTTGGTAGAGCCAGTTCTCTTGGTCACCTCAGTCTATGCCTGAGCCGATCTGTTGTCGCCAGTGGATAGGTCACACTTCGATCACCCAGGCATACCATGTGATCTCCTCCTGGCCTGCACCGATGACCGACGGCTGGAGAACATCAGAAACCGAAAAAGGGTATGGCAGACGCATCCGCCATACCCTATGCTGTGGCACCTACTTGAAAACGCCTTCCATTGCGGCGGCTCGAACCCGCTCGCGAATGGCGTTGCTGTCGGTGCTGTAGAGCCCTCTCTCTTTCATGCGGTCGAAGTAGACAGACCCGGAGAACGTATACCGCTCATAGAGCCCGGCTCCGAACTGGATACGTTGATTGACGAATCGGATAATATCGCCCACGGCAATGCTCGCAGGCAGCTCAAGTAGCGGTTGGCCCAAGGCAAACTTGGCGGCATTGAACCCTCCGAGGGTTCCAGTACTAATTGCCTCAGTGCAGCCAACGAATGGCCCTGCCTTTTCTCCGCCACAGAAGAGGTTCTCAACCCCAGCAACCCGCATTGTGTTATCGCGTGGCGCTAGAGCGTTGAAGCGAATCGAGTTGCCCCGTGTTCCGCCGTACGGATCAGTATAATGAACCTTCTCAAACCCCGGGATCGTTCTAAGCTGATGCAGCGGAAAGAAAGAGGTCATCATCTTGGCATGACCCGTGTCGATGAGAACTAGATTTTCTGCGAACTCAGGCAAGGCATACTGTTGGCAGATCTTCTTGTTGAGCTTTTCGGGCTTGATCTGATCGGCAGGCAGCGGGATGACCACGACGCCTTTCTGTGTCAGCGTGTCGGCGATGTCAGCACGTAAAGAGCTCTTGTCCAGTTTACATGAACCGCTCATGGCACCGAACCCGCCATCCTTACGTCGTGCCTTCATCTCCTTGACCCCAGCAAGGGCAGTCAGACTCACGCGACCACCAAAGGAGGGGCAGCGCAGAATGCACATCGCACAGCCGTTGCCATTGGTGGTGCAATTGCCCATGGGACCGGTCGTCCCAGTGGTATCAACGAAGACATCTCCTGTGTACTCCAGATCACCATCGGTGACGACGCTCCTTATTTTAGACCCTTCCTTGACGACATCGACGATTCGAGCTTCAGTCCTCACCTGGACGCCCTTGGCCTCTAGTAGGAGACGAACCAGGGGCTCAATGATGGTCACATCGTAAATACTCGCGTGCTCATGCCCAGGGAAGTTCAGATTGCGATGCCGAGCAGATTGGTCGGTGATATGGAAGAGCTCACCCGCTCCCATGGCGATCATCTCTTCTGCGGCTGTGTAGCGCCCATTGTTGCGCATTATGCCAGCTACCAGCCCAACTCCCAGCAGCAGATCTGTGCGCTCTAGTAAGGTCACCTCAGTACCTGCCTTGGCAGCAGCCAGAGCTGCGGCGCACCCAGACCAACCGCCACCAACGACTACGACTTTGGCCATCGTGAAAATCACCCTTTCATTGAAGGAGTTATATGTCATTCATCAGATCAGTCAACCACGGCTGTGTAAAGCCATGGTTGCGGGGCGCAAGGTCTACAGCGTAGCGCCCCTGTCTCAGGGCCTGGCCTCATGACAGTGGTCAACCGATGAACGACAGTGATTCTAGCGCGGATATAGCCTCGTGTTGATGGTCGCTGTGATCTGCTCGCCCAGGAGTTGACTCTTGCAGGTCTTGATCTTCTCGCCACGGGCGACCTCGATCATGCATGCCCCACAGATCCCCTCACCGCAGGTCATGGCGTGGTTGTTGGTCAACACGATCATGGCTTCTGAGCCGGTGCTCTTAATCAACTCCGACAGTCGACTGTGCTGGATATCGGCACCGGCACTGACCAGCAGGGCTATGGGCTGCTCTCGAAGGACTTGCTCCATCTCTTCGTATGACTTATCCTCAAGCAGGTTAACCAATCGAACACTAGCTCCCATTTTGACTAGCTCGTCGGCGATGAATGCTACCTCAGTCGTTCCAGGGTCGAGATAGACCAGCAGTTCATTTCCCGATCTTGACAACTCCGCTGCCATCTTCAGCGCCGGTGCCTGCCCGATCCCTCGCACTACCATGATCACTTGAGAGTTGGCGGTCGCTTTGACCGCTTTGTAGCCGAACCAACCATTATAGTAGGGACCGCGGATAAGAATACGCGGCTGCGGCTGAAGCAGCGCCTTGGTCTTGAGACCATTCTCCTGAACGACCAGTTCGATGAGCGATGGCTCCTCAGCCACTGATGCGAAGATACACAATGGGGTGCTGTAGTACTGGCTAGAGCCCGTGGGTCGAGCCATCACAAAAGCACCCGGCATAGCCCATTCCTCGTCGAAGCCATCGGGTGCCTCCACAACCAGCTTAGTGACTGTGGGGGTGAGATGGCGCGTAGCCAGAACCTTAACCGCATGTTCGGGGCGGGGGCCCCTGGAACGTTTGCGGTTAAAGCGATATTCATTGAGGATGCAGACACCACGCCAATCACAGTCACACCGCTCTTCCCCACGCAGGATAGAACAGGTCAGGCACTCTCCTGTATCTGCCAATGCGCACGGGCAGAACTTCGAGCCAGCGTCGATGCAGATTGGACGTCGTTGCCGATAGACCGGTAACACGGACCTCCCCCCTCCCATTTCATAATTCCAGCATATGTTGTGGGAGACCGATTGGTGAAACAAGACAAGCCGCAGAGTCTTCGACCCTGCGGCAATGAGCTGTATTGGCTACCGATGCTCTAGTCTGTCTGCTGCTTGCCAGCGGTGTCCAGCGTGCTGCGCAACACACCGAACAGCCCCTCTCCAGCGTCGCGCATCACGTCAAATACCGGAACAGGTAGAGCGTCCTGCATACTGTTAAGCAGCAACTCTTTATCGACAAACGCCTCTTCATAGCTCTGGCTCTGAAAGCGGTAGGCAGGGTAAAACGGGTTAACTGTAAGGGCCAAGACCGGGAGCTGCTTCAGCGCGTAAATCCTGCAGCCAAGCTGGTCCATCTGCGCCATGCTCTCGACTAACGCCAGCGGATCTTGACCGACAGCTAGTTTGACAGAGTCATGGATAATGAGCTGTTTTCCATGGAGCTCAGAGCCACCGAGCCTGATCAGCTCGTTTAGACAACCGGAATTAACGACTCCGGGTACGTACGCCCAGGCATTGTCCCGCCAGGCATCCCAGAGCAATTGACTATCGCCCTTCACCAGCAGTGAAGTCAGCGGGACCTGCTGGATACCCGATGCGTCAGCCGCCCCGACCTGGACCCCGCCAGAAGCCGTAATCACGCTGGCGATCTCTGGCCGGGCGGGCGCCACCGCGAAAAGGCGATGCAGAGCAACGGTCTCCTTTACCAACTGATCTATCTCCTGATGCCGCGCAGCCCCCGTTGACACGACCATGCCATTCGTCACGGCCATGGGGGCCATGCGGTTAAGCGCACCATCAACGATGACAAGCTCCGCTCCATGTTTGCGCAGTTGCTCGATGAGAAGCTGGAGATCGCGCGCCTTGTTCGGGCCGGCCAAGACAACAAGCGTCTCTTTGGTCAAACGACCGATCTGAACCTCGCCGAGGGGAGTTTGGAAACCGGTGCTTTCCAGCAGCTCCACGCCGCCTTTCAACTGGCGCATGCAGCGCTCAGCGGTGGCGACAATCATCCCGGGCTGGAATGTCAAACGTGGCTTTGGCAGCCCGGTGACATTGTCGATGGCCTCGCCATCATAGCCAATGCTGGTAACCGCGAGCCTGATCCCTTCGCGGTCTCCGTGGGCCATGATAGTTGCTGTGGCTGTGGTCTTGCCAGTGTTCTTAGCGGTCCCGGCCATGCCGATCACCAACATGGCGCTACCCCTCAATGACGGTTCCACGGCCGGAACGACCTGGGTAGGCACCGTCTTCAGGACTTCCGAGCACACCGGCATACAGGGCATCCACGAACCCGCCTGCGGTGATGACATTCTTGAGCACCTGCTCGATCCCCTGAACGATGTCATCCGCCCACACCTTCGCCTGTGTGGTGGGACTGATGCCGGACTGGCCGAAGAAGCGGAAAGCCTCCTGCACAGCTCGCAACGTGTCCACGCGCGATGCCGCGACTATCGGTCCACCGGAATATGCCTCATCTGACGAAGCGATCGAGATGGCATCGACCTCCAACGAAGAGGCCAGAGCCGCATGTAAGGCAGTGCTCATGGACGACTGGACTCGATCCTCAATCTGCGTCAAGAAACCAATTGGGGCTCCTGGCCAGATAGGGGCATCGATAATTGACCGAAGAGCCATGATCTTGGCAGCATTGAAGTCCACATAGTTGTCATTCATCTGACCATTGATCATCACCTCTGGCGAATAGCAGAACAGTGGCTGCAGCACGGGGCGTGCCTTCAGTCGGCGACCTAGGTGGGCCGTGATCAGCATACCTGCGAAAGCCTTAAACGCAGGGACACCGCATAGCTCTTCATTGGTGACTACGTCGAACGGCAAGTTATAGGCGGCCGCATGGCGAATCGCCGCCACAGCGTCGATGGTCAGGCGCGCCGGATCGGTCCCAGCACCAAGGGATCCATAGGCGATATTGATCTTCGTCATGTCCGCCCCGATCAGACCAGCCAAGACCACCGTCTCCGGCGTATTGAGACCCCGATGAGCACGAACCTGCCAGAGGGTCCAGGGACTGGTAGCCTGGCGAATGCTCCGCAAGTTCTCAGGGGTGATAACGGAACCGTCCTCAGTATGCGTGAGATAACCTTCGAAAAACCCTTCTGTGCGTGCTCCCCAGGACGGATCAAAGTGGATGACACCATCAGCGCCCCAAGCCTCGCAGGTCATGATATGCGCGATGTCCATAAAGGGACATCCTGTTCCGTACTGCGCCAAGACCATGGGTTTCGAGCGAGTATGCTGCAGTTTATGGGGGGTAATCCGGGACTTCACGTCATCAACGAAGCTGTCAAGGGCTTTTAGTTCGCCTTCGGTCAGGCGCCGGGTCTTGGGGTGGATCTCTCCGCTCTCGTAGAACTTAGCTACCACTGGATCACACAATTGCTGATACTCGGCCTTGAGCTTTATCATCTCCGCCTCGGTTACTTTGGGATCAAACATGGCCTGTCTGAGTTCAGCACGCTTGATCGCGGGAGAGCTCTTACCTTCCGACCACTTCAGTATCCCGTCGACGATCTCATCGAGAAGCTTCTCTATGCCGCTGTGTCGGTACTGGTAGCCATATCCTTCTGTCATATCACGTTTAGTCTTCTGGGAGCTAGATAGGTCTGCCTGATAGGTGCGCCCTTCAACGAAAGCGACTGCCGCTTCGACTGGTGTCCCTGGGCCAAAGCCAGCGTCAAATCCAAGCTCGGCGGCCAACTCGGGACGAATCGCCATCCCGCCAATGCCGAGTTTCACTCGATCCCTGAGCCCAGATGCATCAACCAGATCGATAAACTTACCCAGGAGTTCAGCAACCCCATAGCCCAGAGTTCTGCTGACCAGAACAACATCAGCCTTTGTCTCCCCGATGGCCTTCACAACTTCTTCAGGAGTGTAATCCGGCGGTAATAGTTTCGTTTCGTGCCCTGCCTGTTCGATCGCTCGTTTGATCATCTTCAGCCCAATATCATGAACCGGATCTAGCGGTGCCAGCAGGACGTGTTTGCGTTCTATCATGGTTTGCCTCCCACTCTTTGCGTCAAACGCCTGAGTATGCCGTCTGGAAGTGACGACGGATCACTCTGGACTGAGACGTATGGTTACTTTGCCTCGATACCTGGCAACCAGCCGTACTTGTCACCCGGCTTGTAGCTATAAGCTCGCGCCCGAACTCTCGCCCCGGGGCCTTGGTGTTGGACAAAGACCACGTCCACCGTCTTGAAACCAGCTTGCTTTAGAAAATCCAACACGAGTTGTTTGGCTTCATCAGCTGTTTCACAGATGATGAAGGTCTCAATATCGAGACCATCAACTACTCGTTCCGCCAGACTGCTCATGGTTTTGCCTCCTGTCCATTGCTATCTTTGGGAGACCGAACTCCATTCGCGGGCCAAGACCGCTAGCCTGAACCAGCCCGCAAGCGGAAACTCAGAATCGCCTAGTCGTCCCAATTAGATCATTCGCATTTAGTGCAGCTCTTACTCATTACATCGGAGCTAGAAGCTCCTCATCAGGGATGAGGCATTACCCGGAAAAAAGAGAGCGCCCTAAGGCACTGTCTCCTTTTCACCTAGTCCCCTCACGCGGACGCTCAATGCTATTGGCGATCTCCCAGAATGATTGGACGTCCCGGATCAGACCATCAAGATGCGTGATGGTCGCCTCTTCTGCAGCTTCAGGTGATCGAGACTCAAGCGCCGCTAGAATACGTTGGTGATCAGGCACTACGTTCTTGTTCATCTGTATCCTTATGAATGCCAGAAGCGGGGTGTACTGCCAGTTCTGTCTGATCAGCTCCAATGCGGCCTCTAGAATACGGTTGTGGCTTGCTTTTGCGATCATACGGTGAAACACCATGTCGTCATGGGTGACACTTAACCCCTGCTCAAAGTGATGCATGTGCTCAGCGACACAGGTACGCAGTTGTTCAAGCTCCTCATTGCTGATGTTCTCAGCAGCTAGTCGCGCAATCTCCCGTTCAATGGCCCTGCGTGCCACAAGCGTATCGATCAGGTCTTGCTTGTCTTGCAGGCGTAAGCTCTCCCTAAGCTCGTTGGTGATGAGCGCCTCATCGTTGACACGGGCAAGCTGAGACAGCCTAGCCTCTCCCTCAGCAGTCAAGCGCCTGCCCTGGTAACCGATACGATCTGTCAGGTGTTTCTGATCCAGTTGTCTCAGGATCCGCCCAACCGTTGCTTCACTGATCTCCACACCCATTTGCACCAACTGACCGCAAAGTGTCCCCGAGCCTATGGGCTCTGCAGACTTGGCGATAGTATCCAAAATGTAGTATTCGCTCTTCTCTCTCTCGCTCAGCATGCCTTCACCTCAATTGCATCCTTAACAGTCAGCGCGTGCCGATGCAGACGCAGATGACTCCGATCAGGATAGCTATCAGCCTCAATGGACTGTGATGCCTGTGGCTCTCACACCCATGGGGCTACACCGCTCCTACCATGATTCTATGCGAGAGACGAGCGGCTTGTGTCAAGCGCACCCGTCCCTCGTCATCATGGTATCTCTACGAACGTGAACCTGGCACAGGGACTGGTGCCGAACTTTAGACCAGCTTCTGAGCCATTACGCCAGTCAGACCGGCTGCGTCAACACGTTTGCGAATGGTATCCAGATCGGTGGTATAGAGGTTCTTCTCCTTCATCCTCTCAAAGTAAACGGATCCGGAGAAAGTGAACTTCAACCCAAGACCCTTTTCAGTCTTCATCTGTTCGTTGACATGCGCTATTGCGTCACCGACGGCCAGGGTTTCTGGAAGTTGCAGCAGATCCTTGCCAGCCGCTTGGCGAAGCGCATTGTGAGCGGCTAAAGCACCAGTGCAGATGGCCTCGGTATGGCCGACCAGAAGTCCGGCCTTTTCACCACCACAGAAGAGATTGTCAACACCCTCGACCTTCAGGTAATTGTCCCGAGGAGAGAGAGCAAGGTAACGCATGGAGTTGCCGACACCACCAGAGTACGGATCCTCGTAGCGTGCTTCTTCAAACCCAGGGATCTGCCGCAGCATATCCAGTGGGAAGAAGGGGGACATGAGCTTCGCATGCCCAGTATCAAGCAGGATGATATTCTCTGCGAACTCCTTCAGAGCATACTGTTGGCACGCCTTGGCTTCCAGAGACCCCTTCTTCTGTAAGTTTGCCGGGATGGGAACGATGGCAACACCGGTCTTGTTCAGTTTGTCCTGCAGTTCCTGCGTCAGGGACTCCTTGAAGAGCTTGCACGAACCGCTCATAGCACCGATGGACCCATCAGCCTTCTTGCCCATGAACTCCGCCACGCCGGCTTTGGCAGCTATACTGACGCGAGGACCGAAGGTTGGGCAGCGATAGACGCACATGGCACAACCATTGCCGTACTTGGCACAGTTACCCATCGGGCCAGCGGTGCCACTGGCTTCGATGAAGACATCACCTTCAAGCTTCTCGCCATTGTCTAGCACGACTGCCTTGATCCGCTTGCCTTCCATCTCGACATTGGTGGCGCGAACCTGGAGACGAATCTTGACTCCGAGCTTTTCGAGATGCTTACGAACAGCGGGCTCGATCTTGGAGATATCATAGAGGTTAGCGTGCTTATGACCTGGGAACTCGATGTTCTTGTGACGTGCACAGGCATCTGCGACTTCGAGCATATCACCGCCACCGAGGGCGATCATCTCTTCCGTCGCTGTGAAGCGCCCGTTATTGCGCATGATACCACCGACCAGCCCAGTGCCTAGCAGCATGTCGCAACGCTCGAGTACTGTGACATCGGCGCCGCCTTTAGCCCCAATCGCTGCGGCCGAGGTTCCTGCCCATCCGCCACCGACAACAATCATCTTGACCATGGTGTTTGCCTCCCTTGCGGTGTACTTATTTCGTATCTTTCTTCATTGTGTCCTCAACAGGTGGTGCTTATGAACAACCAAGTGGGACAGCAGCGCTGCAAAGAGCAGCCAATGCAACCAAAAGGAGGTGCGCCGGACCGGCACACCTCCTCGCCTGGCTACTTAGTCGAGCAGACCAGCGTACTTGCAGACGATCTCGATCAAGCGAACGAGAGCCTTGACGGCTAGGCGCATCTTGTCTTCGATGACCTGGCCATTCTCGTCGGTGGTGCCCAACCCTGGGGAGATGAAGATATTGCCATCGTAGGCGATGGTGGGGATGACACCGAACTGGTTCATGCCAACTTGGAGGAGATGAGAACCGCCATACATGTCCTCAATGCTGAAGACCGGGATACCCATCTCACCATCGGCCCAAGTACCCTCGTAGTTGACCTCAACTGCGGTGGAGTTGTAGCTCTTGCTGATGAGGATGCCATTCTTCAGGCGCTCAGGCAACTGAATCTTGGCAAACTCTTCGGTCACGATCTTGTATAGATCGTCGACCGGCTTAGTCATGATCTCAGGCTTGTCGCGCAGAACCTTGAGGGCTTGGATCTGACCAAGGAGGGCTTCTTTGCCTGGGTCAAATGTAACGTAAGCGGCCTTACCGTAGGAGCCCGGCGTACCGTAGCGGTCACCGTGGGTGCCGAGAGCGCGGCGAATGTTGACCATGACATCTTCCTTACCAATGACTAGACCAGAGGTCGGAGAACCGGTGGCCTTATCCATGGCATAGCAGATGACGTCGGCGCCACTCTTAGTGATATCGTGGCCAATGAAAGGCAGACCCCAAGCATTGTCGAGGACGTAAGGAACGTCAAACTCATGAGCTAGCTCAGCGATCAGCTTTTGCATAAGCGGAGTGCCATCCTCGTCCTTAACGCCGTAGCCATAGCCAGGAGTGTCATAGGCGATGGATGAGAAACCGGTTAGGTAGGCAGCATGACGCTCAGCGAGAACGGCCATCTTCTCGATGGACTCCTCGGGATCAACCTGGGTCAGGAACGGCACTGGCCAGTACTTGATACCCTGGGCGGGGTATTCAGCGCCAACCAACGGCATCATGATGGTGTCGAGGTTGTTCTGACGCTTGCCATAGAAACCAAGTTCGCCCGGGGTGGAACCGCGATCAGCGAGGATATCTTTGAACTTCGGCGGGAACGGACGGCCATAGCCACCCTGATGGTGCATATGTTTTTCGAGGGGAACGATATAACGGGCGCGGTAGTTGTCGCCACGACCAAGGGCGGGAGGGGTAAAGAGCGAGTCGAAGCTCACCCAGAGCGCGGCTTCGCAAGTGCTAACGGGCTGAGCGTCATACTCATCACCGTAGACAGACTTGACCAGCTCGCGAATCTCGTCCTGCAGCTTAGCCAAGGGGATAACTTGCTTGGAGCCGTGCATGACCGCATCTTCGACATCCTTGCGGAGAGGGGCTGGGCAACCAGAGATGGCACCTGTCAGACCGAACTTGCCGCGGATCTCTTGGGGAATACCAATCTCGTCAGCAGCCTTGCGAGCTTCTGCGTAGATGTTGGCGGTATTTGCGTGAAGCTGTTTATACATCTGGAATTTGAACTTCGGTGTTGCCATAAGGATCCTCCCTATTCTCTTACTCTTTCACCTTGACTATCATCTCAACCTCGACGGCAGCGTCGATGGGTAGCTCTGAAACACCGACGGCCGAGCGTGAGTGCTGTCCTGCCTCAGCGAACAGCTTGCCAAGCATCTCTGATGCGCCGTTGATTACCTTGGGTTGACCAGAGAAACCATCGGCACTGTTGACAAAACCAGTAACTTTGACGATACGCTCAATCTTGTCCAAGCAGCCGATCTCTGCCTTAATGGCAGCCAAGCAGTTTAGGCAACAGACTTGCGCAGCCTCATAGGCTTGTTCCGGGGTGATGTCTTTGCCAACCTTGCCCTTGAACTTGAGCTCACCCTTCACTAGGGGGATCTGACCTGACGTGTATACGTAATTGTCGACCTTCACTGCAGGAACATAGGCAGCTACCGGCTTGGCAACCTCAGGAAGCTCGAACCCGAGCTCCTTCAACTTATCACCAACTGACATGTGTACACCTCCTTTCACACACTTGAAAATAGACATAGACAGACAAACCACATCTGTATCTTGACCACCACTGACCGTCTTATACTATTGTGCACTAGAACAGCCAGTGGAGGACGAGAAGCCAATGCCCCTGAACACTAAGGTCATGAGCCCCTTCTGTGGCGAATGACAACCCTTTGTCCTACATAGGCGCCGAGCTCCGGACCTGTCTTACGCTCCGCTACCTTGGCAACGATATTGAGATGATTGGGCATGTGCGTTTCATCAAAGCCAGAGATAGTAGCGACGACTTGGTTGTCAAGTAGAAGCTCATCACCTGCGATGATCACGGTTCCTTGAGTCACTTCAAAAAACCCAAGATAAGCGATGCGTTTCACCGAACCGCCCGGACCACCGCTCTCATCAGTAAGAATGAGTTCGTGAATCTCGTTGCGGCAGACTGCCCTCGACTTGGGTACCATGAGTTGAAGGCCCCTGTCGTCGATCATACCGTCGAGAACGACTACTAGTTCACCGACACAATCGCGTTTAGCGTGGTAGGGATCCTTGTTGAAAAGCCCTGCCTTGTAAGGATCAATGGTCACTCCGTCTACCTCCTCATCATTGATGAGCGAATAACATATTCACCACTGAGTTAGTGTTTTCCTGCTATCCCAGAAAAAAACCGAGTCTTTTTTCTCAGGAGCGCAACTGACGCGAAAACCGTCCCTAGTCATTCGAGCACTGCACTCCGTTTCACGAGAATGGAAAAGACCGACATCCGTCGGTCTTTGGTATCCGCGATAGTTATGCTGTCGTCTTCCGACTGTGAGAACGCAAGCGCCTCGCCATCAGCCACATGACCAAACCGGCGAGCGTCGTCGACGTCGCTCCGATCGGAAGAGTAAGGCTGCTAAGGGGATCATCAGCCTGAGGCGCAGCGGGTGAAGAGGGCTCGGCGCCCGTTACAAATGCGAGAGCCTGTGTTCTGACCCAATGCTGATCCGTACTGAGATCGTAGAACTCGTACCCTTTGGCGCGGAGTCCCTCAACGAGCGCCCGCAGGTGCCTCGCCTCAATATATGGGTGGAAGAAAACACCCACCATGGGATCTCTGACAACCAAAGCTCTCTCGGCACGACTCAACGGGCCTTGGACTGCGTCTGGGGCTGATGGGTCGACATATCCCAAGTTCTCAGGGATGATCTTCAAACCGTATCGATCTCTGTGGATAACGAAAGGAAAGGTCTGATTTATCCTGCGCGTCTGGTCATCCAGTTGAACCGCGGCCACCAGTGTGGAGAAGTGTTGGGCAACAGTGTAATATCCCAATGAAGAGATGGCATAGTGAGGTGGCTCAAACGCTAAGGGTCGCAGCCCCACTGAGGCAAGCTCCGCAACCGCCTGTTCGATGCGGTCGCGATGGAGAGCGATCGTCTCGTTTTCCAGTGGACTGTCCGACCGATCGTCCCAGAACTCAAACCCTACGCCAGTCTCACTATCTCCCATCTGATGAGTGAATCCATGCAACACAACGCTGCCTCCCCTAGCGACAGCATATCGCAGAGCCTCTACTAAGGCAGGAGCTTGGTGGAGCGCGACCTTCTCCCCCGTTTGTGGATTTTGGTATACGGGGATTACTGCGAGCATGAAGGGTACCCCAGCAGCGTGAAGCTCATCTGTGACCGCCCTGATCTCCCGAGCATCGCGCTTGGGGTGAATATCCTCAATGCGAACGAATGCACGGGCGCGAGTCTCGTGATCGGCGCCAAGGAAATCATGGAGAATATCTGCGATCACGTAGTAATAAGGTTTCCAGAAGTCCATCCTTGCCACGTACCAAAACGAGCCTTTGGAGACTACGAAGGGGGTGCGGGTGTTGCCTGCCTTGGCCCATGCCCACACTTTGGTATCTGGTCCCACACGCAGACTGTTCATCATCTGCCTGTATTTCACTGGGACCGCACGTCCCAGATACTCGACCTGCGCCAAGCTGAAGGCGGTACCCTCAAGCTCCCAGCCCAGATCCTTGCGTTGGGCCACCAACTCATCGATATTGGCATCTATCCACATCACAGGTTTGGATGTCACTGCAATGTCAGCGATAAATGCTGGTGGAAGATCATTGTGATCATTCCCGAGGTACATGAGATAGTCATAGCGGCTGAGCAACCCGGGTTCATAACGGTCGGAGCTTAGGCTGGTGATCCTAAGGTTGAAGTGTCCCAATAGGTTGACCATGGCGTTGACGTAGTCAGCCTTCACCAAGAGAGGATGCCTCGACTCATACACCAGCAGCAATCGCCCACGTGAGTTAGAGGCTGCCTGCACACGCACCGAAAGGAGGGTTGCAGCAACGAATGAACCAAGCAGCAGGAGCACCGTGATTCTGGCGATTCGGCGCAAGCATTTCTCCCCCCATCGTGTAGATCACCGTCACGTCGGTAGTTCGCTGCATGTAGACCCGTTTCCTTTCGACCTGAGCCCATGTGTACCTGTCAGTTGATGGCTCCACAAGTACACCAGGGAGTCCGCACAAGAACGGTCTAGATGGAGAAGGAGCAGGTTGATCTCCTGCTCCGATACGTAAGGCAACTACACCTAGCCGAGGAAACTCATATCGCCCACACTGCCGAGACGACGGATGAGCGCATCCACCATCCGCTTGGCGTTCACCGCATCATTCATATCCATCACTTCAACGGATGAGTGTGAATATCGCCGCGGGATGGTAAGGGCTGCGGCCAAGATCCCTTCACGAACTAAGTGAATGGCCGATGCGTCAGTGGTGCCACCGGGCAGAATGGCGATCTGGTGAGGAATGCCACTCTCCTCTGCCAGGCCGATCAAAAGCCTCTTCATCGCTGGATGTAAGATATTGCCACGGGCCCCACCACCGCTCATCACCTGCACAACGGGGCCTTTGCCAATTAGAACGGGTAGCTCCTTCGTAGTGCTGATATCAGGGGTGTCTCCAGCGGGCATGGTGTCCAGGGCGATGGCGATATCGGGATTGAGCCGATGTGCGGCCACAGTAGCGCCACGGAGCCCGACTTCTTCCTGAACTGTAATGACCGCATAGACCACACCGGTGAAGTCGCTTGCCCTCAACTCCGAAAAGATGTGCAGTAGGATCGCGCAGCCGATTCGGTCATCTAGAGCCTTGCCACAGATTCGATCAGTGTTGGTGAACTCTTGTAGATCGGGCCAATAGGTGATCGGGTCGCCGACTCTGATCCCCATGGCTCTAACCTCTTCCGCGCTCTTAGCGCCGACATCGATGTAAAGCTCAGTATGTTTCTTGACCTCGCTGCGCTCCTTTTCGGACATGAGGTGACCGGCCTTGACACCGACGACCCCAAAGTGTCCATTGACACACATCTGACGTCCGAGCAGTAGCGAATCAATCGTCCCCCCGACTTTCTCGAAACGAATATAGCCGCTGTTCTCCACGCTCTTTACCATGCAGCCGATCTCATCAGAATGTGCGGCAACCATCAACGAGGGGCCCTCTTGGTATCCCTTTTTCGTCGCAATGATATTACCGAACTTGTCAACCTCGACACTGTCAGAG
>CAYOCI010000045.1:0-32346 GCA_964402415.1 uncultured Clostridia bacterium
AGGCGCCCCGCGATGAAGAGATCATCCGAGCAGTCCTCGGCCTGACCAAGGATCGGGGCGTGATGCGCTCTGCCGAAGCCTACGAGCGCGGCGACATGGCTCAGGCGCGCGACATGGTCATGAGCATGCCGGCGATGGTTAGCTCTCTGGGCAGGGCTTACGCCTACGAGGGTCCTGTCGACGATTTGGAGATCAAGGAGATGATCCCGACTTTCCTGCGGACTGACGACAGCGCGCGCTCTAGTGTCAAGGAGATGTACGCTCGTAGCAGTCGGGCAACGCGAGGTCAGAAGGAGTCTGGGGATAGGCGATAGGGGCCGAGACACCCACAGAACATCAGAGGGGCACTCACCAGTTCGCGGTGGGTGCCCCTCTGTTCATTCACTGCTTGATCAGTCGCCCGCTACCGCTGGTGACCTTTTCGTTATCTGGGACGAACGTCCAGGAGATGGAGCGAATTGCCATGGTCACCCTTTCGGTATGGTTTTGGCCCTGGTTGGCGGGGTCCTTGACATCTGGAAGAAGCAGCGTGCTGCTTACGATCTGCCCGGTGACCTCGACGGTGTAATAGTGGAGTTCCGCGCCAGTCGCATCCACCCTATAGAATCGGAACTTGGCATCCACTAGAGATTGATCCAAGATCGCTTTGGTAATATCGGGAGATGCTTTGTCGATTGGTTTCTGGAAGGTCAGGGTGAACTGGGGCTTGCCGCCGCTAAGGGATGTGGTCTGCTCAAAGGAGAGGATCTCACAGCTGTCCTCTTTTCCGACCCGGTCCACGCTGCCCTCGACATCCTGCCCGCCGATCTTCAGATAGAGGTATAGTGGTGTGGCTGCTTTGACCACCGGCGATAGGAGAAGCACCATCGCCAATGCTAGGACCAGACCGATTATCCACCGCGAGTGACGCGTAATCATGGCACGACCTCCGTTCAATTTGCTGCTAAGGTATTCAGACCATTATACTCCCATTATATACCATAATCTCTATTCGTGCACCATACGAGCGCTGTACCATCTGCAGCCAGCCTTCCTTGTGCGTCGCCCACATCAGAATAGGTCATGAGTCATCAACTTCGGTTGCGGGATTGGCCCGTAAGCCACCGAAGACGCAGTATGGAGCGTAGTTCAGCCACTATATGCCAATGTCGAACTGCCCCTGCTAATGTTATGATGATAGTGTCAATCACCATCTAGGGGGGGATGCTCTTGTCAACATCTGGCGACCGCAACAGATGGTTGGTGCTCTCAGTCACGTCCTTGGGTGTGTTCATGTCCACTCTGGACGCCAGCATCGTCAATATCGCTCTGCCCAAGATCACGTCCTACTACCAGTCGCCGCTGGCCAGCGTCGAATGGGTGGTCATGATCTATCTCCTGCTGATCAGCAGTCTGCTCCTCACCTATGGACGGATCGGCGATACCATTGGCCACAAGCGGGTCTATGTGATCGGCTTCTCGGTCTTTACCCTGGGCTCTTGGCTCTGTAGTATCGCGCCCAGCCTTGGCTTTCTAATCGCAGCGCGGGCCGTACAGGCGATCGGTGGTGGGATGACCATGGCCGTGGTCCAAGCGGTGATCGCAGCCACCTTTCCTGCTCAAGAACGCGGAAGGGCGATCGGGATCAACGCCCTATTTGTCTCGCTTGGCTCAGCGGTCGGGCCAAGCCTGGGCGGCGTCCTGGTGGGCCACTATGGATGGCAGTCGATCTTCTCGATCAATATCCCCATCGGGATACTCGGGACGCTGTGGGCATGGTATATTCTCCCCAGCCGTCCTGGCGTTCCCCAACGCTTTGACCTCGGCGGAGCGACGACCCTCTTCGCAACGCTCTCGACCTTCCTTCTGGCGCTGAGCCACGGTCAGGAGTGGGGCTGGGGATCACCACTGGTAATCGGCCTGATGGCGGTGGCCGCAGTCTCTGCTTACCTATTCGTGCGCATCGAGCAACGTGTCGATCATCCCATGATCCGTCTGGATCTGTTTCGCAACCGCTACTTCCTCGCTTCGAATTTGACCTCGCTCTTCAACTATCTCGCTCAGTACGCGGTCATCTTTCTGATGCCATTCTATCTGCAGAATGTCCTCGGTCTGCCCAGCACGCGCGCCGGGATACTGATGAGCGCCTTTCCTTTGGCCATGATGGTGATGGGGCCGATTAGCGGGATGCTCTCCGACCGGGGCTACCAGTCACAGATTCTCAGCTCCCTGGGGATGGGGATGGTGGGCTTGGGGATCATGACACTCAGCACCCTGGCGATGAGCGGTCAGGTCGGCTTCATCATACTTGGGCTGGCCCTGGCGGGGCTCGGCACCGGGCTCTTTCTGTCGCCAAACAACAATGCCATCATGGGCAGCGTTCCCAAAGAACAGCTCGGTATCGGTTCGGGGATGATCGCCACCATGCGCAATCTCGGGCAGGTGTTCGGCATCGCCATCACCGGTGCCGTCTTCTCCAGCCGATCGGCGTACTACGCCCAGATGCTTCAGGGGGCTGTAGCACCAGCAAACCAGCATCTGATCTGGGGGCAACGGGATGCCTACATGGTTGCCATGGCGGTAGCGTTCTTGGGCATGGTCACATCCCTTGCCCGGGGCAAGAAAACGAGCAGCAACCCGAAACAGGTTAGCGCGTAGATTGGCCCCGTTTAGCGGAACGTTTCAGTATGCAGATATCGGCGTGAGTAGCAACGGTCGAAGCCCTGGTTGGTTCAGGGGCTTCGGCCGTTTTTGCTTGTCAGGACGGTGAGAGGTGATTGGCAATATCGGGGGATGTGATTAGACGAAACACGAAATCAGTTTTTTGTCTAGATGGTTTGAAGAAATTACCGTGGAACAAACTGTAGTTTTGTGTTACTATTGTATATGGAAGAAAATGTGGTATTAGCCAGTTGTTCTTCCATCCATGCTACTTAGGAGGAGGGTTGATCATATGGCAACGACGACTACGTCGACAAAGCCCCGGTTTGCGGTCTTGGGAGCCGGGCACGGTGGTCAGGCCATGGCCGGGCATCTGGCCTTGATGGGTTTCTCAGTCAACCTATATAACCGTACGGCAGAGCGCATCATGCCGATCAAGCTCAAGGGGAGCATCGACCTCAGCGGTCAGGTTGTTGGCACTGGTCAGCTCAACCTAGTGACCAGCGACGTCGCCGAAGCGATCGCTGACGTTGACCTGATCATGGTCGTCGTCCCAGCGACTGGTCATGCCGACCTGGCCCATGCCTGCGCGCCGCATCTACGCGACGGCCAGATGGTGGTCTTGCATCCGGGGCGAACCGGAGGCGCTCTATCCTTCCACAGCATCATCTCCAAGCAAGGCACCGGTGCCGATGTGGTGGTTGCCGAGGCATCGACGCTGATCTACGCGTGCCGGATCAATAACCCGGCCAAGGTGCATATCTTCGGGATCAAGAATGCGATCCCGCTGGCAACCATTCCATGCTATCGGACACCAGAACTGCTGAAGAAGCTGAACGTCGCCTACCCGCAGTTTGTCCCTGGGGACAACGTTCTCGCCACCAGTCTAAACAACATCGGGGCTATCTTCCACCCCGCACTCACCATCCTCAATGCCGGACGGATCGAGTCCACCCACGGAGCGTTCGAGTTCTATATGGACGGTGCGACCCCTTCGGTGACGAAGGTGCTGGAAGCGTTGGATGCTGAGCGAGTGGCGGTGGCCGCTGCTTTGGGGATCAGAGCCATGCCAGCACGCGAGTGGCTCTATATGGCTTACGACGCGCCCGGACGTACGCTCTATGAGGCGATGCATGCCAATGATGGCTACCGCGGGATCACCGCCCCATCCACGGTGCACATGCGCTATATCACCGAGGACGTCCCCATGAGCCTGGTTCCGATTGCGTCTTTGGGGCAACAGCTGGGGGTCCCGACACCGACCATGGATAGCATCATCGGCCTGGCCAATTTCATGCACGAGACAGACTATTGGGCGATCGGACGGACTGTGGAGACCATGGGTCTCGCCGGGTTGACAGTCCAACAGATCCGGCGTTTTGCCTTGGAGGGAGTCGTCAATGGGTAAGAAGATCTTGGGGGCAACCCTTGGGCACTGCGTTCACGTCGCCGGTATACTCGCTTTTCTTCGTCTAGCGGAGGGTGCTGGGCATGAGACACACTTTCTCGGACCCGCGGTCGATCTGTCTCAGCTGATCGCGGCCGCCCGGGAGTGGTCGCCAGATCTATTGGCCATCAGTTATCGCCTCACCCCCGAGGTGGCGAAGCGCCTCTTCGTCGAGCTGAAGCAGGCCTTAGCCGAGGCGGGGTTGTCTGAGATCGAGATGATCTTTGGCGGGACTCCGCCGGTAGCCGTGGAAGCCGAACGCTGCGGCATGTTCACGCGGGTATTTACCGGCGACGACGGCCCATCCGAGGTAATGGCCTTCCTGCATGGGGAGACAAGCGGTGATGCTGACGCTCGAGCTGGCAGCACGCTGCTGACACGGATGAAGAACCGGGCACCCTACCCACTACTCCGTCACCACTTTGGCCTGCCGAAGATGAGCGCTACCCTCGAGGGGGTTCGCCGTATCGCCGAGGCGAAGGTGTTGGATATCATCTCCCTGGGTCCGGATCAGAATGCCCAGAGCTCTTTCTTCCGTCCGGAGGAGATGGATCCTAGCCAATCTGGTGCTGGCGGCGTACCGCTGCGCAGCCCTGATGATCTCCGCGCGATCTATGACGCCGCTCAGACAGGCAACTACCCGCTGCTGCGCTGCTACAGCGGTACCCGCGACGTGCTCAAGTGGGCGGAGATGACCCTCGATACCATCCACAATGCCTGGGCCGCTATCCCACTCTGTTGGTACAACGTCCTCGACGGCCGCTCCAACCGTAGTCTGGAGCAATCCATGGCCGAGAATCTAGCCGCCATGGCCTGGCACGCTGCGCGAGGCATCCCGGTGGAGGTCAATGAGGCCCATCACTGGAGCCTGCGCGAGGCACCGGATACCGTGGCCGTGGTGGCGGCTTATCTGGCCGCGCTCAACGCCAAGCACCAAGGGGTGGAGCACTACATCGCCCAATACATGTTCAACACGCCGTATGGGACGTCGTACGGTGCTGACCTGGCTAAGATGTTGGCCAAGCGTGAGCTGATCCAGCGGCTGCATGATCACCGTTTCCGCTCCTACAGCCAGGTCCGTACGGGTCTGATGAGCCTGGCGTCGAACATGAGCATCGCCAAGGGACAGCTGGCCTCTTCGATCCAACTGGCCATGCAGATGAAGCCCGATATCGTCCACGTGGTCGGCTTCTCGGAGGCGAACTATGCCGCCACGGCCGACGTGGTGATCGAGAGCTGCCAGATCATCCATGGGGTCCTGCGCAGCACGCTACAGGACCTGCCAGACGCGACGCTGGATCCAAAGGTGCAGGAGCGCAAGCGTTTCCTGATCAGTGAGGCGGAGATCCTACTAGGGGCTATCGCAGCCCTGGGCGATGGACCATCGCCGCTGACCGATCCCCAGACCATCATCAGAGCCATCGGTGCAGGGCTCTTGGATGCGCCGCATCTGAAGGGAAGCCGTGTTGCGAGAGGGACCGTCAGTACGCGGATGATCAACGGTGCCTGCTGGGCGGTGGACCGAAACGGTGGGTCGATGGATGAGAAGACCCGCATCGCACGGCTGTTTGCCGATCAGACGCCATGCAGCTAGCGTTGCTCTGCGATATCGGTAGCACCTTCACCAAGGGGCGCTTGGTTGACCTGGAAACGGGTCTGCTGGAGTCCTCGACACAGGTGCTCACCACGGTGGCAGAGGGAGTCGGCGTGGGGCTCCTGGGTGTGGAGCGTCAGTTGCTGCGTGATCTCCGCAGCCGTGGCGATGGCATCACCCTGCGCCGGGCGAGTTCGAGCGCTGCTGGCGGATTGCGCATGGTGACGATCGGCTTGACTGAGGAACTGACCCTTGAGGCGGCCAGGTTAGCCGCCCTGGGAGCTGGGGCCCGCGTGATCGGGATCTACTCCTACCACCTGGGCCGACGCGAGATCAGCGAGATCGAGACTCTAAACCCGGATATCGTGCTCTTGGCTGGGGGGATCGATGGCGGCGACCGCGAGGTGATCATGCACAACGCGCTGCACTTGATCGAGGGGGCTTGGCGTGGTCCGGTGGTCTACGCTGGCAACAAGAGCGCGGCCGATCATGTCGGAGAGCGACTGATCGAGGCGGGCTTCGAGCTCCAGGTGGTGGGCAATGTCATGCCGAAGCTCGGGATCCTGGATGTGGAGCCGGCTCGAGCTGCCATCCGCTATCTCTTCTACCAGAGGATCGTTCATGCAAGGGGCTACACGCAGGCCACGGAGTGGGCGGGAGGAGTGGTCATGCCTACGCCCAGCGCTGTGCAGGAGGCCGCGGCCTACGCAGCACGGCTGATGGGGATCGATCAGTTGCTGGCCTTCGATGTCGGTGGTGCCACCACTGATGTCTACTCGGTGGGGGGAGAGCAGACGGGGGAAGGGGTCTACCGCGTGGGTCTGACCGCGCCTCGTCTGATGCGGACCGTGGAAGCCGATCTCGGCCTGCGCGTCTCGCTACCCTCGCTGGTGGATGCGGTGGCGCCGGAGATCATGGTAGCCCACGGGATCCGGCCGGAGCGGGCGGATGGCCTGGTCGACGAGATCCGCGATGAGCGGGGATACCGCGAGTTCCATCCGCTGGACCACGCCGTGGCCAGCGTCTGCGTCGAGGTGGCGGCGGCCCGCCACGTCGGGAGCATCGAGAGGCTGCGGACACCGAGCGGTGAGATGATCATGCAAAAGGGGAAGGATCTGACGCAGTGCCGCTATGCCATCGGTCTGGGCGGGGTGCTCAGCCGGGCAGGGGATAGCGAGCAGATCCTGGAAGCAGCCAGATGGTCGCCAAGACATCCCCAGTCACTGCTGCCGCAGACCCTGCAGGGTCTGCGTGATCGGGATTATTGCCTGTATGCCGCGGGGTTATTGGTGGCGGATCACCCGCAGGCAGCCGAGAGGCTGATCAGGGGGACGGTGGGGCTGTGAGTCCCTAGTCCCTGGTGGGGTTGGTGGGAGAGTACCTGCCGTGCCCATGGATTAGTTACCTGTTTCGTTGAGGTCACCTCGCGGTGACCTGCGGGCGTATGCCTTTCGCATTTTCTTCGAAAAAGCTGTCGGTAAGACAATACGCCCCTACGACCGACTCAACCGTATGCGCTGGATAGCATGCAGGCCATTGCGTAGGGGCGTATTTGCATACGCCCACGCGACCGAAGCATAGCGAAGAGAGCGCAAACGCACGGGTGACTTCGCCAGTCCCCTGGTCCCGGGCACTTTGTAGAGTGAAGAATACTAGGCGCAGCATGGCTGCGCTGCTACAACGGAACTCGGTAACCCATATGTAGCACGCGCAGCCATGCTGCGCCCATACCGCCTCACCGGCGCGGTAGATAGAACCGTCTCCATCGTCTAGCCCACAAGGGGCGAGGGACGAGGGGCGAGAGACTCAAGCAACGCGGGCTTAGCCCGGATGGAGGTCTTAGAGAAACAGACAACAGGAGTATAAGCCGATGAGGATAGCTGTATTACACCGACCGTACCGTAACTCAGAATGGCAGACCAAGTTTACAGGGGTGCAGTTCACCGATGATGCCATCGAAGAGGCGCGTCATCATGCCGCGGCCATCGCTGCCAATGGTCATGAAACGGTGCTTCTAACCTGGCAGAAAGATCTGAAGGCCAATATCGACCAGCTGCTGGCCGGGCGTTTCGACCTGGTGGCCAACGCTTCGTCACTGCAGGAGGTTGCCCTGCTGGAGCTGCTGCGGATCCCCTTCATGGGCTCCGGGCTCGACCTTGTGGCCCTGGACAAGGCCACGCGCAAGCGCCTATGGATCGAGTCGGGGGTCGTTACCCCGGGGTTTGCCCATGTCACGGGGATCGGCCAACTGGGTCAGGTGAAGCTGCCGGAGTTTCCGCTCTTCGTTAAGCCGGATCGTGGGCGCGGCAGCTCCGGGATTACCGATGAATCCATTGTCCACGATCACGCGGCTCTGGAGAAGGCGTGCCGCAGGATCATCGAGACCATGGGCCAGGCAGCCCTGGTCGAAGAGTACATCCAAGGCACTGAGGTGACGGTGGGCGTGATCGGCAACGGTTCGGACTTGACCGTTCTGCCCCCTCTGGAGATCGAATATACAGGCGACGCCAAGACCAACACCTATGAACACAAGCAGGATCATGAGATCTTCCACTGTCCCGCTCGCCTGGAGCAGGAGGTGATCGCCTCCATCAAGGACGCTGCCAGGCGCGCCTTCATGGCGCTGGGAGCTCGTGACTTTGGTCGGATCGACTTTATCTACGACCATAAGCGTCGTCAGCCCTACGCTCTGGAGCTCAATACGTTTGCCGGGTTGCAGATCCTGAGTGGTGCAGAGCAGCACCTGCATGCCAGCTATATCGGTCAGATGGCGGTCTCCGCCGGCTGGGACTCGGTTGCGCTGTTTGGGCGGCTGGTGGATACCACCAGAACCCGCTACGGGGTGGAGCCCAAGCAGAGCGTAGCTGGAGCGCGGTAGCATCTATACAGGATCTATGCACTTGCTGTAAAGCCACAATACCAGCCATCTTTGTGATTTGCGAGGGGCCAAAATGGGCAATCAGATAGCCCTTGGGTGTGCACCCAAGGGCTATCTGATTGGTTTCCTATTTGATAATCCCGAGCCAAGGTCCCATCAAGAACTGCATGCGGCCCAAGAAGAGGGAGACACGGCTCATGACGGTGTTGCCAAAGGCGGCGCCAAAACCGATCATCATCACCCAACGGCCAAAGTTGGAACTGACTCTCAAGATTCCCTTTTGCTCCCTGGTGAAGAAGAAGTAGGTTAAGACCCCGACGGATCCGAAGACGAAGAAGTTGTTGTTGAACGTTTGGATTAGGTTCAGGCCTCCGGTCTTATCGAATACGACCAGGGGCAGCATCGTCTTCATAACCTGTTCAGTAAAGGGGACAACGGTACGGACAGTAAGAGCCATACCGGCGCCATAGCCCATCCAAAGAGCGATGGGAATGCGAGACAACCATGCCAGAGGCTTGTAGATACGGAGGTAAACCATCAACCCAATGGCGATAGGGATGATTAACCAGTACTGGCCTTTCTGTGCCATCTCAATGGTGAAGGTCGTCTTGATCTGGGCGTTGTAAGCGACCACGATACTGTGGGCGGCTGTGACCGCCACAAAGACGTGCTCAGCAATTCGGTAGAGTGGGTTCTCCTTATAGAGAATGGAGAAGATGAACAACGTCATGATGGCAGCCAGCCAGGTACCGACTGTTGGTGTTAGAATAGCACTCACTCTAAGTCACCTCCTACTTTACTGTCTCGCCAGCTCGTTTAGCAGCAACATAGCCGATGTTTCCGAGGAAGAGGAAGAATACGATGGCAAGATGTGCCATGGATTGGGCGTCCATGCCGGTGCCGGCAGCACCACGGAAACCTGTCAAAATCTCCATTTCGGCCGCCCCACGGAGACCACCTAAGAAGCCCTTAATCTGACCGGCTTGATACCTGGGCATATAGACGGGGAAGTTCACGGACGTTACGCCGCCGGTAATGGTCTTGACATCACCCGTGGAATACCAGTAGAAGATCCAGTCCGCCAAACCGTTGCTGCCCGTTGTATAGCTGGCCACGCAGTCAAAGTTGCTCGCTTTGGTAACTCCCTCCATGATGGGGAACTTCTCAAGGGGGGCACCTTTGATATCTACACCGTTGAGCGCCTTGATCAGATCGGTGCGGGCACGCTCCAGCACGGCTGCTGGGGATGGGCGATAGCCGAGGTTGATATAATCTTTGCCGTATTCCTTCCCCATCTCTTTGGCGATGGGATCGATACGGACGGATGCCAGGGTAGCCCCTTCGGCCCACTGGCTGAACAAGAAGACCTTGTGGCCTTTCTTGAAGGAAAACTTGATCATGGCGTCTGCTTGGGGCCCCAGTTCGGCATCGGTACCACCGGAGTAGTCAAAGGAGTAGATCACCTTGGAACCAGCCGGGAGCTTATCCAGAGTATCAAAAGCATCACGGGATGCTTGGTTGATACTGATGGGCATGCCAATGGGGACAAGCAGGGGGATTGCCACAGAGAGAGCCATGATGATGTAGATAATCCGTCGGTCGATGTTCTGAATTTTACGATACCACATAATGACAACCTCCTTCCCTTATTCGCCGCCCAGATGGCCGCGTTCAATGCCGAGCAAGTTGCGCACGGATTGAGCCAGCGATCCCAGCGTAATACCGATTCCCATACCGCGTAGAGAGGCGGTGGTGGCATAGTCAGTAATCCAGTTCTTGATGGATGGGAAGCCGCTCCACATCACTTCACCGATCGGGACAGAACCCAGCATGACCAGAACCGCCGCACTCAACAGGACGACAGCTTCGGCGTTACGCACACGGAATGCGCGGTAAGCTGCCGAAGCGATATAGAAGCATAGTACTGAGAACATGGTGGAACTGAGAGTCACATTGAGGTTAGTATAGAAAAAGCGATAGGTTGGGTTCTCATTGCCGTTGGGAAGGAGAACACCCAGACCCAAAAGGCCAAAGAAGATGACCCACAGTAAGATGCTGTACTGCCAACCCTCTCGCTTATTGGAGATCTTGTTGCCATGCACGCGCAGTAGGTTCATGGCACCCAGAGCGATAGCAAAGGCGGTGGAGACAGAAATGCTACGGGTGATATAGTTTTGAACGAACTGGTCAAACGCCGGTACCTTAATGACACTGTTGATGATGACCAAGATGCCAACGACAAAGGTTATTCCGAGGGGCAACGTCCTACGCATACCTACACCTCCTTGCTAATTAGTAGAGCTTCAGTAGGTCTGTCAGCCAGGTGATATTAAAGGTGGCCAGGATGGCCCCGACGATGATCATGACGGCAAAGACCTGTTTACCCCAGTCTTGGGCAACCAAGGTTGCCAGTCGAATCGAGTCTTTGGAGAGGTAACCACCAGCTGCATAGATCTCCTCGCCGATCAGACAGTAGTCGCAGGCGCTAATGAAGAAGGGTATTTGAGCAGTATTGGCGGTACCGGCGACCTGGATCGCACCGGCTTGGTACCCTGCTTCAGCAAAAATGAGGGACTCTGCTAAGAACTCACCGACCATGATGTTGGCAGCCACGCCCTCACGGTTCATGATGCCGACAACACCCGCGGCATAACCGAATTGGTCAGAGGTGATGAAACGAACATCGTCCGGTCTGTAGGCATCGGGCTTGCCAATCTCAGCATAAGACTGCTTGACAATCTCTTCAGTGACTGGATGTACGTTGGGGTTGCGGTTGGCAACGATGAGGCGAGTATTATATTGGGCCGCAAGTTTGGCGACATAGCCCAACACGCCGAAAGAAGCAAATGTTTCGGTTACAAAGCCACCGATACCGGGTGAGTACAAGACAGGGCGTCCCATTTCCGTGGAACGGCCGACTGCTTCATCGATGGCGCTCAAACCAGCAATACGGCGAATCTTGGGGATCTTGAGGCCTTTGTTGGACCGGTTGATGAGATAAACCAAAGCGCAGCAGTAAAGGACCAGAATGACCAAAGACGAAAGGCCAAGATTATTGCTGGTAAAGATGAGTTTAGAGAGAACTGGTTTTAGGGCTGCCGAAAGCGCCTTAATCAACTAGACACACCTCCTCCGAATATTCACTAAGGGTGAGTGACTAGGAGCTACTTTGCTCGACTGTATTTGCACACCACCACCTTTCACTTGGCATACCGGTTTCAGTGCAGCCGCGCGACTCCCGGTTGGGTTTTCCCATCCCAAGGACTTGTGCTTAATTTGGAGTAAACAATTGTTACATAATATTGATACTAATAGATGCAGAAAAGAAACCTGTTATGCCGGATTTAAGCCGATATGATCTACCCTCCTCTGATCGCAGCATTGATACTGAGATCCCGTTTGCATCTCTTGTTGAGATTGTTTCTAGCAAAACATGGCAGAGTCCTCCGAATTATCACAACTAATGTAATTATCAGCACACTAAGAAGGGGATTAGTGAAGGCTATGAGTTGTAATATGGAAGAATGCCCCATCATGCGAGCGCATGATGGGGCATTCTTTGTGCATTTCTACGCAGGAACCGATCGCTCGTGGGGCGAAATACTGGCAATAGAGTGACTTCTACCCTGGATTTCTGCTAAGAAGGGAGCGTCCGCTATGTATTCGCTAATTATCCGAGGTGCACGTGTGATCGATGGTTCCGGTTGCCCATGGTATCGGGGCGACCTCGGCGTACAGGGAGATACCATCGTCGCCATCGGCGATCTGGAGGATTGCCAAGCTGATACCGTCATCGACGGCTCAGGGATGGTCGTGGCTCCTGGTTTCATCGATATCCATACCCATTCCGATACCCCATTGATGGTTCAGGGGTTTGGCCAAGCCCATATCCGCCAGGGGGTTACCACCGGAGTCTTGGGTAACTGTGGTTCATCCAGCGCCCCGATGAATGACGAGATGCAGATCGACTTGGAGAGGATGCGCGCTGGCCGCTACCAGGGTGAGCCCTGGGACTGGCACACCATGGGCGAATACCTGGATCGTCTGACTAAGCAGGGTGTCAGTCAGAACGTCGCGGCACTGGTCGGGCATAGCGCCATTCGTAACAGCGTGATGGGGTTTGATGACAGCAAGCCCACGCCGGAGCAGATGGAAGCGATGAAGGCTCTGGTGCGTGAGTCCATGGAAGGCGGCGCCATCGGTATCAGCACGGGCTTGGTCTACACGCCCAGCTGCTACGCCGATACCGATGAGATCGTCGAGCTGACCAAGGTGGTGGCCGAGTATGGCGGACTCTACGCCAGCCATATCCGTGGCGAGAACGACACGGTCTTGGAGGCGGTCGCTGAGGCGATCGAGGTCGGGCGCCGCGCGGGCGTTCCGGTGCAGATCGCGCATCTAAAGGCCATGGGCACCCATATGTGGGGCAAGTCGGTGGAGATCCTACAGATGATCGACCAGGCCCGTGCTGAGGGGATCGACGTGACCTTTGATCAGTATCCCTATACCGCTTCCGCCACAGGTCTCGGCGCAGTGCTACCTCCGTGGGCCCACGTAGGCGGCAAGGCAGCGCTGGTCAAGCGGCTTCAGGACCCAGCCGCCCGTGAGAAGATGAAGCATGAGATCCTCACTGGGACCGATGAGTGGGTGAGTATGTACAAGGGTGTTGGCTGGGAGAACGTCTTGGTGACCCACTTCATCCCCGATGCTTCCATCGAGGGCAAGTCGGTGGCGGAGATCGCCGAGCTGCGCGGCACCGACGGCTTTACCGCTTGCTTTGACCTGCTCCTGGAGGCCAAAGGCGACCGGGTGAGCATCGTCTACTTCACCATCGGTGATGAAGACCTGGAACGGATCATGCGTCACCCTGCCATGATGGTCGGTTCTGACTCCGGCGCTTCGGCTGCCGAAGGGATCTTGGCCCAGGGTAAGCCCCATCCGCGCACCTTTGGCACCTTCGTGCGCGTCTTGGGCCACTATGCCCGGGATAAGAAGACCATCACGCTGGAAGAGGCCGTGCGCAAGATGACCTCTGCTCCGGCGGCGCGGTTGGGCCTGCACGACCGGGGCTTGATCAAGGTCGGGATGAAGGCCGACCTAGTGGTCTTTGATCCGGACAATGTCAAAGATCAGGCTACCTACGCCAATCCGCTCCAATACCCTGTGGGGATCAAGACCGTGGTCGTCAATGGCCGGGTCACGGTCCAGGACGGTGAGCATACTGGAGCGCTGGCCGGCACGGTCTTGAGAAGAAAGTAAGTTGGTAAGTGATGGCGGCTGCCCTTCGTAAGAGGGGCAGCTTTTTTTGCCCACTGGTTGCCAGCCATATTGACAACAGTGTATGACATACAATATGATGGGACTGAGGTGATGAGATGTCACACATTGATGAGCTGATCTGCATGTTTATGGTGGAGTTGAAGCGGGGGACACTGACCCTGGCTGTATTGAGCCAGCTGCAGGAGCCGCGCTATGGATACGCCCTCTTACAGGAGCTCGAGGAGAAGGGCGTCGGCATCGAGGCAGGGACGCTTTATCCGTTGCTGCGTCGGTTGGAGAAACAGGGGCTGCTGAGAAGCGAATGGGATACCGCCGAGACCCGCCCGCGGAAGTATTATCTACTGAGCGAGAGCGGAGCCGAGGTCTATCGCCGATTGCAGTTGGAGTGGTTCCAGCTGTCTACACATATGAATAGACTCATCATGAAGGAGGAGCAAGATGGAGCTGATCGATAGATATGTCTACGCGGTGACGAAACGGCTCCCGGAAAGATCAAGAGCCGATGTGGACAGGGAACTGCGCGCCAATATCGATGACATGCTGCCAGACGGTTTCACGGAGCAGGACGTCAGAGAGGTACTGAACAAGATCGGCAATCCGGCCACGCTGGCTGACGAGTACAGCGAGGGCAGGCAGTACCTGATCGGACCGGGGCTGTATGATAGCTACCTGTCCGTCCTGCGGGTGGTCGCGTCTGTGGTCATCTCAGTGGTAACCGTGGTCACGGTGGCGGACTACTTTGTCGGTTTGTCTTCAGGCGTCACCTTATTGACCGCTCTCCCCGGCGCCTTGATGGAGATCGTGGGCGCGATCGTTGGTGCTGCTGTGAGCGTCTTCGGATGGATTACTGTTACCTTTGCCCTACTTGAGCGGTCGGGGGTGGTAGAGGGGCAGCTGCCCTTTGCCAAGGGAGAGTGGTCGCTGAATGATCTCGAGCCGGTGCCGGATAGCCATGCGAAGACGATCTCCCGAGGCGAGGTCGCTTTCGAGATGATCTGGACGGCTCTCTGGGCGAGTGTGCTAATCTTCGCACCAGCATCCATTGGATGGTATAGCTTTGACAACGGCCGACTGACAGGCATGGTTCCTCTGCTTGATGTGGTGGTTTTCCGCTCCTATCTACCAGCCGTACTGGCCGTCGTCTTCATCGGTTTGGTGGAGCTCATTCTGAAGTTGGTCTACGGCAGATGGAATGCCGTCACTGCCGCCGTCAATGCGGCGAGTAACCTGCTCTTCTTGTCCGTGGCCTACGTGATGCTTTCTAGCGGTGCGCTGTTCAACAGTCAGTTCTTTGCGCGTCTTGCCGAGACACTGAGCGTTGCTCCTTCGGGCCTAGGTCAGATCGCATCGTGGGCCATATGGGTATCTGTTGGGACGATCGTCGTCGCCTGCATCGGTGACAGTATCAGTGGATTTCTCAAGGCTAGACAGAACCAGCGGATACCTGGCTAGGTCTGCATCAGAATGGGAGCGCCAGCGTACAACAGCACCAGCGCCCAAAGTAGGGCGCTGGTGCTGTTGTTGGTCACGAGGGTGAACGGTGGCATGCTATGGGTAGCGATCATCAAGACGGGGGGCCAACCATGGCGCAATTATCCTATGACAGCCAGTCTGATCGTTTCGTCCTCGAAAACCAACCCCTTGAGCGCGGTGACTACCTCGACGTTATGGTATATGACGTCTGGTGCCGCTCACGTATCGAGTACAGCGAGCAGCTTGGAGCATGGTTTGTTCTGGCCAGGCAGACCACCGATCCAGAGGAAGGGTATCATCCAGTCACCATCCTGCTGCGCGCGGGACTGATCGTCCGCGGGGCACCAGGACGCTGGTCAAAGCATCATTAGTGGAGGACGAGTCAACAAGAACACGAGTCCACAGAAGTAGGAACACGAGTTTGAAGAACGGTTTGGGACAGAAGCGCGCGCAAGCCCGTGGTAGGGCCGCGCCACCTATGCTCACTTTGGACTCTGGCCTTTGGTCCCTGGGCTTCTCTTGGTGGGTGCGGCTGATTTCGGCTGCAGGATGTCGTGGCCATCTGCCAGGTAAGCTTCGATCCTCTGCCCGGTGATCTCAATGGATTTAACCGCGACGTCACAGCCGACGAAGTGGCAGTCGCCTTTGATGGCGGCCAGGGCGGCGGAGCCGCTACCCATGAAGGGATCGCAGACGGTGAAGCCCGGCTCCCCGCTGGCGAAGACCATGGTATCAAAGATCTCGACAGGCTTCTGGGTCGGATACTTCGCCTGGTGGATCCGCTTGAAACGCCAGACGTCCGGAATGGCGCGCGTCTTGAGCTTGCGCTGATTGCCATTGGTAGCGAAGATGATAAACTCATGCATGCGGCGGAAGTAGTGCCCCATGCCCATGTTGACCTTGTCCCAGGTGATGATGCTCTTGACGTCAAAGAACTCACGCATCACGGCACCGAGGCTGAGTAGGGAGTAGGAATCAAACATGATGTAGATATGACCGGTATCCCGCTTTAGCACCCTGCGACACTCCGCAAGGAAGACGCGGTAGTTGTCCACGCTATCCTCAAACTCCGCGAACCAGCGTCCATCATCCGTACCCTTTTCCGCGTATCGCCCCACGATGCGCCCATGGCCGAGTTTGAGACGGTTGTTCATTCCTGAGTACGCGGGATCGGTGGTGATCAGGTCAATGCTGGCGGACGGGAGGCTCCTGAGAAAAGCGATGCAGTCATTGGCTTCGATATGTACTCTGCGCCCATCGCCGTAGGTGTAGGTGCGGCTTTGCGCAGCATGATGCCCTACGCCCTCGGCGTCGTGGCAGTGACCTAAGGTATGCTCGTCCATGGTCTCACCTCTCTTGATCATTATACAGTTAGCCGCCCCGAAGGAATAGATGCCAACCGCGATGGGGGAGGAGTACCGGCTGAACTGAGTACGAAACTGAATTGAGTACCTGGTCCAGGACCAGGTACTCAATTCAGTCGGTACTCAATAACTCATGGGAGCGGAACGATGATCTCAGGCCTGATGGCCTCGGCACGGAGCTGGGTGGAGCCATTGATAGACGCGGACATGCCGTGCAACTGACTGAGGGTGGCAAAGGTTTGCTCGGCCATGGGGATCTGTCCGAACCCTTCGGTGAGAATGACAGTAAACGGGATATCCTCTTGACCGGTGATCGGTAGTCCGATATCGTAGCCGATGAACTCGGACAAGTCGTCGTCATGGATTGCACCGACGATGATCCCGGCCACACCCAGCTGTGCAGCTCGCCGCAGGGCGTCGGAGGTGACCATGGCGCCGCCTACCAGGATCTTGCCATCCATGGATGGCAAGATCTGGTCGCCGGAGAGGATGGAAGCCGGAGTCTCCGCGACCATCTGCAGTGTTCCGATCCGCTCACCACCGACTCCAAATACGCCTTCTAAGAGCACAGCCGAGCTCTCGATGATGGCACCCTCACCCGGGAGGATCTCGGCTACCGTCCCGGAGATGTGGGCATAGATCCTCACCTTGGTGGCAGGCGTTCTGAGCGTTAGCATGCCGGAGGCTGGGTTAAACTCTTCGATGGTGCCGTTCATGGGCGATGCCACGGTCTCGCCGCCAAAGCCAAAGAAGGGCTTGTGATGGGCGAGGGGTTCGCCGATCCGCACCTGGTCGCCGGGCTGCTTGAGCAGGCATCTCTTGACATTCTCGGGTTCGATCCCCAGGCGGTGAGCCAGGTTAATGGTGGCGGGTTGACCGGGGATCTGCGTCGCTGCCAGGACGGACTGGGCGACGACCTGTTCTCCGACTTTGACCAAGAGGTCTCCGGGAAGGGGAAGACGACGCACCTTGCGAACAGTGGTCGCCAGGCTGCTGATATCGATCGTGGACATCTATCTCACTCTCCTCTGATCATCGTTGCAGAGCCTTGGCAGGCAGCCTTCAGGCAGTCCAATGCCGGGCTTGGATTGCCCATAGATGCGGGCCGTTGCGTACTGTGGGCCACGCATCAGTTGCACCCTGGATAGAGGGTCAAGGACTGGCACCAATGGCGAACCAGCTCCTGACGAGGCTGTTCCGACTTGGGCAGACGAAGGGATCTGCCACGTGTGTCGATGATCAGGCCGCCGTCACTGCCGCGGATGGCGGTGGCGACGGGCTTGCCAGGGCCGTGTCCGACGTCGACCCCTGGTGCAGGCCTTACCCCAAGCTTAACGATACCCTGTGGGAGCTGGACGAGTTCGAGGTGTCCCCACGCAACAGAGCGCTCGACGGTCGTTCCGGTGGGCATGGTAGCCTGCACCGTCACGCAGCTGCCGCTGCGCTGCATAGGACCAACAGGAGCAACCACGGTGGCCAGAGGCATCAGCCCTTCGCGGCGGAATAGGTCACAAGCCCCCTTGGGGTTCTGTGCTGCCAGTGTGCCCAGGTGGGAGGCGATGGAACGGTTGTCGACAGCGAGGTTTGTGACGCCCTCGAGCTCCATGCCATCGGTCAGGATCATGGCGGCCTGGAGCGGGCTGGCCTGGGTGAAGACGCTGCCCATGGCGATGATCAAGGATAGGCTCATCATATCGACCATCGTGTCCCCCGGGGACGACTGCTGGAACGCCTGGCCCACATCACGCTGGACCTGCACGCCGCGCAGCCCAAAAGCGGAGGCGGAATGCTGCCTCAGTATCAGGCGGACGATCTCGCGGGCAACGGCGTGTTCGAGCATCAGATCATCCAGGCTCGCAATCGGTGCCTGGGGCTGGAGCATGCGGTTACGCAGGCGATCGCGGATCTGCCTCTCGTCAACAGGGAAAGGCAGCCAGCGTGTGACTCCCTCGATCCCGGCCTCGATCAACACATTGAAGATGCTGGAGCCTAAGCCCAGGTCAGCTGCCACCGTACGATGAAAGCGCTCCTTGAAGACGGAGAGAAGCTCGGTGGTCGAGCCGTCGATGCGCACACCCATAACCGGTGCGCGTTCATCGCGGGCGAGAGCGTCGACCATGGTGCTGATGGCACTGGTGGTGGGGATGATCGGGGCGCTGGTCCAGCCCGACAGACGCTCATAGCCCTGTCCCCGGCTGACCACATGCTCGAGGAAGACCTCGTGGACCTCCTGCCTAGCTTCGTCCAGCAGCTCGACTTCCAGCGCAGGACGTAGGTTATCGACGATACGGAGTTCACTACAGCCGCTCAAGATATCCTCGATTGCCTGACGGGCATCTTTGTTTCCGGCATAGATGATCGGTAGACGCGGAAGCTTGGCGGCGGCGATCTGCTTGGCCAGGTTGATGACTTGATGCTGGTTCCCCCCATCTACACCACCAGATAGTAGGATGGCGTCGGGACGCAGCTCACGGATGCGCTGGATTCTTGTGTGAGGCAGTCGACCATCATCAATGGCGATGACATCCATGACCACGGCTCCGGCGCCCAGAGCAGCTCGCTTGGAGCTCTCGGCGGTCATCACCTTGACCAGCCCAGCACAGAGCATCTGCATGCCACCGCCAGCTGAACTGGTGGCCAGGTACATGTCGACTCCGGCGGTATCGTCGGCGGGTTGGGTGATCACCCCTGGCTCGTCACGCCTAATGAGGGCGCGGTCTACGACGCTCTCGATCTCATGGATGGCTTGGAGAACACCAGCTGTCACATCCCCGCCTTGCGCGCCGGCTGTGGTCGCGGCCTCCCCTTGTGCTAGCAGGCGGTAAACACTATCCACCTCTTCGACCAAGAGCGCTGTGGTTGTGCTGCCACAGTCTGTGATCAGAATTCTCTTGGCACTGCCCATCGGCTTGGTGACCATAGGCTAGCTCCCCCTCTCAAACTCTCGTGCGAGGTACGTGGCATCTATTGGAACTAACTCCATTTTAGCACCATAGGTGTGACACGGTATGTCATATCGAGGTGCGTAGGGGTGCATACCTAGAAAATATTACAGCCCATTGGCAGGAATGCTGATGATAGTGCCCAACAAATAGAGACGAAGGTGTCTTCTGATGACAGAAGTGGCGTCTTTGGGGATAGCGCGCTACACCTTGATGGACCGTAATATGAAAAGACCAATATGGGTAGCCAGACTGGCGACCCACGGGCGGGTCTGAGACCCGCCCCTACAGACGCCCCTGCTGTTTGCGTAAGTGGTGTAGGCAAGGTCGTATGACTTGGGTGTGGGGGCGGGTATACCTCGCGGCTGAGCGGCGAGGCTACGGACCCGCCCGTGGAAGAACGCGGAGCGTTCTGCTTTCATCCTCTGTGGCGCCGCCGAGGCAGCACGGGGAACTAGTGTGGGAAGTGCGCTGGCACTGACCTCTTTCTTTGACTACTTGTAAGGAACCTATGCAGGGATCGCGGGCGCGTAGCAGCGCGCCTTTACAACTCCTTTTTGGCAGGTGAGACAATGCGGATTAACAAGTTTGTCAGTGAGACCGGGATCTGCTCGCGACGCGAGGCAGATCAGTGGGTCGCTGCAGGGCGGGTCATGATCAATGGGCAGGTGGCTGAGCTAGGGAGCAGCGTTGAGATGGGCGATGAGGTTCGTGTCGACGGACGGGCGTTGGGCGCTCCCCGTAAGGCCCTCTATATCGCGCTGAACAAGCCGGTGGGTATCACGTCGACCACCGACCCGTCGGACAGGGGCAATATCGTGGACTTCGTTGGCCACCCGGAACGGATCTTTCCCATCGGACGCCTGGACAAGGACTCAGAGGGGCTCATTCTGCTCACCAATGATGGCGATGTGGTCAATCGTATCCTGAGGGCGGAGAACCGCCATGAGAAGGAGTACATCGTCACGGTCGACCGGATCATAACCCGCGAGTTCATCAAGAGCATGGCCAGCGGGGTTCGTATCTTGGGGACCGTCACCGACCCCTGCCGAGTGAACCAGATCACAGATACGGTCTTTCGCATCGTCCTGACGCAAGGGCTAAATCGGCAGATACGACGTATGTCGGAAGCGCTGGGCTATGAGGTCACGAGGCTGAAACGGGTGCGGATCATGGAGATCCGGCTAGGCGACATGAAGCCCGGAGAATGGCGCTATCTGACCCCGGAAGAACTCGAGGCGCTCTTCAAGCAGCTTGACTACCGACCGGCGCGCAGTGTTACGACCCGTCCCGAACGGTCTCATCGAGATGCGAAGCCTGGACGACCAGCTGCGGGAGCGGGAAGGCCATCGACCCGTGGGATGAGCAAGTCCCCCAGAAGCAATAAAGGGAGGCAACGCTGACTAGGTCAGGTTGCTTCCCTTTGTCTAGTATGACGTAGCCCCTAGCCCCTCGGCCCTCGCCCCTCGTGGGGGAGCCGAAGGATGCAGTCTCATCCTCTGTGGTGCAGCTTAGAAGGATGCATAGGGAACTACTATACGAACACGCGGATTTACATTAGAGGCGACAGCACACGGCAGAAAGCCTCTTTCGCCCGCGTCGACCACGGGCGGTTCTGGTACTCAGTCAGGGTTAGTTCCGCAGAGTCCAGTATGTCTTGCTTGGCCACATCCTCGAGCTTAGATACAAGGTCACCATCGTAGATGATGGCAGTTATTTCGAAATTGACATAGAAGCTGCGCAGGTCAAAGTTGGCCGCCCCGACACTGGCGACTGCCCCATCGACGGTGACCAGCTTGCTGTGGAGAAAGCCCTTTTGGTAGGTGAAGACGCGTGCGCCTACCTCCAGGAGCTCGCCGCAGAACGACAAGTTGGCCCACTGAACAAACAGGTGGTCCGGCTTGCTGGGGATGACGATATCGACTGCTACTCCTGCCAGGGCCTTCATCTTTAGTGCATCGAGCAGTGCCTGGTCAGGCATGAAGTAGGGGGTCTCAATATAGATATGGTCACGAGCATCCTGGATCATCTTCAGTAGAGCATACTTAATCGCTGCCCAGTGGCTCGCGGGTCCGCTGGTTATGATCTGGATTGGCGTCTTGCCTCCGGCAGGCGGTGATGGTTGCTCTTGCTCAGGCGGGCGGATCGACTCCTTGGTCGCATAGTGCCAGTCCATGAGAAAGCGCAGTTCCAGTCGCTCCACGGCGGGGCCCGCGACCCAGATATGCAGGTCGCGCCAGAAGCCAAGCTTAGGGTCGCCCTCGAGGTATTCCATGCCGATGTTGAAGCCACCTAGGAAAGCCTCGGTCCCATCGACCACGCAGATCTTACGATGGTTGCGATAGTTGATCCGCTGCTGTAGTAGAGACTGCAGTGGAGGAAGAAAGGGCACCGCTATGCCACCTGCCCGGATCAGTGGCTCAAGAGCGCTCCTGCTCAGCCCCATGCTGCCGGTACCATCATAGATCAACTTGACGTCAAGCCCTTGCCGAGCCTTCTCGGTGATGATCTTCAGAATCCGCTGACCGATCTCGTCCGAGCGGAAGATGTAAACCTCCAGGTGAATATATGTATGCGCCCGCTCGAGGCTGGCGATCAGAGCCTCGAAGTACTTGGTGCCAGTATCTAGAATCTTGACAGAGTTCTCACAGGTCAGGAGCGCGCCGGAAGTTGCTATGCCGGTGAGCATCAGCTCGCGGTATGGGGAGAGCGGATCGGGCAGCTGATGGGCAGCCAACTGCTCTCTCTGCTCAACAAGCCTAGTCGTGGCCCGCCGCATGAAGTCTGGATCGGGGATAAACTGGGCGCGGGTCCGGGGTGTCCGACCGAAAAAGAGATAGAGCAGGAGACCTAAGGGTATAACCAGGATCGTCAGTAACCAAGCTACTGTACTGCTGGGGTCTCTGCGCTCGGAGAACGCCACATAGACTGCCCCACACAGATTGCCAAGGACAAGAGCGATGATGATCCAGATCATATTGCTGTCACCATCCCCCGTGAAATAGTCGCCGAAGGCACACGCATCGAGTGCGACTGATACGGTGTGCGCCCGGCATGAACGCGCCCGCAACCCACAGCACGCGATGGGGTTAACCATCTACAAGGTGGGCTGTCTCATCCCCCATAATGCCGCCGAAGGCACCATGGGGAACTGATACATTTACAGTGTTGCCCCGAAACCGCGCGGCCATGCTGTGACAGGGCTGCTTGGGCATGCCGCGCACGGCTCTGATTGGCTGTGGATGTGGAAAGGAGCATGAAGATGGGTCGGTGGGGAGATGATCGGGAGTACCATAGTCTTGTGAGTGACATCCTGGACAATCCTGAGTTTCGCCAGCTGGCGAACTATCGGCATCATGGTTCGTCCATCTTCGAACACGTTCGAACGGTATCCCACTGGTCCTATATCCTCTGCAGGAGGCTCGGCCTTGACTACCGCGCCGCTGCCCGAGCAGGTCTGCTTCATGACTTCTTTCTATATGACTGGCGGGAGTACAAGCGCAACCCGACGAACAAGAACCATGGCCTGCATCACCCCAAGGTGGCGCTGGAGAACGCCACTCGGCACTTCTCTCTCAGTGAGCGGGAGAAGGATATCATTCTGAAGCACATGTGGCCGAAGTGCCTTAGCTGCCCGCTCTACTGGGAATCGTGGATCGTGTCGGGCATTGACAAGGTCAGCGCCTATTACGAGTTTCTTACCGACGGACTGAGATGGGCACGCAATCGATACACGGGTCTGATGAAGAAGTGAAGGAATCAGTAAAGGGAACGGAGGCGGATGCCTCACGTTCCCTTTTTTCGCGGTCTGATGTAGGGGTGGGTGTAGCCTCGCAGCCATGCTGTGATGGTCAACCCTCACGCTGGTCGCCTGCAGGCGAATCTAATGTGCATTTTCATGCTAGTCAAGCTTAGGTGGTAGACGGTGCTTCGTCGCCTGCTCAAACGCATAGGCCATACCGATCAGCGATGGCTCCGACCAGGCCGCAGCGGTGAAGGTCAGCCCTACAGGCCGGCCTTCGTTGGTATAACCGCACGGGACCGTGATGGAGGGGTAGCCGGCTTTGGCTGCCACACCAGCGCCGAAGTTGTTGGGGAAGAGCAGGGCATCCAGCGTGTGCTCCTTCAGGGCATAGTCGATCCCGCAGTCTCTGGAGAGATAGAGGTCGCGCGCCCGGTCCTTTAGGTACTCTGGTTCGGTCAGTGTCCCGCTCTTCTGATCCGCGGCGATCAGCAGCGTCTGCCCATACTTCAGTCTGTGCTCCGGGTCCGCGCTATTGAAGGCGATCAGTTCGCGCAGCGTGTGTACTGGAACGTGCGGGCCTAGGCGCCCTAGATACGCGTTAAGGTTGGGTTTGAACTCCAGCAGCATGGCTGAGCTCTCGAACTTCTCCTGGCTGCAGGGGAGAGTGACGGGATCAATGATGATCGCTCCGGCCTGCCTCAGTTCTTCGACCGCCTGCTCGAGCACAGTCAAGCGCTCGGCGTCAACACGAACCCAATACTCACGTGCGATCCCGATCCGCTTCCCTCTGAGCGCCGTGGCGTCCAGGAAACCAGCGTAGTCGGTATGGGCACGCTTAACGCTGGAATAGGTCGCGGGATCACGATCATCGACCCCCACCAGGGCACCGAGCAATACCGCGGCATCGGTGACGCTCTTGGCCATGGGACCCGCGGTATCCTGACTGTGCATGATCGGGATGATGCCCGTCCGGCTGATCAAGCCCACGGTTGGCTTGATCCCTACGACAGAGTTGGAGCTGGCAGGGCTCAAGATCGAACCCGATGTCTCGGTCCCGATAGTGACTGTGATGAGATTGGCTGCCACCGCCGCCCCTGATCCCGAGCTGGAACCGCCCACATCATACTTGCCTGGCCCATAGGGGTTCAGGACCTGGCCGCCGCGGGAGCTATAGCCATTGGACATATTCTGGGTCATGAAGTTGGCCCACTCTGTCATATTGGTCTTGCCCAAAATGACCGCTCCCGCTTCACGCAGGCAACGGGCGACAAACGAATCTTCTGTGGCGTAGGAATTGGCCAGCGCCAGCGATCCGGCACTGGTGTGCATCTTGTCACCCGTATCGATATTGTCCTTGACCATGATCGGGATGCCGTGCAGCGGACCCCGCGGTCCTTTGATCACACGCTCATGATCAAGCGCTTCAGCGATGGCGACGGCATCAGGGTTAATCTCCAGGACAGCATTTAGTCTGGGCCCCTGTTTGTCATAGCGGGCGATGCGATCGAGATACGTCATGACCAGGTCTCTCGAGCTTAGGCAACCCGCCGCCATCTGTTCCTGCATCATGGGAATGGTGGTGCTCTCCAACCACTCCTCGTCAAGACGCTTGCTCTCTTCCACCTCGATAACCTCCTTACGTGCCACCACCCTCGCGGTAGGGTCAGTTGCTCATCATCGCATAGTTCCCGAACCGCGCAGGTTTTTCCTGCCCAGATGGCTGGGCAACTGACTACCACTTGCTACGACCGTCTGGCGGAGGCGGCGTTGGGGGCTAGGTACGGTGATATATGATATAATGGCGGTGCAAGTCCGGCGTGAGAATGCCCACAGCCCGCAGTGGAGTCAACCTGCGGGGTGGAACGTTTCATCTTCTGTGGCGCCGCTGAGGCGTCACGGCTAACTAATGTAAACTAACCATATAGGGTGTACTAGACTGCTGGCGACGCGGACCAGGCAGTTGCCTTCGGCCGCTTTACTGTGGGCTGCGGGCTGTGGACTGTTGCACAGCAAGTTTTGGAGGTGCGTCCATGATCATTGGGACCGGCATTGATATCGTTGAGATCGATCGGATCGCCAAGGCCATGGAGCGACATGGCGAACGATTTGCCGCGCGGCTCTTGTCGACTGAAGAACTCCAGTCGCTTGGTCCGTCGCCCATCGCCACGGAGCGGATCGCTGGGCGCTTCGCAGCCAAAGAGGCTGTCCTAAAGGCGCTTGGTTGTGGGCTGAGCAACCTTAGTTGGCATGAGATCGTGATCATCTCTGATGGCCACGGTGCTCCCCACTGCCGCCTGGTCGACCGTGCTGCCGCCTGGGCCTCAGCGCGTCAGATCGAGCGGATCCACATTACCATCTCGCACAGTCGCGACTACGCCGTGGCTCAGGCGATCGCGGAAGGAGATGCCCGCTAGCGCTCGATGCTACCCGCTCCGTCATTTACTCGGATCTTGGGCTTTGAGATCATATTGGGCATGCCTGCACCTACCATCCCATATAGATTGGATGGGGTGCATGCTCTTCGGAGATGAGAGACTGCGCCCACTTAGGTCTGGGGTGGGGGAGAGACGATGCGTCGCATGGCTCGGTGGCTTATCGCCCTGATCATACCAACTGTGATTATGGCTGGCTGTGGACAAACCGCGATCATTGACCGCCTGGTCGCTCGGTTGGACAAGACGACCAGCTATCAGAGCAGCTTTCAGATGACACACATCCTTCCAGATGGGACGGAGACGTCCTTCCTGGTTGACCAGTGGGTGGCAGGGGACAAGTACAGAGTGGAGGTCTATGATGCAGCTGGCGAACTGCAGCAGACGCTGATCTGTGATGGCGAGACACTGACGGTGCGTCATGCGCCCCAGGGGCTCAACTACGCCATCGTGGATCGCCAAGGGAATATGCTGGGGCAGGATCTGCTCATAGGTAGACTTCTGGCGAGTCTCGCCACCAAGAGCGCCGACCTAAAGCCCAAACTAGTCTCTCTCCAAGGAACAAACGCATGGATACTGGACCTACCGCCGGGGCTGCTGCGCCCCGACTATGATATCGGCCAAAAGATATGGTTGGATGCTAGGGAGCTAAGTCCACGACAGGTGGAGATGTACACCCTCGCGGGCTCAGTGGTCACGCGGTTGGTCTTCACTCAGTTCGCGTGGAACCCGACCATTGCGCCAGAACGCTTTATTTCGAGTACCCCTACCTCTGGGCAGGCGATCTCGGCGGTCAGGATTGGCCAGAGCGATCTCGCTGGGTTGAGCAGCCAGCTGCCTTTCCAGCTCCACCAACCGCGGCAGCTGCCTAAAGGGGTTTATCTTAACTTGGTTACGGTGGTAGAGGAAGAGGGAGATCCGGTCGTGGTGCAGAATTATGTTTGGAATGGATGCGCCCTATGTCTAGTGGAACGTCCAGTGCACAGTCTAGTCGATATGGATTTCGGGCAGGAGGTAGAACTGCTGGAAGGCAGACGAGCCCGGCTGATGAACACTGGACAGGTCTGCACCCTGTGGTGGCGCTTGGGCGATGTTGAGCTGATCCTGTCTGGCTGTCTGAGCCCAGAGGAGCTTATTTCCTTTGCCAAGAGTATTTACTAGCAGACTTCGATGGCCCCAGGCAGGATTCTGCGCCGAAGGGCCGAATAACATGACGAATAAGCCCTCGTATTGGGGTGATTAGCATGTCGATGTTACGACCAACATGGGCTGAGGTAGACCTGGACTGCATCGCACACAACATGCGCGAGATCAGGAAGGTTACCAGCCCACGAGCAGAGGTCATGGCAGTGGTCAAGGCCGACGCCTATGGCCATGGGGCGGTCGAAGTGGCGCAGGTCTCGCTGGCCAACGGCGCTTCACGTCTGGCTGTGGCCATACTGGATGAGGCATTGGAGCTAAGGAAAACTGGCTTCATGGTCCCGATCCTCATATTGGGTTATACTCCGGACTACCAGGCCGAGATGGTGGTCCAACACAATATCACGCAAGCGGTCTATCGTCTGGAGACCGCCCAAGCTCTATCGCTGGCGGCGACTAACCTAGGGAAGAAAGCCAAGATCCATATTAAGGTGGATACGGGGATGGGGCGTCTGGGTGTTACCCCGGACCATGACGGTGCCGAGTTGGTCGCTGCGATCAAGCGCCTGCCTAACTTGGAGCTGGAGGGCGTTTTCACTCATTTTGCTTGTGCCGATGACGCCGATCCGGCTTACACCCGGAGGCAGTTTGAGGCCTTTCAAGGCTTTACGCAGCGTCTGGAAGAGCGCGGGATTCGTTTCCCCCTGCGGCATGTCGCCAATAGCGCGACCATCCTAAACTTTCCCGAGATGCATCTCGACATGGTCCGCTTGGGCATCAGCCTCTACGGTTATTACCCTTCGGCTGATGTTTGTCGTGAGGTCGGTCTAAAGCCAGCTCTCAGTCTCAAGACTCAGATAGGGCATCTCAAAGCTGTTCCAACAGGGACTAGGATTAGCTACGGGGCCACCCATATCACTGGCCAGCCGACTACCATCGCCACACTGCCTATCGGCTATGCCGATGGTCTGGACCGCAGGTCATCAAACAACGGCCGCACCATCGTTCATGGACGCTTTGCTTCGATCGTGGGCCGGGTGTGCATGGATCAATGCATGATCGATGTCGGCCATCTCACCGATCTGTCCGTGGGTGATGAGGTCATCATGATCGGCCAATCCCAGGATCTGCGCTGGAACGCCGAGGACCTGGCCAATCTGTTGGGCACGATTAGCTATGAAGTACTGTGCGCCATCGGTCGACGAGTACCGCGCGTGTACCTGCGCGGCGGGGAGACGGTTCGGATCAAGACCCTGCTCATGCGCTAGGACGCTGACCCGCTAGTCGCCCATCAGCGATGAGGTCGGGGGGCTGATCTTTCTGACTCTCGACATGACCGACACTATCCGCGGTTGATTACGGCACCTTTGGGAAATGATGTAGATGTACTCAGTACACAAGGTGTCTTCTGTCTCCTTATGTGTTCCGCATCACACGGTTTCGATGCTCATATATCAGGAGTTCCATGGTCGCTGGGCGCTTGCCTAAGGGGTGTGGGCTCCCATAAGACAGGAGTGGCCAATTTTGAAAAAGGCATATTCGCTCACAAACGGGCTGACCTCTGCAGCGCTGCAACGGGGTTGGCAATGGCATGCTGAGGGCGCAAGCTCTTACCTACAACGCGCTCCGCGCAAGGTGGCGAGACTGACCTCTCATGACTTGGAACGTGCATTTTTCGAGATGGCATCTCTAAATCTGCAATTAGCCGACGAAGGGCTCAACAGTGACAATGAGGCGCTCCATCTCTTGGAGAAGGTCCTATCCGAGGTGTGATCATGCAGGTTAGGCGCGGTGATGTTTTTTACGCCGATCTGAACCCAGTGGTTGGATCGGAACAAGGCGGGGCGCGACCCGTGCTGGTGGTTCAAAATGATGTCGGGAATCGCTTTAGTCCGACTGTCATTGTGGCTGCCATCACCTCTCAGATCGGCAAGGCCAAGCTCCCCACCCATGTAGAGGTCTCCGGGATCGAGACCATGCTCGAGATGGACTCGGTTGTGCTCCTCGAGCAGGTCAGAACCATCGACAAACAGCGCTTGAAAGACAAGGTGACCCATCTATCTGATGAGATCATGAAGCGGGTCGATACCGCGCTCAGCATCAGTGTGGGGCTAGTTGAGTTTTAGAAGACGCTCTGACGCAAGGTCGGGCGTCTTTCGTTTTAGGCAGAGCGTCTGCCTGGACTCCTGCCTCTCCCAAGGCACAATCTTCGGTATTCGAAAAGATTGGCGACCGCATAAAGAGGATTTTTCGCGGCACCTGAGAATAGATAGCACAGGAAGGCGGAAGGTGGTTTGCAGCCGTACGCCGCAGTACACCGCAAAACTAGCGAGATGCAAGGAGTGTATGTGTATCATGAAGAAACCATTGATCGGGATCGCCTGTTCGTTCAACAGCAAGGAAAACCAATATAACATGGGTATCACCTATGTGGAATCGGTCAAGAAGGCGGGCGGCATCCCTGTGTTGCTTACCTTCGTCAAAGGTGATGCTGTGGCTGAGCTGGTCGAGCACTTGGATGGGTTACTTCTCTCTGGCGGACCGGACATGGATCCGTCGTTCTTCGGCGAAGAGCCGCATCCGCGTCTGGGCGGGATTAGCCCTGAGCGTGATGTTTTTGAGAGCGAGATCTGCCGTGAGGCCATGAACAGGGGGATCCCCATCCTAGGGATCTGCCGTGGCTGCCAGTTGATCAATATTGTTGCTGGCGGCAACATCTTCCAAGATATCCCGTCCCAGGTTTCTGGAGCTATCAAGCACGGCCAAGACGCCCCGCGCTGGCATGCCAGCCATTCAGCTAGACTTCGTCCTGGGACAAAGCTTGCTGCCATCATGGGAGAAGATACGATCCGCGTGAATAGCTACCATCATCAGTCGGTTAAGGACGTTGCGCCGAACTGGCTGGTTTCAGCTGTCGCCACTGACGGTGTGATCGAGGCCATTGAGGATACCACCCATCCTTTCCGCTTAGGCATTCAGTGGCATCCAGAGTGCTTCTACGAATACACCGCTTTCGATGCCCTCTTCCAAGCCTTCATCGGGGCGTGCCGTGAATAGCCGCCGCCCACGCGCCCGGGAAGCCGGAGTGCGTTTGGGGTATCTCCCGACAGGCGAGCACAATAGCATCACCGATATCGCTGGGGTAAAGGTGGGTCACACCACCCTGATTAGCGGCGAGGGGAAACTGATCCCTGGACAGGGACCGGTGCGCACTGGGGTGACCGCCATTTTACCACATGGGGGCAACCTATTTACCGATAAGGTCGCCGCCTATGCACATGTGGTCAATGGTTTCGGGAAGTCGATCGGCTTGGCTCAGATCCAGGAGCTGGGTACCATCGAGACACCTATCCTACTGACCAACACCCTCAATGCAGGCGTAGCTGCCGATGCTCTGATCTCATACATGATCAAGCAGAACCCAGATATCGGGATCAACGCCGGGACTGTGAACCCGGTGGTTGGGGAGTGCAATGATGGCTTCCTCAATGATATCCAGGGACGTCACGTACGTCCGGAGCATGTGTGGAGCGCTCTCGAGAGCGCTGCCGCAGGTCCCGTGGCTGAAGGCGTTGTCGGCGGTGGAACAGGGATGACTGCCTTTGGTTTCAAGGGCGGCATTGGCACCTCCTCGCGCTTCATTAGTAGTGAGATGGGGGGCTATGGCGTCGGTGTCTTGGTGATGTCCAATTTCGGTCGTCGTCAGGACCTGCTCATCGGTGGCGTGCCGGTGGGACGCGAACTGCTGCACTATGAGGAAAAAGGGACTCCTGGCGATGGTTCGATCATGATGATCGTGGCCACCGATGCCCCGCTCTCGACGCGTCAGTTGGGGCGTGTATCGAGACGGGCAGCGTTTGGTCTGGCTCGGACCGGCTCAGTTGCTTCCCATGGCAGTGGTGACTTCATCATCGCTTTCTCGACCACCAACCGTCAGCCAGAGGATGGGCAACGGGTCCGCACAGTCACTCGCCTCAGCGAAGATGGCGCCGTCCTGACCTCGCTCTTCGACGCGGCGGTGGAGGCCACAGAGGAGGCAATCATCAACAGCCTATTTGCTGCTGGCACCACGACCGGACGCGATGATCATGTACGCGATGGGTTGCCCATCGATGAAACGATCAGGATCATGAAGAAGTATAATCGGATGCTTTAGATGCCCGCAGCCCACAGCCCGCAGTAGATCCGGCGGAAGGGTATCCGAGAACCTGACGCATGGACCTATGCATGGGGAAACACGGCGGACGGCGGGCCCTTCGGCAGTTAACATGAGGAGGCACTCAAATGTCAGTCGAATTAGTGCAAGTCAAACGTGGTCCGTTGGTGGAGTCCATTCACACCGGTGATATCGCCGTGGTTGATGCCAAGGGGAACCTAGTTGCCTTTGCTGGTGATCCCAAGAGCAACGTCACGTACTGGCGCTCTTCCGCCAAGCCATTCCAGGCCGTGCCGGTCGTGGAGTCCGGTGCACTGGAGCATTTTGGCATTGAGGAGAGTGAGCTAGCCATCTTCTGTGCTTCCCACAGCGGCGAGGAGTCCCACGTGGGGACCGTTCGCAGCATCTTGAGCAAGATCGGCCTAGATGAGTCTTATCTCCAATGTGGCTCCCATGCCCCCTTCTACGCTCCCGCGGCGGCTAAGCTGCAAGAGCAGGGGCTGAAGCCAGGAACGGTACACTGCAACTGTTCCGGCAAACACTCGGGCATGCTGACTCTGACGCAGCAGATGGGAGTAGATCCATCGAACTACACTGAGATCGGTCACCCCGTACAGCAGGCGATGCTTGCCTCGGTGAGCGATTTTACGGACGTACCGGCCGAACAGATCGCCATCGGCGTCGACGGCTGTGGTGTTCCGGTCTTCGGGCTGCCCGTGTATAACATGGCGCTGGCCTGGGCCAGACTCGCCGACCCCAGTGGCCTACCCCAGAAGAGACGGGAGACGATTCTGCGCATTCGTCAGGCGATGATGAACCATCCGCATATGGTGGCGGGGACCGGTCGTACCTGCACCAATCTGATGCAGGCTGCTCCCGGCAAGATCGTGGCCAAAAGCGGTGCCGAAGCGGTCTATGGCTTCGCGATCTTGTCCAAGGGCTGGGGCTTTACCGTCAAGATCGCCGATGGTGGCGGTCGTGCCGTCGGTCCGGCTGTGGTGGAGACGCTGCGCCAGCTAAACGTCTTGACCCAGTCGGAGCTGGACGAGATCCAGCCCATGGGTTGCGTGGTCACCAAGAACCACCGCGGCGACGTCGTCGGGACGGTGGAAGCTTCGTTCAAGCTTAATTGGGCGTAGAAATCATGGCGGTGATGCGGCACCACGAAGGAACGAAAGCCGTAGCGCTACGCGCTACTCCACGGGCGGGTCTGATGAACTGTATCCCATAAAGTGAACACGGTAAACTAAGCGCC
>CAYOCI010000046.1:0-8627 GCA_964402415.1 uncultured Clostridia bacterium
TAAAGGAGAACAGCAACATCAGCGCAAAAACCGGGATTGCGGTTGCCATGGGCACAGTGATTGTGTCTATCCCCCGGTGGGAGATCAGCTCCACTACGGCACAGACCGGCGCGACCAGCAACGCCGCCACAAGGCATAGGTACCAAGGTACTGGGGCATAGGCTAAGAGATTGAGCAGTATGGTAGCCGCGGAGATGGCGTACATAGCAATAGTGCCTTCCCTTGTCTTGGCTCCATCCACCCAGCGATGGCGGATTGGATGGCGTCCCCAGGCCTTCCCTACCAACGCTGCCGCCGCATCACCGAAGCCCCAGGCCATAACAGAGACGATAATGATGTACTTCCATTGCTCGCCCAGCAGCCCCCAGAATACGGCGATTAGCACCGCCATCATGGTAAACACGATCACTACACTGGATCGTATCTCACCGCCGCGCCTCTGAACGAGGATATCCATGATGGGAGGAAAACGCTCCGCGAAAACAATCACCGGATAGACGAGCAGGGCAAAGGCAAGGGCAGCAGACATCGCCAGATACCAGGTGTCGAACGCATAGAGCAGCACGAAGACCGACATGAAGCAGACGAGATGAAGCATCTTCCGAAACAGCTCTCGCGGTGGCTTGAAGAATGCTCTGACAATTAGCAGTAGCGAAGCAAATATCGCAAAATAGCCGATGAAGATGCCGAATCCAGCAAGAGCCTCACGTAGCATAGATACCGTTCACCTCTTCCCTATTCATGGGCTAGATTCTTCGCTATGCGTTCGAGCAGACCGATAAGGTTATGGAACTCCTCGTCTGAGATGTCTTTTGTCGCCAGGGAGTAAACGTGGTTATAGGCCTGCTCAATCTGGGTCCCAGTCTGTAGCGCCTTCTCGGTCAGCGTGAGCTGGTAGAAGCGCTTGTCTGTGAGGTCCTTTTGTCGGACAATATAGCCCTTTGCATCCAGCGAATCCACTGCGCGCGATATGGCGGCCTTCGTTACATCAAGCTGTTGGACAAGATCTTCCTGACACATCGGCCCGTTCTCCATCATCATGTGCAGCAGGATGTTCCCCTCCGTGCTGCTCAAGTCTAGCGGGTGAAGATGTTGGTTTACGATCTGCCTACCCGAGCGGATCACGCTATGTGCGTGCAGCCAGATGTCTCTGATGGTTGGCATGAGAGATAAACCTCCTAGTTGCTGACGGGGGGATGGGTCTCGCCTGATATCATTATAGGCGGGAATAGTTGACTTGTAAACTATTACCGCTCGCTGTCTCTCAAACCGCTGACCGAGCAGAAGAAAAAGGGGGTCTTCTCGCAAGCTATCGCTTTCGAGAAGACCCCTTCGCTTAATGCCTCTTCAGGTACTTACCTATCTTGGCGATCCCCTCGAGCGCTCGTCCCGTCCCTAGGGCCACACATTCAATGGGGTTCTCGGCAATTGTTGCGGAGATCCCGGTCTCCTGGGTAATCAGCCGGTCCATGCCGCTGATCAAAGCTCCACCGCCCGTGAGGATGATCCCCTCGTTCATGATATCGGCAGCTACCTCTGGAGGGGTCTTCTCCAGCACACGCTTAACCAGATCGATGACCAGGGTCACCTGATCCACCATCGCGGGCATGATCTGCTCCGAGGTCACGGTCACAGTCTTGGGCAAGCCTGTCATCAGGTCGCGACCACAGACGTTCATCTGGGCACTGCGCGCTCCGAGCGAGACAGTGCCCACGCTAATCTTGATCTCCTCAGCGGTCCGCTCACCGATCAGCATCTGGTGCTCATTCTTCATAAAACGAGTGATGCCCTCATCGATCTTGTTGCCAGCCGTGCGCACAGCCTCTGAGATCACAATACCGCCCAGCGACAACGCGGCCACGTCGGTGGTACCGCCACCGATGTCCACCACGATGCTGCCTCTGGGTCTAGTGATATCGATCCCTGCGCCCAGAGCTGCCGCCACCGGCTCCTCGATCAGGTAGACATCCCTGGCACATGCCTCACGGACTGCGTCCAGTACGGCCCGCTCCTCGACATCAGTGGCGCTAGAGGGAACACCGACCATGACCCGCGGTTTGGCAAGCCGAAAACGCAGCGCCTTACGAAAGAAGTGACGCAACATCTGTAGAGTGAGCTCATAATCCGAGATTACCCCATCGCGCATGGGTCTGATCGCGCGCAGATTCGCCGGGGTCCGCCCAATCATGCGGTAAGCCTCGTGGCCGTAGGCCAAAGGCTTGTTGCTCTCGCTGTCAACAGCGACCACAGAGGGTTCGCTCAATACCACGCCCCGGCCTTTCACGCAGGCCATCACGTTAGCTGTGCCTAAATCAATGCCAATATCGCAGCCAAACACGCTAGTTCCCCTTTCCTGCTCCCTGTTTCTGTTACCTATAGACTAAGGGTACAGGCAAACAATAACATTCGCAAGGCGAATATTATGGTAACTTCGTGTTGGAGCCAGTCTGTGTCATTTAGAAGTGGAGACACTGATCGGCGATGCTATACCCCCATTGAAGAGAACAGCAGCATAGCCGGAGGTGATCAGCTAAGGATGCAACATGTGGGTCTTTGTGGCAACTCCTACTACGCTACCGCGTATGATGTATCATGGCCATTTCCCTGTTTGTTATTGGTCCAGCACACCATCGCTACGAAGAGCGAGATTCGGAAAGGATGATCACCCAATGTGTGGATTTGAAGACGAGGGTCAGACTGGAATGGTTTATGCCATGACGAATGCGCACGAACGCAATGAGGTTGTCGCCTTCCGCAGAGAAGTTAACGGTACGCTCACCCGCATGGGTGCGTATGCGACAGGCGGCAGCGGCACGGGTACGATGGAGGTTTCATCTGCGACACCGCAAGACGGCATCGACCCGCTCGCATCGCAAGGGTCCCTTTCCCTATCCCCGGACGGTAATTTTCTCTTCGCTGTGAACGCTGGCAGCGGCAGTATAAGCAGTTTCCGGTTAGCGGACAACGGCGGACTTACCTTGATAGATGTACAGCCATCCGGTGGCGCCCAGCCCAATAGCCTCGCTGCATACGGCAGCCTCCTCTATGTCTCCAATGTGGGCAACGCCGCCAACAGCTTTGCTTCCAACATCACCGGCTTCCTTTTGAGTGACGACGGACATCTCAGCCAGATCCCCGGTTCCACACACTCACTTAGCACCCGCAACGCCCAACCGGCGTGTGTTGTCTTCAGTCCCGGCGGTAGCCTGCTCGTTGTGTCTGAACTGACGACCAACCGCCTTAGCGTCTTCCGTGTCAATGCGGACGGTACCGTGACAGGACCCATCGTTAGCGAATCGAGCGGTCCAGGACCGTTCGGCTGCTATGTCCTCTCTACAGGGCTCTTGTTGGTTGCGGAGGCGGGCGCCAATGCGCTCTCATCGTACGCTGTCACTACGGATGGAACACTCGACCCCATCAGCGGTTCGGTCCCCAACGGTCAGATGGCAACCTGCTGGGTTGTGGCCACCCCGGATGAACGCTTTGCGTACACCTCCAGCACCGGCAGCGGCACAGTCACTCTGTATCGTATCGAAGACAACGGCACACTGGTCGTTGGAGAGAGCGTAACCAGCACTCCCGCCGGAACGCCTTTCGGGGGGCCAATTGATAGCGGAATCAGCAAGGATGGACGCAACTTTTATGCACTAAACGGTAACCAAGGCTCGATCTCGGTATTTCTCATCGATGATGACGGCCGGCTCGACAGACTTCAGGTAATTCAGGGGCTGCCAGAACTGGGCGCACAAGGTTTAGCCGTGCTCTGATCCACTCAGACTGCCAGCAACCGGCATTTCGCCCTTTACTAAGTACGTTGTGAAGCGAGCTCGGTTGAAAGTCATGCGTAAGAGAATGACCGGCCTAACACACTCGTCTAGCATACTCCGCAAACACCGCGGGACACCCCAAGCGTGGGGTGTCCCGTTATGTCTGACTACCCGTATATATCGCCCATAGCGCCACGAGCCCCTAGTGGGGCCTGAGCAACATGTGGATACACGGACCATCTCCACGACCAGCCTCCGTGTCCACACAGCTACTTTTCCAGATGCTTTACAATATTCGTCGAGTCCTGTATTGTATGATATGCATTGTTTCGTGTAATAGAGCAATCTGAAAAGGGGCCAATTATGCAGGACTACTTTGATTTTGAGATCTATGGGGTAAAACGAAGGCTACCGTTTGTCAAGCTCAAGGAAGATTTGGCGCTCGCCAGCTTTGTCATGTTGTCCGACACAGAGCTGATCCAGGCTGTTGCCCCCAAGTTAGCCGAAAGGTTGCCAGCGGTCGACATACTGGTGACGGCTGAGGCGAAGGGCATGTGCCTTACCTATGAGCTCTCGCGGCTGCTTGGCCACAAGGGCTTCGTCGTCGCCAGGAAAAGCCGCAAGCCCTACATGCTAAACCCAATGTCTCATGAGGTCTATTCCATTACCACACAGACGAGACAGGAGCTGTACCTGGATGGCTGTGATGCCGAGCGGATCAAGGGACGCAGAGTCGCACTGATCGACGATATCATCGCCACTGGCCAGTCGATCAACGCCATCGAATCTCTCGCCAAGGCAGCAGGTGCCGAGGTCGTAGCCAAGGCCTGTGTGCTGGCAGAGCTTGAGGCTGTCAACTGGCCGGATATCATCTACCTGAAAGAGCATTTCGTCTTCCGCCCCAATCCCGATGGCACGTTCACCCCGATCCACAGCCTCAAAGAGTGATTGGGGTCACAGCGTCTCTCGCCGGTAGATTGCGCGCCGGAGTATCGGGCTCCCCCGACGTCAGCCGGCGGCGGGCCGATGGCGTACATACGTTGCAGGATGTGCAAGGAGAGTCGCGATGAAGATTGTCGATCTGACACATACCATATCGGCTGTTATGCCGGCATATCCAGGCACAGAGCCGCCGGTTCTTTCACCAGCGAATACATACGAGAAGGATGGTTTTAAAGAGACACTGCTACGCATGTATTCCCATACGGGCACGCACATGGACGCTCCTAGACACATCTTCCCAGATGGTGCAGCTCTGGATGTGATCAGCGTGGTGAGTTTTGTTGGGAAGGGTCTTGTGATTGATGCGACCGACGTTCCGGCGGGCGGGAAGATCAATTTTGCTCATCTTGAGAAGAACCGCGACAGGGCAGATGAGGCAGACTTCCTTCTCTTTCGAACCGGCTGGGAGAGATTCTGGGGTCAAGAGACCTACTATGGCGACTACCCCGTTATTTCGGAAGAGATTGCAGACTATCTAGTACAAACCAGAAAGAAAGGGATAGGGCTGGACAGTATTGGGCTTGATCCGATAGCCGATAACACTCTGGCATTGCATCGCAGAGTTCTCGCCAGCGGGATGGTTGTGGTTGAGAATCTATTCAACTTGGGGCTTCTGGGAAGTGACATATTCACCTTTGTTGCTCTGCCACTGAAGTATGAAGATGCAGACGGTGCTCCTGTTCGAGCCATCGGGATCTTAAGAGACTGACGGGATCAAGCCTTCAGTGCTTCAGTTGTCCCGGATGACCGTATCCTCTGGCGCCTACATTCAGGACCTCTTAAGGGGTGCTTAATACAAGTCGGATGTATCCTAAGACAGACCCCCAACGTTCACTACCATGTGGAAAACCCATAGTCAGGCTAATGTCTGACTATGGGTTGTTGTTTGATGACTATGATGATGCGGGAGGCGAAGGCCGATCTGCCTCTAGAACCGCCGTTTTCGGTGGGCAGAACCCGGCCCCCTGGTCCACAATCACAGGAAAACACCGGGCTAGACTAGGCTTCCCCATCATTATTCATGAGTCCTGGAAGGTGACCCAACCGGTCACGCAGAGAATGTCGGGCGTGGGCTGGCTTGTCCAGGTACTCTCTTCGGATCTCACGACTGATCCGAGTGATCTCCTCTTTGAGCTCATGGGCAGAGAGTCTCAGTGCACCATGCCCTAGGATGATCAGCTGCTCCACCGCATCGGAGGTGGCCACGGTCACATGGTGTTTTCTCGCGATCTGACGCGTCACCTTCTGAATATAGGCGTCGGCCGTCTCGGCTTCTTTGGTATACACCACGTGGATATTGTGATAGTCCATGACCTCGCCTACTCCGCCCTTCACCTTGTAGGCGTCGAAGACCAGGATCAAGGTTCCCTGTCTGTAGCCCTGATAATTGCTGAGAATATCCATCAGTTGGTTTCTGGCCGCCTCCAAGTTCTCCTTGGCCAGCTCGCTTAGCTCATCCCAAGCGAAGATGATATTATAGCCATCCACCAGCAAGTAGTCTTCCCTGGGCACCATTTTCTCCATATCTGGACGCCGCTGCTTTACCGGGGCTTCGGCCACGCTCCTGTTGCGCTGACCGCTGGCGCTCCGGGAGGTGAGGAGCCGTGGTTTGATCGGTCCATACGTACGGATGAAGATCGCCTCAAGCTCCTTCTCCTCTTCCGCGGTGTATCCGAAACGCGTTCGGGGCTTGGCTACAACTGGTTGAGGAGCGGCCACGACGGGCTTTGGTACCTGCCATGTGCTCTCGAGATGCATGTGCTCTTCAACCTTGTCCCACTCAACCAGGAATCCAGCTCCATTGGCACAGAACACCGAGCTGGTTGGATTTTCGAGATCTGCCTCACTGTCATAGCCGATAGCTTGGATCACGTCGTCAGCATTGTGGCATGGCAGGTAGCCCTTCAGCGTGCAGAACAACCGACCCCGGCCTCTGGTGTAGGTGGTGACTTCCTCATGATACCCTTGCATGGTAGCTACCGGCGCAGATCCCCTGAGAACTGAGCTCTCGCCATCGAGCTCAGGTGGGTTGATCTCCCCGCTCATACGCTGGAGATCCGACATGGCTCTGCCAACCGATTCAGATGGGAGTTCCAGCCTGAAATCGTAATAGGGCTCGAGAAGGACGCATCTTGCTTTTCTCAACCCCTGTCGCACAGCTCTGTAGGTGGCCTGACGGAAGTCGCCGCCCTCGGTATGCTTCAGGTGGGCACGACCGGCAACGAGGGTGATCTTCATATCCGTGATCGACGAACCGGTGAGCACGCCCACATGGTCCTTCTCTTCCAGATGGGTTAGGACCAGCCGCTGCCAGCTGCGGTCTAGTACATCCTCACTGCAGCCGCTAGTGAAGACAAGTCCGCTTCCCGCTTCAGTGGGCTCCATCAAGAGATGCACCTCGGCATAGTGCCGCAGCGGCTCAAAATGCCCTACCCCCACCACCGGTTCAGCAATTGTCTCCTTATAGAGGATATTCCCGGAGCCAAACTCCACGCTGACGCCAAACCGTTCCAGGATGACGTTCTTAAGGACCTCAGTCTGCACCTCGCCCATCAGCTGCACATGAATCTCCTTCAGTTGCTCAGACCACACGATATGGAGCAAGGGGTCCTCTTCCTCCAGTTGGCGCAGTTTGGCTAGCATCGTGTGCGGGTCGCAGTCGAGAGGCAATCGAATCTGATAACTCAGCACCGGCTGCAAAGCCGGTAGGTCTGACGCCATCTCGACGCCCAATCCCTCCCCAGGATATGTCCAGCTGAGTCCGGTCACCGCGCAGACCTCACCAGATCTCACTTCGTCCACCGTCTCGTACCTGGCCCCTGAGTAGATCCGGATCTGGTCAACCTTCTCTTCCCAGACGGTGCTGATATCACTTTCAGTCCCTTTTCGACTCGACAGCAGAGTCTTCACCTTCAGACTCCCGCCAGTAATCTTCATATGGGCCAGTCGGTTCCCCTGCTCGTCGCGCGTGATCTTATAGACCTTGGCACCGAACTCGTCGGTATACCCTCGACTTTTCGTATACTGCTCCAATCCGCCTAAGAGCACCTCGACGCCAGTCAGCTTCAATGCGGACCCAAAGTAGCAAGGGAAGATCGTTCTGCCCGCAACCAGCCTGATGATATCGTCGTTCCCTACGTCTCCACTCTCGATATACTGATCCAGCAGAGCCTCATCGTACAGGGCAATGCTCTCAGCGAGCTCGCCCGGGTTCTGATCCTCGCTAAAGTCAACGCAGCCATCACTGAGCAGCTTCTTCAGTTCCGCCAGAAGTGCCGCGCGGTCGGTTCCATTTAGGTCCATCTTATTGATGAAGATGAATGTCGGTATGCCGTACTGGGCAAGCAATCTCCATAATGTTTCCGTATGTCCCTGGACCCCGTCTCCCCCGTTGATCACCAAGATCGCATAGTCCAGAACCTGCAAGGTTCGCTCCATCTCAGCGGAAAAGTCAACATGGCCAGGGGTATCCAGCAGTGTCAATCTCAGGTTTCCAAATGTAAGCTCCGCCTGCTTCGAGAATATGGTGATCCCTCTGGCACGCTCAAGCTCAAAGGTATCAAGGTAAGCGTTCTTGTGGTCTACCCGGCCTAGCTTTCTGATGCGGCCGGATAGGTAAAGCATGCTTTCAGCCAGCGTTGTTTTCCCAGAGTCGACATGAGCCAGGATACCAACAACCGTCTTTTTCATAGTTTGTCTCCTGTAGCGGCTTGGTAGGGATCTGCATCGTTGTAACCAAGTATAACATACAACCGGCACCTGGATGCCGGGTAAGCAGCATGAAACACCCACCTCAAACGGTGGGTGTTTCATGTAAGCGGCAGACGGTAAGTCGCTGCCTATCCCCTTAGGGACTGA